>SVIK01000009.1 GCA_015069525.1 Clostridiales bacterium | reverse complement strand
TCGGAAGTGATGAATAGAATTCTCGTCAAACCCGAAGGTACGCCCGACGCGCCTGAAAACAAAGACGTTTATTTTGGCGATTATATCAAGTACTGCTTCGACAACGCTCCACTTGGGGATATGTTGCAAGCGTTCGGCTATGAATTAAACGACATCATCAAAACCATTTGCTACGGCGTGGAAGGCGTCGATTACGTTATCGACGAAAACGGCGAAATGCAAATGTTGCACGGTGCGACCAAATTAACGGTGGCTGAATTTTTAAGCGAAGATTTGGACGAAAAAGTACAAATCCTCCCTATCGATTCCTTCGTTCCTATCAGCTTCCCCACCGACGCCGTCATGTGCATGCTTGCCTACGGCGCAGAATACCGCTATGAAAAGGAATTGGACGAAAACGGCAATATCGTAATGAAGCAAGTCTTCTACGAAGCAAGCGCAACACCTTTCACCTTAAAGGACGACGAAGGCAACGACGTGACGGAAAATATCGTGTCGGGTGCGGAAGATGCGCAAAACGGTATCGTGCTCACGCACAAATACACCAAAAACGACACGGAAATCACCGAAACGAGATATTTACAATACAATACGGAGGATGGGAAATATTACGCCTTTGAAGACGCAGAATATACCCTTCCCATCAGGTTTAAGAAAAATACAATCGGCATGCTCAACGACGGCACCGACGCCCTTATCAATAAAATGTATCTCAAAGATTTGCTCAAACCCACCCCTAGCACGCACAGAGCAATGCTCGCAATTTGCTACGGCACGGAAGGCGAAGATTGGGAATACGATACAGAGGGCAATATCCAAATGAAGGGCGAAGCAAAGCCTAGAACGGTAAAGGATTTAAAGGAAGGCAATTTATTCAACACGCTCACGTTAAAGGATTTGCTGGGCGAAGACGTAAACGAAAACGCTATTTTGTCGAACTTGGCTTCCTATTCCTTAGACGAACTCCCGCAAGAGATGGAAAAGCTCACGTTTGACGACGTTTTTGCGGAAAAGATTTACGAGGAAGACGGCGTGACGGTAAAACCGATGTGGCGATACCTTTTCGACGACCCGACCACCAACGAAATGGAAACGCCCGACCAATACTGTTTGCTCGGCGAAACGATGGGTGTAGACCAAATGATTGCAAACATGCAAGAAAATATGCAAACGGCAACGCTTGAAAAGTTGATAACCGACGACTTGGTCGTATTTGAAGACGACCCCACTACGCCCAACGACGAATCGGTGGACGAAAAGAACGCGTTCCTTGCTTCCACCGCAACGATTGACGGCACGCCCGACGGCAAGCTTGTAAAACAAATGACCATTATTGAAATGATTAATTGGGTTATGGATGCTTCCGGTGCGTAAAGCGAGCATTTAAACGGAAAAAATCTTGAAATACGTATAAAAATTGATTGACTAAATAAGGAAAATGGGATATAATATCTCTACACGGCTGAAAAAGCCGTAAAACCTTGCATATCTTTGATATGCCGAATAAGACCAGGAGGTGAAAAAGTATGGCTAAATACGAAATGCTCTATCTTCTCAATAACGAGTTGACGGATGAAGCAAAGGAAGCCGAAATCGCAAAGTATGAGGAAATCGTTAAATCGATGAACGGCGCTATCGTATCCACGGACAAGTGGGGCACGAAGAAAACGGCTTATCCTATCAACTACAAGACGGAAGCTTACTACGTTTTGATGACGTTCGAAGCAGACGGCAAAGTTGTAGAAGAGCTTAAACGTGTTGCAGGCATCGACGCAGACGTTGTTAGACGTTTGATTACGAAACTCAACTAATAATCGGGGAAAAGAAAATGAACAAAGTATTTTTAATTGGAAACTTAACGCGCGACCCGGAACTTTCGGAAACGGCAGGCGGTGTGCCCGTATGCCATTTCTCGATTGCCGTAAACCGCAACTACGCTTCGCAAGAAGGCGAACGCCAAACGGACTTTTTTAACTGTACCGCATGGCGTTCTATGGCGGAAACGATTGCGCGCTACACCAAAAAAGGCAAGAAGGTTGCCGTTGTGGGAAGCATTCAGCTTCGCAACTATGAAGACAACCAAGGCGTGAAGCGTACTGCGGTGGATATCATCGCGCAAGACGTGGAATTCCTCTCGCCCAGAGAAAACGGCGATTCGTTCGACGAAATGGACGATATGCCTCGTCAATCCGCACCCAAGCGCAAGCCTGTATTGCAAGCAATGGATGACGATTCCGACATTCCCTTCTAATTTTTAGGGAACACAAACAAATTTAAGGAGAAAATATCATGGAAGAAAAAGCACCTGTAAAAAAGGTTTTCAAGAAAGCGCCTCGTAAAAAGGTTTGCGCATTCTGCCAAGAAAAGCTTGAAGCAGTTGACTACAAGGACGTTAACCGCTTGAAGAAATACATTTCCGAGGGCGGTAAAATCCTCCCCCGCAGAATGACGGGTACCTGCGCTGCGCACCAAAGACTTCTCGCTACCGCTATCAAGCGTGCAAGAATCGCGGCGCTCCTCCCTTTCAAAGGCGAGTAATTCAAACAAACATCGCAAAAACACTTGGCTTGGTAGCCAAGTGTTTTTTCTTTTTCATTATCTTTTTTTTGTCAAACACTTGACAAGTTTCTTTTTTAGCTTTATAATCATTATATAATATATAATGCTCCCGTAGGGAGCATTTGGAAAAAAGGAGATTTTTATGAAAAAGTCGAACGTATTCAAAAAAGCATTTGCTGGCGCGTTGGCGCTTGCTACCCTCTCCGTTGGGTTTTTGTCCGCTTGTGGTGGTGACAAAACCAATGGACCAGCTACCAGAGACGAACAAGAAAACCAAACGCATACCGAATTCATTGATAAAATCGGTGGCGTTTCCGATACCTACAAAGGTAGCGTTTCTACATACTCCTACGGTTCGGAATACGAAGCCGTCAGCGCGTTTATCGAAGAAGAAATCGTTGGGCAAGAAGACGCTACTATTATCAATACGACCTCCCAAGGCGAGTTAAACGAAACGGAAGTAGAAGCGTTGGCTCTCCCCGAAGATATGAAGCAAGGCATGTCGGGCGTTGAAAAAGTGGAAGTAGAATACACGACGAACGAGTATTACTCTATGTCCACCGCTCCCACGAACGGCAACGTGAAAATTATCGTTTACGTTATTAAATACCACGATTCGAGATGGAGATATTATTCTCCTTGTCCCGTCACAGGCGAAACGATTACGAAGAGCTATTTCGAATCCGTTTTCAACGACGAAAAATACGCAAACTGCACGATGACGCAAACGTTGACGCAAGACATGACGATGACGCAAACCGTTCAAGGACAATCGCAAACGTACACGTATCGCGGAGTGCAAACCGTCACCATTAAATACGACGCAGGCAAAATGTATTTGGAAGGTAGTGTGACCTCTTCTGGTAGCATGATAGACGAAGGCTTAGTACAAAGCATTGACGGTAAGCCCCTCCCTAAATCACAAACGTTCAAAGTATATTACGATGACAACACCAATAAAATGCTTGTACAAATGACGCAAAACGACGAGCCTTACGTTATGCAAGGCGCAATGGTAAACGACAAAGGCTGGATGACCAATCTTAGCTCCGTAATCACCAATTACAGATTGGATATCGTTGACGTTAGACAAATCACCCCTGCTTACGACAAGCATCTCGATTATACCTACTTTACGAAAACGAACTTCGGCTTTGAAGTAGCTGGCGAAAACGCAAAAAAATACATTGATACGGCGTTGAGCGGTTCTATGTTCAATTCTTTCAATCAATTTGGCGGGGAAACCAACACCGATATGTTTGCAAAATACTACGTATCGGACGGCGTTCTTTCGGGCACTCGTCAAGACCTTATTATGAATTCTACCGCAACGTACGCTGGGCAAACTATGTCGTTGTCCACGACGATTGTAGCGGAAACGAGCGTAATGAGCTACGGCACGACGACGGTTGTCAACCCTATGGAAGCATAATCAAACGCAAAAAACGTATTCTTAAAAACAGTAAAAAGCCATCTAAACGGATGGCTTTTTACTTTGCAATCTTATAAAGGGCGTAGCGACAGGTTTGTCGCTACGCCCTTTATTTTATTCTTTATTCGTGCTTTTTAAACTTTTTCTTATCCCTCTTGCAAATACGTTGTGCGGTAAATCTTCCCACCATCACGGCAGGCGGAAGCCCACCGCTTCGAAGAAGCCATTGCCCTGAAAGCATAAAATTCTTCAAGCCTTTTATCTCTCCCTTTTGCATCAACGCTTTGCCTTTATACGTCTGCACAAAGCCTTGGAAAGAGCCGTGTCTACCGTTTAAATACCGCTCGTACGTCATCGGGGTGACCACGTCGATAACCTCGATTTTTCCTTCCAAGTGCGGATATTTAGCAAGATAAATCGCCAACAGTTTTTCACCGATTTCTTTCTTCGTCTTTTGGTATTCGCCACGCGCTTTGACGTCCTTCCACCAAAAGTACATTTCATCGTCGCCTGCCAACGTCGCCTGCATGACACTACATCCCGTCGGCATTTTCACCGTTTTATCGTATGCGTAATTACGATACGACATGTCAGCGTATTCCCTATCCAAAACAATCGGTTCGTTTACGTATATTCTATGGGAAAGCGGTTGCGCGGACATATCCGCATTTACCTTAAACACCGCCGTCGTGTATGTATAAATCGGATAATCGGCACACGCGTTTAATCTCTCATCCATTTTCTTAACGGCGTATTTCCCGTCCAAAAGTTGTTTTAAGGTATGCTCTATCGGCGTTGAAGCAACTACCCAATCCGCACGCATTTTTTCCCCGTTTTTCATCGTCACCCCGACGGCAACGCCATTTTCCACGTCAACGCGTTCCACTTCCGCCCCTCGGCGAATTTCTCCTCCCAACGCCAAATAACGCTTTGCCATCCGCTCTACAAACGCAAACGAACCGCCAATCGGAATTCCGCCATCGTCAGCCATGATATGCGCAAACATATATAATAAGCTCATCAAATTATACCCTGCGCACATCTGCTCGCCCAGCCATTTTCTTACGTATGGATTTTTAAAATTTTCCGCATAGCTTGTACAAGACATTTTCGAAGCCTTATTTACGTAATAATAATCGCCCACCATCGTAAAACCGATTTTGCACAATTCGAAAACGTTCATCAAATCCACGGGTTTTTCTATGGGTGGATTGATTTTCGCAAACCTTTTTATCAATTTACAAAATTTTTCAATCGCTTTTTTATCCTCTGGCGCTATCGCAAGCAATTCCTCACGGAGTTTTTCTACGTCCGCCCAAACGGTCAGCTTTTTCCCATCTAAAAATTCTATGGTATGAATTTCTTTTTGGCGGAATACCTCCACGTCGGGGGAAAGAGCGCCCACTTCTTCCCATAATCTATACATATCCGTATTCGGTTTCGTGCCGACGAGCCAATGAATACAACCGTCGATATAGCATCCCTTTCTTTCCCAACCAATACAAGCCCCGCCCAGCGTCGCGTTCTTTTCAAGCACAAGCGTGTCGTATCCGTTTAATTGCAAGTAAATTGCAGTAGCAATACCTGAAACGCCACCACCGATAATAATTACCTTTTTCATAGAGCAAATATCCTTTCCTCTTCTTTACGAGCCGACTATTCAAACGAGTCGGCAATTATTTGATTAAATTTACAATTAATACTGAAACCCCAATCGACAGCAATAAAATACCCGTCGTGAGGTTTAGTACTTTTTCCTTCGATTTATTGGCAATACGCGCCCCAATTCTTGCCCAAATCAAGGTAAAAATGGCGCAAAGCCCCAACATCAACGGGTCGGGAAAACCTTTTATTACGAAATGCGAAACAGCGCCCGTCAACGCGGTAAAGGTCATGACGAATACGCTTGTCCCTACCGCCGTTTTCAAATCGTAGCCCAAAACGCTCGTAAAAATTAGGAGCATCATCAAGCCACCGCCCGCGCCGACGAATCCGCACACAAAACCGACAAGACAACCGAATATAATCGATTTTATCAGTCGTTTGGTTTTGTTCGCTTCCGCACTCTTTTCCTTGGTCGTTTTAACAGGGATAAAGATAAAACGAAGCCCAAGCAAAGCCGTCATCACTATGGAAACGTTCCCCGCCAAGGAGCTGGAAACAAAGCTCGCCACATAGCTCCCCACCATTGTAAAGGCAAGCACGGTTATTAAAATAACAATACCGTTTTTAACGTCAATATTTTCGTTCTTTTTATACGTGTATGCGGAAATGGCACTTGCCAAAACGTCCGAGGCAAGCGCTATCCCAACGGCGGTATAGGTGTCTACCCCTAAAAACGTAATTAAAAGAGGCGTAATGACTGCCGCAGCGCTTAATCCTGCAAAACCAGTCCCTAAGCCTGCGCCCGCACCCGCTAAAAAGCATACTAAAATTGTAATAAACAGCTCCATTTATTTTCCACCTATACGAGGAATAAAAGTTTGTTCGCAAGAACTCCTACTAATTTAGAAGTTCTGCTTACTGTTGCGGTGCACAGCAAAAGCCACGGCGGTACGCCGTGGCTTTTGCTGGTGCACCGTAAGAGGTTCGAACTCCTAGCCTTTGGTTCCGTAGACCAACGCTCTATCCAGTTGAGCTAACAGTGCAAAAAAATTAATTCGCAAATCACATTTCGTTAAAATGCTTATTTAGTATAGAATTTTTTTTCGCTTTTGTCAACTGTTTTTGCCTACTTTTTACTACTTTATTTAAAAAATCAAAAAATGCAATTTTTATAGGTCGAACGCAATCGCCGTAATATCGTCCGAAAACGTTCCACCGCTGAAAACGTTTAACGCAACCCGCAATTTCCCGATAAAATCTTCCGCTGAAAGCGATTGCATTAAAACGCTTTCCGTGCGCTCTATGCCAAATTGCTCCCCTTTGTCGTTCGTGCATTCCGTCACGCCGTCGGTGACAAGCGCAAGGATATCCCCGTGTTCAAAGGGCAACTCGTTCTCCCGATAGCAAAAATCGGGCATCCACGTCGAGATTGGAGGTGCGGGCGATTCAATTTCGTTTATCCCCAACGAATTTCTAAGCAAAATTGGCGCGTTGTGCCCTGCTATGGCATAACGCAACTTCTTCTCTTCCTTGTTGATACGTACCGCTACCACGGTTATATACGAGCGTTCGTCTTGGTTCAACTCGTTGAACTTCACGTTCAAAGAGGAAAGCGCTTTTGCCAAGTCTTTTTCCTTTCTATCAAATCCAGCCTTTACAAACGCCGAAAGCATACCTGCCGAAATACCTTTCCCCGACACGTCGGCGAGTACGCCGTACGCTTGATTGTCCACCTCGTACACGTCGGGCAAATCGCCTCCCACTCCAAAACAGGGAATATACATGTAGGCATACGGTACTCCGCAAATGCTTTTCCCCGCGGGCAACAAGCGTTGTTGCATGCGTTGTGCAGACAAAAGCTCCTTTTCTATTTCCGTTTGATACGTGCCCATAGTGAGCCCTAAAAACAGTTTGCCTTTCTCGTCTACGGGGATAATGCGGATTTGAATAGAAAGCTTATCCATTTGCCCTGCCCCACGGCTTATCGTGGTGTGCACCGTTTCCGTGCGTTCCGTCTTTCCCTCTACCGCCTCGCGCATTACGCGCATAAAAGGACAAGAGGCACAAGCATTGCTCTCTCCGCACTTCCCTTGCTCGCCACAGCCGAGCGCGCGGGCAAGCGAGGATTTCGTCTTCCCGTTTTCCGTAAAGGAACGCTTAAACGCCACGTTGGTAAATTTCACGCGGTACTTATCGTCGAACACGAATACCCCTTCGGGGAAACGGTCGAATATTTTTTTATACGTTCCTTGAAGCATACTTCCTTCCTTATTTCTCTTATCCTTTACGGTCTATAAAAGCGCAACCCTTTGCATACTTTTGCCGTAAAATCGTATTCTTTATACAGCTCCCCGTCCAATTGCATTGCGCATTTCGTTTTGGGGATAATTTTTATCTCCTCGCACAAAAACGCCGTCGTAATCGGTTTTTCGAGAATTTTCCCTTTCATCAGCGATATAAACGCCTTGATAATCTTCCACTTTCCACCAGGGCGCGCCACGAAAACGGCGTTCAGCTTTCCGTCTGTCGAATCCGCAACGGGACAAATACGCACGCCTCCGCCAAATTGCGAACCGTTGCAAACCGCCGCCAACAAAACGTCGTACGTTTCCTTTCTATCCCCGCTTTGCATTTCCACTTGATAGCCTTTAAACGCAAACAAACTGCGGATAAGGCTTAATAAATATTTAATTTTACCTTTTAAACGGCCTCTTTGACAACGCTCTAACACGTCCACGTCCATGCCTACGCCCGCAACGTTCATGCAACGCACCCCGCCAACGTCTACGTAATCGGTTTCCCTCGCTTCTCCGTTCAAAATCAAATCAAGCGCGTCTTCCACCTTCTTCGGCAACCCAAGATTTTCTGCAAAGTCGTTGCCCGTTCCCGATGGGATTAGCCCTAAACGACAAGCGGATACGTCGGCAATACCGTTTAACGCCTCGTGCAAAGTGCCGTCCCCGCCGATTACGATAATCTCCGTTTCGCCTGCCTCCGTCAATTCCCTAACGATTTTTTCCGCGTCCTTTTCCGCTTTCGAAAGATGTACCTCGTAAGCTACCCCTTTTTTGCGCAAAATTTCTTCTACTTTTTTTAAGTTTTTAATTGCTCTATTCTTTCCCGCCGTAGGGTTAGAAAGGATATGATACACGCTCATCTTTCGTTTTCTTCCTTATCGTTTGAGAAAAACAGTTCTTTTTCGTTATTTCTATTATATAACACTTTGCAAAGAATTGCAATTTATTTTTGTTTTTGATATACTTTTTAATGTGAAATGCACGAGAAATTTTTGAAAAAGGATGCCGTATGCGTAAAATTTTGCCGAAAAACCTACTCACTTTGTCAACTGCCTGTCCCACGCCTTGCTACGTCGTGGGTGGTAGCGTGCGCGATTTTTTGGCAAATCTTACCCCTAAAAACGGACAAATGGATTGGGATTTAGCCTCCGCTATGCCCATAGAAACCTTTATCCCTATTGCGGAAAGCCACCACTTCACCGTCCTTGCCGTATACAAAAACACGGGCACGTTAAAACTGCGCGATACGGACGGAAACGATTACGAATACAGCACGTTCCGCTCGGATAAATACGTCCGTGGCGTGCATACCCCCGTAGAAACGTTTTTTACAGACGATATCGCCTTGGACGCGCGCCGTCGCGATTTCACCGCCAACGCCGTGTATTACGATATCGCAAACGACGCTTTTGTAGACCCGTTGAACGGTATCCCTGCCATCAGGGAAAAACGTCTTACGACGGTTGCCCCTGCACAAAAGGTCTTTGGGGAAGACGGCTTGCGACTGATGCGCCTTTGTCGCCAGAGCGCAACGCTTGGTTTTTTCCCCGATGCGGAATGCTTAAATGGAGCAAAGGCAAACGCTTCCCTTATCCGTGACATCTCCCCCGAGCGCATTTTTACCGAGTTAACCTCCCTTCTCCTTGCCGACCAAAAATACGGCGTAGAAAACGGGCATTATCACGGCTTAAAACTGCTTGACGAAACGGGTGTTTTGCAAGAGATTTTACCCGAGCTTGCACTTGGCAAAGGCATGTCCCAGCGTGCGGATTTTCATAAATACGACGTATTAGAACACTCCTTACGGGCGTGTAGCTATGCGCACCCCAGCGTTCGCCTTGCCTCCCTTTTGCACGACGTTGGCAAGCCCTTTTGCACGTTGCGCGACGGCAACTCCTTTGCGCACTCTATCGAGGGCGAACGCATCGTAAAGGAAATTTTGACGCGATTAAAAGCCTCCAACCGCCTCATCCAAGAAACGGCGCTTTTGACAAAACTGCATATGTACGATTTTAATTGCAATACTTCAAATAATAAGCTCCGTCGTTTTATCGTACAAAATTTTGCAATTATCGACAAACTATTGCTTGTAAAACAAGCGGATTTTTCCGCTTGCATGGACGATACTTCTCCTGCTCCCACCTGCGTGCGTTGGAGAAAACTCCTCGAACAAATGCAAAAAGAAAACGCCCCCAAAACGCTGAAAGAATTGGCGGTTTCGGGCAAAGATTTGCTCGTTTTAGATATCCCGCCCACGCGCATTGCAACCACCCTACAAGCCCTGCTTTTACATGCAGTCGTCAATCCTAAGGACAACGAAAAGACGCGCCTTTGTAAGCTTGCAATTTCTTTCCAACGTAATTTGTTCGGCAAATAGTCCAAAACCGACCGAGAAAAATTCTCGGTCGGTTGTCTTTTAATCCAAATCCCAGCCAAGGCATCTATCTACCGCCTTGTGCCATTTTTTTAATTTCTTCGTGCGCTCTTCCTCGCACATATTCGGCGTATAAACACGCTCCGTTTTATGCAACGCCTTCAATTGCGCCCTATCCTTCCAAACACCTACCGTCAGCCCCGCAAGCGTCGCTACGCCAAGCGCCGTCGATTCGTGCGAGCTCGGCTTGCAAACCTCGGCGTTTAAGATATCCGCTTGAAATTGCATTAAAAATCCGTCCCGCGACGCCCCGCCGTCCACCTGCAATTTGCGCAAGGGCGCGCCCGTATCCTTTTGCATAGCCTCTACCAAATCCGCCGATTGATAGGCAATCGATTCCTGACAAGCACGGATAATATGCTCCCGCTTCGTTCCGCGCGTCACCCCGAAAATAGCCCCGCGTGCGTACATGTCCCAATAGGGCGCACCGATACCCGTAAACGCGGGCACTACGTATACGCCTCCGCAATCGGGCACTTGTTTTGCGTACGTTTCCGCTTCTTTGCTCTCTTTCAAAAAACGCATTTCATCGCGCAACCATTGTATCACCGCACCGCCAATGAATACACTCCCTTCCAAGGCGTATTGCGGTTTCTCTCCCGCGAGCGTAGAAGCCACGGTGACGAGCAACCCGTGCTCACTATTCGGCCGTTCTTCCCCTGCGTTCATCAGCAAGAAACAGCCCGTACCGTACGTATTTTTTGCCTCGCCCTTTTCATAACAAGTCTGTCCAAAGAGCGCCGATTGCTGGTCGCCAGCCACCCCCGCAATAGGGATATTCTCCCCCCCGACGTTGGCATAGCCGAACACCTCGCCCGAGCTTTTCACGGTAGGAAGCATACTGCGCGGGATACGGAACAGGGAAAGCAGTTCCTCGTCCCACTCCATCGTATTGATATTAAAGAGCATCGTACGGGAAGCGTTGGTGCTATCCGTAGCATGCACTTTCCCCTCGGTAAGTTTCCAAATCAGCCACGTATCCACCGTACCGAATAATAATTCGCCCTTTTCCGCGCGTTCCCTTGCGCCTTCCACGTTATCTAACATCCATGCAATTTTGCTTGCTGAAAAGTAGGCGTCGGGAATAAGCCCCGTCTTTGCACGGATTATTTCCGCGTATCCGCCCTTTTTCAAACGCTCTATCGCATCCGCCGTACGACGGCATTGCCAAACGATAGCGTTATAGATAGGCTTGCCCGTGTTTTTGTCCCAAACAATCGTCGTTTCCCGTTGATTGGTGATACCGATAGCGGAAATATCTTTTATGGAAACACCGCTTTTCGCCACCGTTTCCATCATCACGCCGTATTGGGTAGACCAAATATCCATAGGGTCGTGCTCCACCCAGCCTTCATGAGGATAGATTTGCGGGAATTCCCTTGCCAATATGGAAACGATTTTACCTTGTTCGTCCACGAGCGCAACACGCGAAGACGTCGTCCCTTGGTCGAGCGCTAAAATATATCGCATATACTTTTCACCTTTATTTTTATTAGCATTATTATACAACGCAACGCATATTTTGTCAATACGGCAAAAAAATAAAACCGCTTAACTCGCGGTTTTACTTTTTTTCATTCACTTAAAGCGCAACTACGTTCTTTGCGCGAAGCTTTTCGGGCTTTTCGGGATCCGTTTCGATTTCGAAAGAAACTTGTTGGCCTTCCTTCAATCGACGATATCCTTCAGCCTGAATTGCAGAAAAATGCACGAATACATCATCGCCACCTTCGTCATTAGCGATAAATCCATAGCCTTTTTCGGCATTGAACCACTTCACCGTACCATGACTCATCTTTTCACCCCTCCGAATCTTTTTTTGCTAGCTCACGCACTTTCACAAAAGGACACGTTTCGGCTCGGAGCTTTTTCTATTGTAGAAGTATTATAACATACTTTTTAACCTTTTGCAAGACATTTTTTTATTTTTTTGTCGATTTTTGCTCGATTTTTTCGTTTTTTTTGCTCGTTTTTCCCTTTTTTTCCAAAAATAATAGACATTTTTTCAGTTTATATGTTATAATAGCATTACGTTGCATATATTGCATTGTAGTTTTTTCTTTTGAGGAGATTCCCATGGACTTTATCGAAGCCCTTAAAATTATTTTATTCGGGATAATCGAAGGGATTACCGAGTGGTTGCCCGTATCAAGCACGGGGCATTTAATCCTCTTCCATAAATTTATCCCCACGTCCTTTTCCAGCGCGTTTTTGGACATGTTCGAATACGTTATTCAGCTCTCGGCAATCTTTGCCGTCATCGTCGTCTTTTGGAAACGCGTTTGCCCTATCGGGCTGAAAAATAAAGGCGAACAAGGCGAAGACAAGAAAAAAACGCTGTATTGGAAAAAGGATTCCTTAACCATTTGGGGAAAAGTTCTGCTTGCTTGCGTACCCGCGCTTTTTGCCCTCGTTATCGATAAACTGTTGCTTGAAAAGGTAAACGAATTAACGGAAACGATTATGATAGCCAGCGCGCTTATCGTGTACGGTGTCGCATTTATCCTCGTTGAAAAGTTCTACAAAGTGAAAAACAAAACTGTGTCCGACGTTGTGCAAATCTCTTGGAAGAACGCTTTCTTTATCGGCTGTTTCCAAATTTTAGCGGTTATCCCCGGCACGTCTCGCTCGGGCGTGACGATATTGGGAGCGTTGCTCCTTTGCGTGTCGAGAACCGCCGCAGCGGAATTCACCTTCTTCCTCGCTATCCCCACCATGGTGGGAACGAGCGGTTATAAAATTCTTTCCTTCTTTATGGACGGCAATACGCTTGGCGGGACGGAGTGGTTCGCTTTGCTTATAGGTTGTTTGGTGGCGTTTGGCGTATCCCTCTTGGCAATTCAATTCCTTATGGATTTCGTAAAAAAACACACTTTCAAACCGTTCGGATGGTATCGTATCGGGCTTGGCGTGGTTGTCCTCGTCGTACTCGTCGTTATTCCGCTCCTTCGTTAAAATAAAATGATTTCATTAAAAAACGAGTGTACCCAATCGGTACACTCGTTTACTTTTAATTTGAACGTTTATTTATTCTTTTGTTTTTTGCTTTCGCCTTTCGTTTTCAAATATCTACCCGTCTTTTCCGTTTTAGGAGCGTCTTCCACTTCTGCTACGGCAACCTCTTTTTTAAAGATTTTTCTCCAAAGCATAGGGATAAGATAGAAAGCGTTTACCCAAAGAAGCAAGAACAACGTATATACGATAACGTACGCCGCCGTACCCAAGCCCAAAATTTCTTTTACTTCGTTTCCGTCGATAGGCATGAAATACAAGGGGTCGCTGGACAAATCCAAGAAATAAGGGAGTTCCAACGTGCCGTAAACGAACACGATTGCGAACATAATAATTTCTTTTAAGATACCCTCTTTGAACGTTTCTCTCTTATATCTAAAATCGCCAACCTTTAACGTCAAAATAAGAATGGACGAGATAAGAAGCAACGCGTGCGTGGAAATCGAATAAATGTTTTCAAACAACAAATGCTTGTGGTTAAAGCCTGCCGAAGGATATGCAAAGAAGATAACCGCACACAACAACGCGTTAATGGAAGCAAAGTTCCAGAAAGATTTTTTGTTGAAGACACCTGCGATAATCAATAACCAGCAGGAAATTGCACACCAAGGTCGAGGCAATAATAAGTACAGCGTGCTGTGGAAATCGGTCGCGTCGCCTTTGGCAAAGTTGATTACTCTACGTGCAACTTCAAAGAATAAAATTACGCCGACCAATACTTTAAGTACCGTTTCACGGCTACGTTTGGTCTTTTTACGGAAAAGGAGCGTCAACGCTACGATAATCGCTATGCAAAGACAAAACGTTAAAATGTGCGGGAATTGCCATTGTCCATTGTATCCGTCATTTTCGGGATGGATACTGAAAATCCAATCTTTAAATGTCATCTTTTGTTCTCCTTAGTATCGTTTTTCTTTTCAAAAAGTGTTTTGCATTTTTCTTTAACGCACAACACGTCTTTTTTCAGGTTTTTAAAATCAAACGGCAGGCAAATTAAGAACGCCACCGGCGTTAATAAGAGGAAGACGGGGAATATCATCCATACCCACGGCCAATATTTCATCTCCCCTGCGTGCGCCCCTGCGGGAATGCTCGTAAACCACTTGGGACAGAATTTTGCAATGAAGTTCCCTATGGCGTCGTCCGGTCCCCAAATGTAGGAGGAATTTTTATAGCCGATATCGAAAATGTTATCGCCACGGAGCGGAACAAAGCCCAACTCGCTTTGGATTACTTGATTGAGCATTATGAAAAGCATTACCCCTAACAAGCATACGGGTGCAGACCAAACTCTCTTATAATCAAGCTTATGCAATTTAAAAAGCACCATCAAAAGCGGAACGAAGCACAAGATTGCGTGATGGATATAGAAACGTATAACGTCCAAAACTTCCGCATTTTGCTCCGCCTTTAACATCGGCTCGGCAGGGTAGAAAAGTGCTATTCCGCCACCAAGCAACCCAAGATAGAACATGTAATCTTTCAATACTTTGCTTTTGGTGAGGAAGAATATCGGGAAAAGGAATATATTTGCTCCGCAAATGTTGACAAAGAAAATATCCCGATATAAGCGGTCCCTATCCGTCGAATAAGGCGGGAAGAGACATTTAAGGAAGTGTAAGGCGAGCGCAAAAAGCAAAATAGAAAATAACGTTATTTTTTTCGTTTTATCCGATTTGTTCCTCAATAGGAAATACAATCCCACGAAGATACCCGCACAAACTATTATCCAAAAAAAGTACCAAAAATTAAACATTTTAATAATCATATAGCACCTATGAAAATTCATCTTAATTCGTACATTGCCCCCATTATACCACCCTAAAAAAAGTTTGTCAAAGGTTTTAACCATTTTTTTGATTTTTTCATAATTTTGGAAAAATTAGTCGTTTTTTTACACGAGCCGATTGCATTTTGGCTTCGCCAAAGCTTCCTCGCTCGCCAACTTCCGCACTTTTTACCAACTTTTCCCTCTCTCGCTCGTCGCTTAAGCCTTCGGGAATTCGTCGGTTCTTCCTACCAATTACACCAAAGCCCCCACCTCGTTTGAGGTGGGGGGGGCGATTGCATTTTGGCTTCGCCAAAGCTTCCTCGCTCGCCAACTTCCGCACTTTTTTACCAACTTTTCCCTCTCTCGCTCGTCGCTTAAACCTTCGGGAATTCGTTGCTTCTTCCTACCAATTACACCAAAGCCCCCACCTCGCTTGAGGTGGGGCGATTGCATTTTGGCTTCGCCAAAGCTTCCTCGCTCGCCAACTTCCGTACTTTTTTACCAACTTTTCCCTCTCTCGCTCGTCGCACGAACCAACGAGAATTCGTCGGTTCTTCCTACCAATTACACCAAAGCCCCCACCTCGTTTGAGGCGGGGGCTTTGGTGTACCCGATTGGATTCGAACCAACGGCACCAAGCGTCGGAGGCTTGTGCTCTATCCAACTGAGCTACGGATACGTATTCCTTTTGATATTATTTTTCAAAAAGCAATTATATTTTACTATTTTTCGCTTTCATTTTGCAAGCGTTTATGCTATAATATTTTCAAATTGGTATAGAAAAAAATTTTTCTATGCGCCCACGGTTTACGAAAAGGAGCAGATTATGTCGAAAACGGTTGTAATTGGTA
The DNA here is from genome assembly GCA_015069525.1 of Clostridiales bacterium. Taxonomy (GTDB): domain Bacteria; phylum Bacillota; class Clostridia; order Christensenellales; family Borkfalkiaceae; genus Scatosoma. Next base: position 5,854 of record SVIK01000009.1, on the reverse strand, counting down.
TGAGTGGCGGTGTGGATTCTTCCGTATCTGCACTCCTTTTAAAACAACAAGGTTATAACGTTATCGGGTTATTCATGCAAAATTGGGACGAAGTGGACGAAAACGGCTGTTGCACGGCTGAACAAGATTTCGCCGACGTGCGCCGTGTTTCCGCCCTTCTCGATATCCCCTATTACACCGTCAATTTCGCAAAGGAATATATGGATAGAGTCTTCTCCTATTTCCTCGCTGAATACAAGGCGGGCAGAACCCCTAATCCCGACGTTCTTTGCAACCGTGAAATTAAGTTCGGCCCCTTTTTACAAGAAGCCAAACGCTTGGGCGCAGATTACATTGCCACAGGACATTATTGCAAAATTTCCCACGAAAACGGCGTACACCTTTTGCAAAAGGCAAAGGACCAAAATAAAGACCAAACGTACTTTTTAAATCAGCTTTCACAAGCGCAACTTGCCGACGTACTCTTCCCCTTACAAGACATGGAAAAGAGCGAAGTACGCAAAATCGCCTTAGAATACGGCCTTGCCACCGCAAAAAAGAAAGATAGCACGGGCATTTGTTTCATTGGCGAACGCAATTTTAGAAAATTCCTCTCCACGTACTTACCCGCGCAAAAGGGAAAAATACTCGATTTATCAGGCAAACAAGTGGGTGAACACGACGGATTGATGTATTACACGCTTGGGCAAAGAAAGGGGCTCTATCTCGGCGGAATCAAAGGCGAGGAAGAAGGCGGAAGATGGTTTGTCGTTAGAAAGGATTTGCAAAACAATATCCTGTACGTTTCTCACGGCGACGAAACACCACTCTACTCTAAATCCTGCGAGGTTTGCGGGTTTAATTGGATACCGCAAAAGCCTACACAAAAAGAGTTCTCTTGCATGGCAAAATTCCGTTATCGCCAACCCGACCAAAAGGTACGCGTTTTCATCAACGCAGACGAAACGTTGCACATCGATTTTGAACAGCCTCAACGCGCCGTCACCGAAGGGCAATACGCCGTGCTGTACGACGGCATCAATTGCCTTGGCGGAGGCGTCATCGAAAGCGCGGAATATTAACGCTAAAAAATAGTATAAAATTTTTGTTTTAGGAGGAGATTATGGGAATTCAACAAATCATTACCATCCCGCCACTTTATTCGGGCGCACCTAAAATGTCTTTTTGGCAAAATCTTTTCAAGGGATTAGACGCAAGTATGAAAACCCCTACTACGCTTGGCTGGTATCATCTTCTTTGCCTTGCCATCGTTATCGGGCTTTGCGTCGTTGTCGCTGTCTATTGTAGAAATCTTTCGGACAAGCAATATGATAAAATCCTTTTAGGAACGTCCATTGCTTTATGGCTGTTTGAAATCTACAAGCAACTTAACTACTCTTACGATTGGAGCACTAACACGTGGGACTACCAATGGTATGCCTTCCCTTATCAATTCTGCTCCACGCCGATGTACGTAATGCCCCTTGCGCTCATCTTCCGTAAAAGGAAGCTCGTGCGCGACGCTTGTAGGGCATATCTTGGTACGTACGCGCTCTTTGCGGGGCTCGCCGTTATGCTTTACCCTGGCGACGTGTTCATTAAGACGATAGGCATTAACGTACAAACCATGGTTCATCACGGTGCAATGGTTGTTATCGGCGTTCTTACTTGGGTTTCGGGAAAAGCAAAGCTTAACCATAAAATCATTTTGTATGCCCTCCCCGTCTTTGCCTCGCTGATACTTGTGGCAACGGGCGCAAACGTTTTGTGGCATTTCGTAGGAAACGACGAAACGTTTAATATGTTCTACATATCCCCTTATTTTAACTCTACTTTGCCTGTTTTGAGCATTATTCAGCCGTTAGTACCCTATCCCGTATTTTTAATCGGTTATCTCGTAGGGTTCACAACTGCGGGCTATCTTATGTTTCTTTTGGCGTTGCTTTTCAATACGATTTTCCAAAAAATTCGCAATACGGCACTACTGAAAAAACAAAAAAATAAATAAGGAGAAGTACTATGCATCCCCTTTTTGGCACGAAACACTTAATTTTGGTGGGTATCTCCCTCGCTTTGATTGTCGTTTTGACAATCTTTTCTAGAAAATTGAAATTTTCTACCGTTTGCAAAACGCTACTCGTTGTCGGCGTTTGCTCCGAGATTATCAAAATTTTCTATTACATTGTGCAAAACGAAGCTACGCACGGCGGGGTATTACCGAAAACCGATTTGCCTTTCCACCTTTGCTCTATCCAGATTATCTTTATCGTAATCGTGAATATCGCAAAGAGTGAAAAGCTCCGCCGATTTATCCTTTCGTTCATGCTTCCCAGCTGTTTATTTGGCGGAATTTCAGCGCTCTTGATTGCCACCGATTCCTCGCGAAACGGCATGTGGATTATTACGGCACAATACTTTTTGTACCACGTAGCCATTACCGTTTTCTCCTTACATATGTTTATCTCTAAGGAAATCAAATTCAAAGCAAAAGATTACGTAAACTGTTTGAAATTCCTTTTGATTTTGATGTTCTTTGCTATTTATATCAACAGCGTTGTAGACGACGGTAGCGGGAAAATCAACTTTATGTACGTAGTTTCCCCTCCCCAAAGCGGTTTGCCTTTCTTGACGGAAAAGTACGGCTGGCTTGTGTATATTATCCATTATGCCTGCTTAATTTTGTTCTGCGTCACCCTTTGCTATATCAAGCCGATTATCGATTTCTTCAAAGAAAAACGGGCAAATAAAGCCCTTACAAAGGGAACAGCACAAACAAATACGGAAAACGCTTCTATCCAAGAAGCAGAAGTGGCTGTTTCGATTGACGATAGCGATAAGTAAACTACATTACAACGAAAAAGCGTGCCTTTCAAGGCACGCTTTTTAATTTGTTTTTTTATGCAAGTGTCAGCGTAAACGTGATTTCGTTGATATCGGTTGCCGAAAGCGTTCCCGTTACACCAACTTGAATCAAAATTTTATCGTTGGCGTTTACTTCAATAGAGACGGTATCCGCCACCCACTCGGTTGCACGATACGTATTTTCGTTATACATATACAAATTCGCGTTTGCCGAAGCGGAAGAAATCGTCAAAGTACCACTTTCCGTTGCCGTCCAGGTGTAGTATACATTGTTTCTACCCTTTACCTCAGCCACGGTAGCCGTATCCAACGTTGCCACGATAGCGTTATCCGCCGTAGAACCAGCAGGCACGGGCATAGCCAACGTTATAACGTTTTCCGTCGCCGATTTGTTTACAACCGCAATCAATTCAAGGGCATTTGTATCCGCCTCGTCGCTTTCAAATGCGATTTCCGTAGTGCCATCATCGGGGGTATACGTCGTTTCGCCGTAAACCACCTCAAAATTCGCACCCTCTACAATCAACGTTCTACCCATGGGACGAGGCACTTGATAATAGTGCGTAGCCCCCGCAGGTACGGTAATTTCCATATATCCCGTAGCGTCGGGAATAAAGGTGAACGGTCTTTCCAACGCACCGTTGGGCGCAACGTTTATCGCCTCCAATTCCACAACGGCGTCCGCATTTGAAACGGTAATCTCCACCGTGTAATCTTCCGCAAGATAATCCATAGGCAATTCTACGTACTGAACAACGTATTCGCCTTCTTTTGCCGTACCCGTTATTTTACCGTTAGCATCGGTCGTACCCGAAGCAATTTCCGTTTCGCCTTGCAGTAATTTGAGTTCCGCACCAACAATAGCGTTCCCGTCTTGGTCCGTCAAAACAAGCGTGTAGTTTACGTCAACGGACGTAGGCGTATTATCATCCCCTCCGCACGCAGTTAAACCGATTGCCAAAGAGCTGATACAACCCACCGACAACGTCGTCAATATCCATTTTTTCAATTTCATAGCTTTTTCTCCGTTAAATAATATTTGCATATTTATAATAACATACTTTTAAGCAAAAACACAAGGAATTTTACCTATAAACAAGAAAAAACCGCCGAGCGTTTTTATACGCTCGGCGGGAAACCGTTTATGCCGTGTTTATTGTTTTGTTAGCGATTACGCTTCGGTAGAACCGCTATCCGTTGAAACGGTGTTAAGGCTTACCGTCGTCGTAAATTCAGTAAACGAACCGAACAACAACGTTGCGCCTGCTTCTACGGTAATTTCAGCCGTGAAGTTGTTGAGAATCGTCAAATCTACGTAGTCTTCTTCGTTATCGCTGTATTGAACGAATACCGTCATGTTGTTTGCTTGTAAGCCAAGAGCAGACGTATCAATGCTAATCGAATACGTACCAGCTTCTACGCCTTCCAAAACAACCGCAACCGTATCTGTACCGCCACCAGGAATCGTGATTTCCGTGCTACCGCCAACTGCAAGGGTGATAGCCGTCGTTTCCGTTCCTTCGTTGCCTGCGTCTTCGCCACCGGAGGTCGAACCTGCCGTGAACGTAAGGGTGTATTCAATTCCTTCCATAATCGTCAAGTCAATATTATATACGCCGCTGATATCCGATTGACCGTCTTGTGCAATCATTGCTTGTGCGCTACCCAAAGTACTGCACTTGAACATATACGTACCTTCAACCAACGTGATATACATTGTTTCATCCAAAACGCCGTCCTTGTAGAACGCTACCGAGCCGTCGTCCATAACAACGTAGTCATACGTACCGCTACAACCGCCTCCATTGCCCATATTATCTACGACTACTACGCTACCGTCCATCTTCAAATATTCGGTGAACGTAAGGGTGTATTCTATTCCCGCCATAATCGTCAAATCAATATTATATACGCCGCTGATATCCGATTGACCGTCTTGTGCAATCATTGCTTGTGCGCTACCCAAAGTACTGCACTTGAAGGAATACGTGCCGTCTGCGAACGTGATATACATCGTTTCATCCAAAACGCCGTCCTTGTAGAACGCTACCGAACCGTCGTCTGCAATAAGGTATTCGTACGTACCACTGCAACCACCGTTTTGACCCATATTGTCTACGACTACTACGCTACCGTCGTAAATGGAATCTACAACGCCCGTATTACCACCTTCTTCTTCTTCCTTTTCAGCTTCAACGAAATTTACGTAGATATCGAAGTCGAACGATTCGTTTACAATACCCATCGTAAGAACGATTCTTTCCGTTTCTTCTACTTCGAACGTCATCGCACCAACAACTTTCACGCCGTTCATATCAAAGTAGTATTGGTCCAACGTCGTGATAGGTGCCGTGTCTTCATAAGCGCAAACGATAACCGTATACGTACCAGCTTTATCCGCATTGATAAGCAATTCGATTTCTTTTACGCCCATTTCATACTGACCGCAATAAACGTTCGTAGGTGCGTCGCCAACCGTGATTTCCGTAGGCCATACGTAACCGTCTTCCGCGGTAGGCTTCTTGTATTCATAGTTAATCGGATTTTCCCATTCGTCCACTTCACCGTTGTCTACGAGAATTGTCCATTCCATCTTATACGTCGCCATAGAGAACGTTTCGCCAAACGTGACGCTTGCATCTGCACCGAACGCCGTCGTTTCACCCACGTTCGTAGCCGATTCGTCCGCGGAAATCGTGATAGGATAGTTTCTGTTCGTTTCGTCGAATTCGCCAATCGTGTACGTGAAATAGAATTCAACGCCTTCTGCTTTATATACGCCCGTACCGTCTACGTTGAACGTAAGCGTATAGGTATCTACGGGTTCAGTGAAGCTTACATCATAGTCAAATACCTTGGATTCCCACGTACCAGCAAGCACCATTGCAAGCGTTTCTTTTACAAGCGCGTTGCCGTTTACTTCAATTGCGTAAGCGGTTGCTTCGCCAACTTCTACGATAGAACCGAAATCGTAGCCGTTTACAAGGCTCATATCAAAGCTTTCAACGCCCTC
>SVIK01000110.1 GCA_015069525.1 Clostridiales bacterium | reverse complement strand
ATTGCGGATAGGGCGGTTATGCAAGGCACGTTTCGCACGTTTGACGGGGCTACGCGCGCGTATATTAAAAGAAGAGTAGAAGAAATAGCCAAAGGCATAGCCAAAACGTTTAAGGGCACGGCGAAAGTGGCGTATCCAAGCGGTTGTCCCGCGTTAAAAAACGACGGGGGCATGTCCGCGTTGATTGGCGAGCGGTTAAAAAACGGGATAGGCAAGGACGAGGTGTATTTTTCTGCCGATTTAGGCGGAAACGTGAAAAAGAGCATGGGCGGGAGCGAGGATTTTGCCTATATTGCGGAAAAAGTGCCGTCCGTGATGCTTGCGCTTTCCGCAGGGCAAAAGAAAAAGGGGTACGTTTACCCCTTGCACCACCCCAAAGCGGATTTTGACGAAAGCGTATTATATATAGGCGCACTCGCCTACGCCCTTTCCGCATTGACGGAATAAAAAACCGCCCACGTTCTCGTGGGCGGTTGTCTTTTATGTACAATTACAATACGACGATATTTTTCTTTTCAATTTCCGTTTTCAATTCTTCGGGGAAATTTTCGTCGGTGATAAGTACGTTCAAATCCTCAACGCGCGCAAACGTATACGGCTTGATTTTGCCGATTTTCGAGCTGTCGAGCATCATGTAAACGGACTTCGCTTTCTTTTGGATAAGCTTGAACAAATCCGCTTCCAACTGCGATTCGCAAGAGAACCCGCTTTCAGGGGTAAACGCCGCCGCCGACATTACGGCGAGTTCGAAATTGGTGTCTTGGAAATACATAGAAGCGAGGGAGGAGGTCGTGGAAAGGTTGTCTTTCAACAGCGGTCCGCCCAAGAGATTGATATTCACGTTCTTCTTTTTAGCGAGCTCGGTTGCGACGGCAAGCCCGTTCGTGAACACGTTGCAAGGGATATCGGGCAATTCTTTTGCGAGGTAGAGTGCAGTCGTCCCCGCGTCAAGGAAGAAAGACGCGCCCATTTCAATCAATTTTGCAGTCTTTTGCGCAATTTGAATTTTTTCATCGGTATGCAAAGTAGTTTTTTGCGTATACGGCACGCCCGACGCTTTTTGTACGTCCTTAACGGACATAGCACCGCCACGCACGCGGATAATTCTACCCTCTTGCTCTAAGGCGAGTAAATCTCGGCGCAACGTCATTTGCGAGGCTTTGGGAAAATATTCTTCGAGTTGTTTTAAGGTGATTTTGCCACGCTTATCAATGAGCGAAGCAATCTGCACAATACGGTCTCTTTTCATAAAAAACTCCTTCTCTTTATATCATAGTGCAAATATAAAGTATAAATAATTTAGCACAAATTATAAAAAAATGCAAGCAAATGAAGCATAGGGATATAGAAAAAGGTCAAAAAAGAACAAAAAAACAAAAAAGAGTAAATAAAATGTAAAAAAAAGTCGTTTTTACCGCCAACCGAGAGGGGGAGCGGTGAAAACGGTTGCCTTTTCCCCCAAGCTGTGGTATAATATTAGTAATAACGAGTGGGGAAATAGCGTATGTACGACTTCTTAACCGATTTAGACAATTATTTTTGCGAGAAATACGCGCATTACGATAAAATTTGCGCGCTTCCTGGCTATCGCATGCCGAAGATGCAAACTTCGCGCACGGACGAATGGGGCAGAACGTTTGCCTACACGTTGCCTGCGGAAACCATGCGTCTTGCCTTACAGGAGAACAAAGCAGAAATTTTAAAGGAGCTGAAAAAACGCATCGTAGACAAGACGTTTTCCTTCTCGTTCGTCGCGCTTGGCTTGTTCAAGCGGATTAAATATAAGTATGGAAAATTCTCCCCGAAGAAAGAGCTTATGCGCCTTTTCGAAGGGTATAAAATCAATCCGCTGGAAGCGGGGGAAGAGTTGGCGATTGACAAAGAAATTTGGGAGGGACTTTGCAAGGGCAAATTCAAGCTGACGAAAAACACGATTTTTTCAATAGCCTTAACGTCGCATTTCACGTTTGAAGAAACGAAAAAATTGTTATCCCTTTGCGATTACGGGTTCGATTATACGGTGGTAAAGGACGTTGTTATCGCTTACCTTTTGCAAAACAAAATATACAACCGCCCGATGATAGATTCGGCTTTGGCGGAATACAAGGTGGAGAACTTATTTATAAAATAAGTCTACCGCGGAAAAAATCCCGAAAAGTCGGTGTAAAAACGTTGCTTTTTTATCGGCTGTCGTGGTATAATGAAGAAAATTGAATAACCGAGTGGGAAAAGAGTACCTTAATACCGCTTGCAAAACAGAGAGGAGCGCCGTAGGCTGAAAGCGTTTCAACGCAAGAAGGAGAGGGGAAAGTGCGTTTCCGCGTTTGAGGACGGATTAATTATCTGCGGTGGCCTCCGTTATCGGGCAGACGAGGAAAAATCGAAAATTATCGGTTTTTTGAAATAAAGTGGAACAGCGGTTCAAAGCGCCTTTATATTATGTAGTATGGCTTACTACGAATATAAGGGCTTTTTTGTTTACAAAACGACAAGGAGGGGAAAGAATATGTGGTTTAAAAATCTTCGTGCGGACATTCGTTCGGCAAAAGCGAACGACCCTGCGGCGCGCAACGGTTTTGAGGTTTGGCTTACCTATTCGGGCGTACACGCGTTGTCTTGGTACCGTGTGGCGCACTTTTTCCATACGAAACTCAAATTAAAATTGTTGGCGAGAATTCTCAGCCAAACGGCACGGTTTTTTACGGGTATAGAAATTCACCCTGGGGCAAAAATCGAAGGGGGCGTATTTATCGACCACGGTAGCGGTGTCGTCATCGGCGAAACGGCGGAGGTGCATAAGGGCACGGTCATTTATCAAGGCGTGACGCTTGGCGGTACGGGTAAGGAGCGTGGCAAACGTCATCCCACCATTATGGAAGACGTGACGCTTTCGGCGGGGGCGAAAGTGCTTGGCGGG
>SVIK01000109.1 GCA_015069525.1 Clostridiales bacterium | reverse complement strand
TATTTTGGCAAACAAGTATACCTTGCGCAATCGCCTCAGCTTTATAAACAAGCGCTCGTAGCGGTGTATGAAAGGGTGTTCGAAATCGCACCCGTATTCCGTGCGGAACACCACGATACCAGCCGTCATTTGAACGAATATATTTCCATGGACTTCGAAATGGGCTTTATCGACAGCTTTGAGGATATCATGAACATGGAAACGGGCGCGCTGAAATATATCATGAACCTTTTGAAAACGGAATATAAAAACGAAGTGGATTTGCTCCATATCGATATTCCTGAAATTACGGAAATTCCTACGCTCAAATTCATGGAAGCGAAAGAGATTATCATGAAGAAGTTCAAGTATCAGCCGACGGACATGAAGGACTTCGACCCTGAGGAAGAACAACTCCTTGGCAAGTACGCGAAAAAGCAATTCAATTCCGATTTCATTTTCATTACGCATTATCCTTCGAAAAAGCGTCCTTTCTATACGATGGACGACCCCGAGGACCCCGAGTACACCCTTTCTTTCGACCTTTTGTTTAGAGGATTGGAAATTACGTCGGGCGGACAACGCGTGCACGACTACAACGAACAAGTGGCGAAGATGCAAAAGCTTGGCATGAACCCTGAGGAATTCGCTACCTACTTGATGCTCCATAAATACGGTGCGCCTCCTCACGGTGGGCTTGGTATCGGTTTGGAACGTTTAACGATGCACCTTCTCGGCGCAAAGAACGTCCGTGAAGCAACCATGTTCCCGAGGGACATTAATAGAGTTTCTCCCTAAGCGGAGAGCTTCCGAGGGCAACTTTTTCTATCGTTCGCTACTGCTTAAACGACAGACCACGTAAGCCTAAAATGGGGTATGAATTATTATGTGGAATAATAAGAAAAAAGCGATTACGTTCAGCTTTGACGACGGCGTCACGCAAGACGTTCGCTTGATTGAAATTTTGAATAGGTACGGCTTAAAGGCTACGTTCAATATCAATTCCCAATTGTTGGGGCTGGCAGGGGAATTGGAAAGAAACGGCGAACGTATCCGCCATGATAAAATTTTGCCTGAAAAATTAAAGGAAATTTATCGCGGGCATGAAATCGCCGTGCATACGCTCACGCATCCGCTTTTGCCCGCAATTGCGGACGATAACGAGGTAATTCGTCAAGTGGAGGAGGATAGAAAGAACTTATCCACGCTTTGCGGATACGAAGTGGTGGGTATGGCGTATCCTTGCGGTGGCGTAAACAATGACGAGCGCGTGGCGGAGCTTATCCGCAAGAACACGGGCGTAAAGTACGCAAGAACGATTACTTCTACGTATACTTTCGATTTGCAAACCAATTTGTTGCAGTTCAACCCGACGGTGTATTATATAGAGGACTGTTTGGAGGAAATCGTGGACGAGTTTTTATCGCTTACCACGGACGAACCGAAGCTCTTATATATATGGGGACACTCGTACGAAATGGACGCAAAGTATATCAGTTGGGAAACGTTTGAAAGGATTTGTAAAAAACTTTCTGGTAAGGCGGATATTTTCTACGGTACGAATAAAGAAGTTTTGTTATAAACCTGCGTGAAATCGCTTTACAAAATTTATCAAAATCGTTATAATAAATACAGTTGAATAAGAAAAGGCGTTAAAAGGGGACAACCGTTTTTGCTTTTCCGTCGCACAGAGAAATTCCGTTTTGGTGAAAGGAAGAAGACGAGCGCAAAAAATATCACCCCGTCAGCTGATTAGGCGAACTCTCGTTTTTATGGACAGTAGCTTAATACGGTCTCGCAAACCGTTATCCGTTGCGACAAATGTTAGTTTGTTTTGGTGGTTTATAAAGCCGTTGTGTTTTTTCCAAGACACGACGGCTATTTTTATTTTAATTTATAAAAAAAGCTCCAAAGGAGAAAAAGATATGTCTATGTACAAGAAAGTGGATACTTCGCTCAATTTCGTCGAAAGAGAAAAGAAAATCGTCGAATATTGGAACGAAAACAAGGTATTTGAAAAGAGTATGACGCAAACGGAGGGGAACGAAGAATTCTCCTTCTACGACGGCCCTCCTACGGCGAACGGCAAACCGCATATCGGGCATATTTTAACGCGCGTTATGAAGGATATCGTGCCCCGTTATAAGACGATGAAAGGCAAGCACGTTTTGAGAAAAGCGGGCTGGGATACGCACGGTCTTCCCGTAGAACTTGAAGTAGAGAAAAAGCTCGGTTTAGAGAGCAAAACGGGCATTGAAAGCTACGGTATCGAGCCGTTTATTAAACAATGCAAACAATCCGTTTGGCAATACACCAACGAGTGGAAGCAAATGTCGGATAGAGTAGGGTATTGGTGCGACATGGACAACCCGTACGTCACCTATCACGACGATTATATCGAATCGGAGTGGTGGGCGCTCAAAGAAATCCATAAGAAAGGGCTTTTGTATAAGGGACACAAAATCGTACCCTATTGCCCTCGTTGTGGGACGGCGCTTTCCTCGCACGAGGTTGCACAAGGGTATAAGGACGTCAAGCAAACGACGGCGTTTGTAAAATTCAAGGTGGTAGGGGAGGAGAATAAATATATCCTCGCTTGGACGACGACGCCTTGGACGCTTCCCTCCAACGTAGCGCTTTGTATGCATCCCGATTACGATTACGTAGAGGTGCAAATGCAAGAAAGCGGTGAAAAATACGTTTTGGCGCAAGGGCTTTTGCAATCGGTGCTTGGGGAAGAAGGCTACGATATTCTTTCCACGAAGAAGGGTAAGGATTACGAATATACGGAATACGAACCGTTGTATCCTTACGGCAAAGAAGTGTTTGCTTTCCGCGAAAAGGCGTATTACGTGACAAACGATACGTACGTCACGCTTTCCGACGGTACGGGCGTCGTACACATCGCGCCTGCCTTTGGTGAAGACGACTATAAAGTGGGTAGAAGATATAACTTGCCCGTAGTTCAGCTCATCAACGAAGAGGGAAAATTCCCCGCTGGCTG
>SVIK01000008.1 GCA_015069525.1 Clostridiales bacterium | reverse complement strand
CCTGTATGCCGGTATTGAAATAAGCGTTATTTACGACTATTTCCCCCGTGCTTTCGGAATAGAGTGCACCGTAGCCGTCAAGATATACGGTAGCCGTACTGTCACCCATCTTGGTGCCGATCCATACACCTCCGTCAAGAGTAAGAGAGGCCTGTTTTTCAAGATATACGGCAAAGCCGCTCATTGCGGTATAATCACCACCGTCAAGCGTAACCTTTGCATCATCCGTAGCGTAGACCACCGTACCAGTGTAACCGTTATACATATCTACGTCTGTTGCCGTAAGGATAGAGTCATCCGTTACGAAAGCCACCCCCTTGGCGGTGCGATAATCGGTATACCAATTTTCAAAAACTATGCTACCGTTTTCGATATCAAGGTTAGAACTATTTGATACGGCAATCATAGAAAAATTGTCTGTATAGAACTCGTTTGCATAGTTGCCTACCATTAGCTTATTGCCGTTAAGGTCAAGCATGTAATCCTTGCCGCCGTCAAACACAAGACGGTGCTTTGTGGGAAGCTCGTCATCGGGAACGATATTCTCTATATCGTTCATAAGCTTAATATGCGTCTTGTCCGAGTTGACTGCATTCAAAAGTTCTTCAAAGGTGCCCACTTCGGTTATCTCCGTATCAAGCGCCTCATCCGCATTTGCCGTAAGCGGTGTAATTGCGAACACGCCACAAATAAATGCAACCGCCATAAAGAAAACCACGATTAAATTTCTCGATTTCGTTTTCATTGTTTTATTCTCCTTCCAAATATTTGTCAGGATAATTATATAATAATTATTTCCACAATGATATCCCCCACCAAGGGTGATTTGTGGGTGATTTACGGGTGATATATATAAGAAAGAAAAAAGCAACGGCACTCGCCGTTGCTTTAAGATGATATTATTTTGTTTTCAAGCTTTATGCAAAAAAGTTAATAGCTCCTGTTTGTTTGCAACCTCTAATTTTTCATAAATATGTTTGAGATGTGTTTTTACCGTGTTTTCAGAGATATGCAACTCATCGGCGATTTCTTTTCGACTTTTTCCATTCAATATTTTTTCGATTACTTCTATCTCTTTTGCCGTCAGCGTTTTATCCTCTGCAAGACGTGAAAAAACAATCTGCATTTTTTCTGCTATCGTCATAGAATCTACCACTACGACCATAGACTTCCCTTCCACTTCTGAAACGGATAATTCATCTATATGTACGTAATCTTGCATCATCCAATAAAGGAAGAAGAGCATGCCTACGCTTAATATGTAAGAAAGGGATAAAAACTCGAAATTCCACGTCACAAACCTTTCGATAATCCACATTGCAATATTGCAAAGCACGATTGCCGTTAGCATAATGGAGTTTTTAATTGACGACACTTTTTTCTTAACGGTGGCTTGAAGAACCGTCGTTATCATTAACGCAAAATAACACAGCACGTATATTAGATATACGGCGTGCAGTGGCCCGTATTCTTTTACAAGTTTTGCCGCTCCGTCAGCATATTCAAGCTTTACCGATTTATAATACCAAGACAAATATCCCGTTGTACAAATCATAGCAAATACGACTATTCCCACCGAAAACAATGCAATTGGAAGCTTTTTCGTATAATGAAAGCCACAAAGTTTTGCTATCGTCAAATACATACTTATCAGCGAGAATATATGACCAAGATAGACTATTTTATTGGCGAATAATGCAAACCCCACGGTATTAGAAAGGGATAAAAGCAAATAACCCAAGTTCACCACGCACACACACAAATATAATACGAGCAACCATTTCTCTTTTTTGCGTATAAGGGTACAGTATAAAACAAGCAAAACTGTTGCCATAAAAAGTAGTATTCCGTATGCAATTGTCATAATACTGCCCTCCTTAGTAAAACTTTTGTTAATTTATTATAACATAAATGTCAAAAAAAATCAAGCCTTTTAGAGATAAGAACAAAAATAGAAACACAATTACAAATATGAAATCTCACTATAAAATTATGATTATCATAAAGGCTTGCAAAATCGTGAAATATGTGCTATAATAAAAAAAATATAATTATTTAGGTGGGAAACTATGAACAAAATCAGCATCATTATACCTGTATACAAAGCGGAAAATGTTTTAAGGCGAGCCATTGATAATATTTATTCACAAAATATAGAAGATTTTGAAATTATTTTAATAGATGATTGTTCCCCCGACAATTCTGGGATATTATGTGATGAATTAAGCAAAAATGATAATAGAATTAAAGTATTTCACCACAACGTTAATATGGGGGTTTCATCGGCAAGAAATACTGGAATTGAAAACGCTACAGGCGACTATATAATGTTTTTAGATGCCGATGATATATATGCCGAAAATTCATTACCTGAACTATTAAAAAATGCTCTATTGTTTGACGCTGATATTGTGTTAGGCGGTAAAGATATCATAACAGAAAATGGTTCAACAAGCCATTCGGAATGTTATTTACCCTATTATACTCCCTTCAATAAAAAACAAATTAAGGAATTCTTCTTAAATTACTTCTTTTATTATTTCTCAAACAATAAAGATAGCCTTAACAAAGAAGCTCGTTGGAATTTTGCGAGTTGCTTATACAAACACTCGTTTATAAAAAAATTTCATTTGTTTTTTAGCCCTCACATTTTATATGGTGAAGACGCAAAATTTGCATTAGATACCCTTTCTCGCGCTGAACAAATTATAGCAATCCCAAATGTTGTACAGTTATATTTTTATGATTCAACACAGGTAAGCAATAAATATGCTTTAAAAATTGGCACAGCCACAATTGAAGTATACAAATTTAGAAAAAAGTTTATCAAGCAAAATAAATTAGATAAAGAATGCAAAAAGATGGCTGTTGGCATGTGTTGGGTAGGATTAGTCAATTATGTTCAGGCTCTTGTAAACCGCAATTATGAAAAAAAAATCATCTTCAAATTTCTTCGTAATAAAGAAATTTTACACTGCTTATTCAACGTCTTATTCGCCAGCAAGAAAAATTTAGCCTTTATGCAAATCTCCAAACGCCAAAAACTAGCGGCTTTATTTTTCCTTATTAAATCCTATAAAAAAGCCTTAGGCTACTGCTAATTACTTCTCTACTTTTAATACAATCAAAACTTATATATAATGGTGTTCCCCATGAATAAATTCGCTGTTATCCTCCCTTATTTCGGCAAATTAAAACCGAGTTTTGCGCTTTGGTATCAAAGCGCAAAAAGAAATTCCGACGTGGATTTCTTTATTTTTTCCGACGATACTCCCCTCGATATCCCCGCAGAAAATATTAAGTGGATTCCTTTTACTCTCAAAGATTTTAACAACCTTGCCGTACAAAAACTCGGCATAGATTTTACCATTACAAAACCGTATAAATTATGCGATTTTAAGCCCATGTACGGAGTCATCTTTGAGGACTATTTAAAAGGGTACGAGTACTGGGCTTTTGGAGATTTAGATGTTGTGTACGGAAAAATTACTGAATATTTAGAGCGTATCAAATACCATAAATATTATAAAATTAACCACGCTGGACATTTTTGTTTTATCAAAAATATTCCTGATGCGACAGAACTTTTTAAAACGCATACATCAGATTCCAGAAACTATTATGATATATTGGAAGGCACCAATGCCGCTTTTGATGAATATGATTTAATGTTTAAAACTCGCGCATTAAAAATACCTTTTTATGATGGGACATTTGCGGCAGACATTATAAACGAAAAAGGCATGCAATGTGTAAACAACAAGCTGATGAAACAGCTCTTTAAACAGAAAAACACTTTCCCGCTGCCAAAAAACTATCATTACCAGCTTTTCGTGACGGAAAACGGTAGGATTTATCGCTACTATCGAAGAGGTTTTAAGGTAAAAAGGGATGAATTTTGCTACATTCATTATAGATTAGAACTTCCTATCAACGTAAGCGATACGGCTTCGGATACGTATTTATTCTCTTTCCAAGAGAAAGGGTTTTGGGACGTAGACGTAGCAAGCTTGCAAAAGCTTCGTCCTTTTATGAAACTTGTAAGAAAATACAACAACAGAAAACCTTTGCTTGTTGAAAAATTCGACGCAGGCATTAACATGCTCAAACGAATTTTTAAAAAGAAAACAAACGAATAAGGAGTCCCTTATGAAAACAGTCGTTTTTGGCGCAAACAATAGAATGTACGATAAAGGCACGGGCGTATTTTACGACGTAATCCAATCGCCCGATATTGAGTATTACTGTTTCTTCCCACAAGGCAAAGAAACCAAACAACATGCCATCGCTTTTTCCAATAAAGTGACTAAATACGTCCCTCGCTTTATCAAAAAGCGTTGGTATTACAAAGTCCTTAAACACGAGTATTTAAGAAAGTGTAAGCGCGACGAAGAAATCATGTTCGTATTCTCTATGTACAAAATGGAAGACGAACATTATTTCGACAACTTTTTATCCTTCTTAAAATCGTACTACGTCAACGCAAAATTCGTATACTATTCTTTCGATATTGCTTGCACGTGGCACCACGTCACCCCTGAATACGTCAAAAAGAATTTCGATTTGGTGTTAACGTTCGACCAAGCGGACGCTAAGGAATACGGTTTTGAATTTTACGAAGGAATTTATTCAAAAGTCCCCAACATTGAAGAAAAAGCAAAGGAGCAAGGTGAAAGCTCCGACATTATGTTTATCGGCGCGGACAAGGGCAAATTCCCACTCC
This sequence comes from Clostridiales bacterium, assembly GCA_015069525.1. Taxonomy (GTDB): domain Bacteria; phylum Bacillota; class Clostridia; order Christensenellales; family Borkfalkiaceae; genus Scatosoma. The sequence goes on along the minus strand of SVIK01000008.1, from coordinate 18,008 downwards.
TCTTCGATATATTCAAATATCTTTCCGACGCTGGCAAAAAATGCGATTTTAGATTAGTTTCCGTAGAAAACGAAACGATTGAATCTCTTAAAAAAGAGTATGAATGCATACCTTATAATCAAGGCATACGCCTATTATATAAAGGCTCTACGTTTACGTTAAACGATTACTGCCCCTATTATAAGACGCTTGCCGTTATCGGTGGCGCAAAATGTATGTTAGACGTTCCGCTTGGTTCTCAATGTGGTAGTACAATTCGCTTACAAGAAGCAATTACCTACGGCAAAAAGCTAATCACCAACTTACAAGAAGTAAAAGATAAACCCTATTACGTGGCGGAAAACTTTATGATTTTTGATAAAGTAGAAGACATTGATGTAGATTTTATCGATAAGCCGTACGTGGATAACCCGTATAATTTCTCTCCTCTTAAAATGATTACATATGCGAAAAGTAAATTATATAAATAGCCTTTAACTTTTTATGAAAATCCCCCTGCGCAATTTTGCGCAGGGGGATAATTTTTTATTGTCGTATTCTTCTCCTTATTGCATCGGTACTACGGCGTAAAAACATAAATCTTCTTCGCCTACATTGATAAGACAATGCTCGCTCCACTTCGGGCAATAATGGCAATCCCCCGCAGAAAGCAACTCTTCTTTACCATCGCAAACCGATTTCCCTTTCCCTGAAAGAATAAAGATAATTTCCGACGTTGGCTCGTGTCGATGCAACCCGATTGAGTTCCCTTTTTCCAGCCTCCCACGCAAAATTTTATTCTTCTCGTCCACGAACATATTGGCAATAAGCGCACCGTTTCCGCCATAAAAGTTTTTTAATTCCTTTTTCTCTATCTCGTTAAATTTTATAACCACGATTATTCTCCTTCTTTATCGTATTCCCCGTATTCGCAACCGACGTTTTCGCAAATCACTTCGTCAATAAGTTTCTTCCCTTTATACAGTTTCACCGTTCCCTTTCCGTTTCCACCGTTCCACAAACGGTTGTGCCGTTTCTCTCCCGTAGGCGCCTCGTAATTAACCAGCAACATATCCTTCTTCTCGCACGTGATATCCGTCACCATTTTCTTTCGCCAAGTTTTTTGCTCCACGTGCCATATAATTTGCGTTTCCGTTTCTTGACAATCGAATTTCGTACGAACAAACGTCCAGAATTTTGAAAAATTAAACTCGTAGCACTTCCCCTCGTGATAGTACGCCGACAACAGCTTCCCCTTCAAACGAATAGGCCCAATTTTCGGCGCTCCGCCACCTATATCGAACACGCTATTTTCCAATTTCTTGCCCGTAATCTTACTCGTTAAATTGTTGGACGAAAGCCAAACCCAAGGCGAAGTAAAATTCTTTCCCCAGTTCTTATCCGCATACCCGTAGCACGTTTCAGGCTCTACAAGGTATTTCTCGCCGTTAAAAATCACTTCTCCCGTGTACGCGGTCTTCATCCCCTCGGCATGCCAAAACATCTCGAATAGTTGCATTTTACGAAAGAGCGTACTTGCCCCGTACCCAACGTTATACGCCACTTTTTTGTCAATGGAAAGCGACCACTTCATCTCGCCCGCTTGACACATCCACTCTGGGTGCATTTTGGATTCTTCCCCGTCAATCCGCACGCTTCCGCGCATTTCCGTTTCCGTGCAATAACAATCGTCTGCCTGCACGTAAAAGGGCGTTTTAAAGGACACGTCTATCTTCTTCCAACCAAAAAATCGGTGCAATTGCACGGCATTCTCGCCCCACGTGCCCGCTTTTACCATTAAATAGGAGGGACGGAGCACTTTTTCTTTATTTTCAGGCAGTTGCCCGAAAATAGGCGTTTCCCCGCCAAGAGCGGGATTGCAAAGAAAGTACTCGATAAAAAAAGCCTTTTCTTCCCCTGTTTTTTCATGGCGCGCCGTAAAGGAGTGCCACCACCAATCGTATCCACATTTCGCTTGTCCGCCGAAGAGTTGGCAAGCATTTCGTTTAATTGCGTGCTTATTAAACATCGTTTACCTCGTACCTGCCTATTTGCTTTTCAATTTTTTGCCGTCGGAAAAGGCTTGCCCTACCCTTTCGCCAAGCGTATAATAACCGTGTCCGTCGCAATCGTAGCAAAGAGGACGGAATTTCGTCAAATCAATCTTCCCGTCGCTTAAAATTTTCTCGTCTGCGGAAACGTTGACCACTTCGCCAATGCAAATTTCCGTATCCGTATCGTAGCTTACGAGTTTGCACTCTAACACGAGAGGCAACTCTTCAATGACGGGCGCATTGACGAATTCACTTTTCGTAATATGCCAACCCGTTTTTTGCAGTTTATCAGGCACGTCATTGGCGGAAACTATCCCCACGTAATCGGCGGGAAGCACGTTATCGCTATCCGCCATCGCTACGGTAAACGCCCTTGTTTTTAAGAGGTTTTTCACCGTTTTATGCGTCGCGCTAAGCACGATTGCCACCTGCACCGTGTCGCATATCGTTCCCCAAGCCGCGTTCATAGCGTCGGGAACACCGTTCTCGTCGTACGTCCCCACGATTAACACGGGCAACGGATACATATACGATTTTGTTTTCAAATTCTTTCTCATAACCCTTTCTCCTTTCGGTTATGATTTATTATACCACAATCCAAACACTCTTTCAAGACGTTTTAGGAATTTTTCTCGACAATTCCTTTGCGGTGAACAACCCGCCTAGGCGCTTCTCGTTTTTCTCTTTCGCAAAATGGCGCGTATTTCTTCCCCAAACAACGACTCGTCCGTTTCCCCGAAATACTCCACGTATAATTTTTCCATTGCATCCAAATGCGCCTCGTCCCGCACCGATTTTATCAATATAGCGTCAAAATACTGCGCTCCAAAGCAATACTCGTACAAGAATGCGTCTAGCTCCATCGGTTGTAATACATACTCCACCGATTCGTCGTCTTCTATCATTTCATCTTTACGCCATCTTTCAATAACGGAATCTTTTTCTTTCGGCTTTTTTGCCCAAATTTGACGATGTTGATAATAATGTCGCATTTCGTGAGCGGTAATCGCTGATACGTAAGCTTCTTGCGTCTCATAATCGAAATGCCCAAACAAATCTTTAAAACGCATATAATCGTAAAAAATCGCGCTATGCTTCCCCCTATGCGTATATACCATAATTGCATCGTCACGTAATTTTGTTTCAAATAAATACGGCTTGGTCTTGTATCCAAATTTTCTACATAAAAACCATACCGTGTTTTCAATCATCCGCACGTAGTCTTTTTTCTTGAATTTTCCATATCTATCTTTTTTACTCATTTTTTTCTCTCCTGCTCCCGCAATTTAATCTGTTCTATATAAAAATTCTCGTTTTCTTGCTTATTATAGCACGGATAATATGACATACGTATGCCTGTTTAAAAAAATATTTTAGGGATTTTGAAAGAAAACTAGCGATACCCTTTTGGGATATCGCTATTTTTAGCGCGGTCGACGTAATTCGCCCGTTTGGCGGAGCTTTGAAACGCCGTTTTGTTTTGCTCTTCTTTACCTACTTTCTCGCGTGAACCTGCACAAATTTGCACGTTCTCGCAACTATCTACTATACCAAAAAAAAAGGACACCCAAATGGTGTCCTTTTTTTGGTGCGGTCGACAGGAATTGAACCTGCATGGAGTTACCCACAAGATCCTTAGTCTTGCGCGTCTGCCAGTTCCGCCACGACCGCATTAACGAGTTTTATTATATCTTAATGATTGACGTTTGTCAACTCATTTTATCGCACTTTTATAAAAAAAATAAAATTATTTTCAATTATATAAATAATGCTTGCCTTTATAGATTTTTTCTTTGTTCTTCGTATATTTTCCCAATTTTTCCGCAAAATACCTATAAACGGAGGATTTATATGAAAGCTACTGGTATTGTTAGAAGAATTGACGAGCTTGGACGCGTCGTTATTCCAAAAGAAATTCGTAGAACGCTTCGCATTAAGGAAGGCGACCCATTGGAGATTTTTACCGACCGTGACGAGCTGATGCTTAAAAAATATTCCCCTATCGCTACGTTGGAAAAATTTAGCAAGGCTACCGCGCGCTCCTTAAACGATTTAAGCGGAAAGCTTGCGGTTATCTGCGACACGGACGGCGTTTTGCACGCGTTTGGCGACGGGAAAAAGGATTTGGACGGGAAACCCCTTTCCGAAGATATGGATAGAATTATGCGCGAAAGACGCAGTTATATCGCAAACGCATCGGAAGGTGGCGACGTAATTCCCCTCACCGCCTCCCATGAAGAGGGCGTGACGGCACAGGTTATCGTGCCTATCGTATCGGGCGGGGATTGTCTTGGCGCGGTTGCCGTGCTTTCCAAAGAAAACGGAGCAAAAATGGACGGGAGCGATATGAACCTCGCTCGTCTTACCGCCGATATTTTAGCTAATCAATTTGAATAAAAACAAGCATACAGGTATGCCTTTATCTATTTTCAACGCGTACTTGGGTGCTTTTAAATAAAACAAAAAAACGGGCGTTTTAACGCCCGTTTTTCGCTTTTTATTTTTTATTAGAGTATCCCAAGCGCTTGGTCTATTTTAACGAGGAGAGGTTCGATAAACGCCTCCAAAACGTTAAACAAGCCGTTGGAAAGAGTTGCTTCCTCAGAGAAGATTTCCGTCACGTTGAAGATGCCGTAGCGGGTGAGCAAATACCAAACCGCCCACACCAAGAAACAAACGATTATCCCAACAATCAAATAAATAAGTCCCGAGAAAATCCCGTCCATAACCCGTGCAACAGGGTGCTTTATCGTAAATTCGCCCAGCTTTCTCAATACCCAATTTACAAAGACGAACACCGCCACCAAGAAGAGCGCGGAAAGCAAACCGGTAAGCAATTTACCCACGATTGGCGCAAGCCAAGCCATACTTCCTTCGCCAAAGATATTTTGCATTGCTTTTACGCAACGTTCGGTAAACGCCCAAAGGAAATAGCTTCCTCCTTCCTTCGCCAAGGCAGAGAAAGGAAGATAGAAGGAAAACAGCACGGCAAACAAGCCTACGAATTTCATAAGAGAACGGAGCGTTTCCACAAAGCCGTTTCTTCTGCCCTTGCAAATAAACGCAATCAGTATCCCGATAAAGAAAATATCCAGCGCATAACGGTGTGCAAACGTAAGAAGTGCGGGCACGGGTACGAATCCGCCAATTTCAAACTCGAACAAAAAGGCAAGCGAGCCGTATTTAAGCGGAGTTGCGTTCAGCATAAACAGCGCCAAAATAAGCGTCGTTGCTATTACCATAAACGCATTGATAAAGCACATCAATCCGCCCAACAATCGACCACCAAACGCAGGCGTTTGACAATTGATACGCATAGGCATTTTGCGCGTAGTATAAGATTCGTAATCGTCGTAATCTTCGTGGTCCTCGTCGTATTCGACGCCGTCCTCGTCCATGGTATACGCGTCCGCCGTTTTAGGAATCATCTTAATTCTCGGGCGGAATGCGTGGCTACATAATCCATATCCCACCATTACGAGCAAGATACAAGCAAGCGCAATGATAAAGGCCGGCAAGAAAGACACCAAAGCGTCCGTCACTTTGGTAATGGACTCCGCCTCGAACGGCAACCCTGCCGTCATATTCGATATCGGCGTTTGCAACGCGCCTGCTATGGCTTCGCCAATCAAGCCGTGCAACAGGCAAAACGCAAGCGCAGTCACCAACCAAACGAGACCTGCCCAGCTTACCCGTCTTACCCCTCGTTTATATCCCACGATAAAGGCAACCACGAGAATTACGCCACACAAGCCCAACAATATCAATGGCAAAAACTGCAAGAAATCGTTGCCTGCATTCGCTTCTGTTGTCAGAATCGAATAAAATTGCGTCATACTTACTCCCTTATTAGTCAATATAAATTATTTATTAAAGTTATCTTTGAGCGAAACGATTTCGGAAAGCACCAAACCGCCTTTTTCGTTCGTACATTTTTTATAGTACCCAACGCGCATAAGTTGGAACGCCTTGTTTTCTTCACTTTCCGCAAGATACGGTTCCGCTTTGCCGTAATAGATACGTTCGCTATCCAAATTCATTCTCTCGCCAAAATCTTGCCCTGCGTATTCCGCATCCTTTAAAAGGTAGGCATAACGGCGAATTTCCGCGTCTACGCCCGTCTTAGCGTCCACCCATTGAATCGTGCCTTTTACCTTGATACCGCTGGTATCGCTAGAAGAACGGCTGTTGGGCACGTACGAACATTTAAGCTCTACCACCTCGCCCTTTTCGTCAAATACAACTTCGTCACAATGAATAATATATGCGCCTTTAAGACGTACGTATCCGTCCTTTTTCAAACGTTGATACTTGGGCGGAGGGTCAAGCGAGAAATCCGCTTTGTCAATGTACAATACGTTCGAAAACGCAACCTTTCTTATACCAAGCTCCGGTTTCAAAGGGTGTATTGCGGAATCGAGCAACTCCTCTCCCTCATAGTTGGTTATCGTCACTTTTAACGGTTCGAGCACCGCCATCGCCCGTTCTGCATTTTCGTTAAGATTTTCACGAATACAAGCCTCCAAATAGGAAAGCTGACATTCGGAATTGGCTTTTACGATACCGATTTTCGTACAAAAATCAAGAAGCGCTTCGGGCGGTACGCCACGATTGCGAAGCCCCGCCACCGTCGGCATACGAGGGTCGTCCCAGCCGTGTACGTGACCTTCTTCTACGAGCTTTTTCAAATACCGCTTACTCATTACCGTGTTCGTCACCGCAAGACGGGCGAACTCGATTTGTCTAGGCTTAGGGTCGAAACCGAGGTTAATGCCCACCCAATCGTAAAGCGGTCTGTGGTCCTCGAATTCGAGCGTACACAAGGAGTGTGTGACGCCTTGCAAATAATCGCAAATGGGGTGTGCGTAGTCGTACATAGGATAGATACACCACTTATCCCCCGTGCGGTGATGCGTAGCGCGTAAAATGCGGTAGATAACGGGGTCGCGCATGTTCATATTAGGCGACGCCATATCGATTTTCGCACGCAAACACTTGCTTCCGTCGGGATATTTGCCCGCACGCATTTCTCTAAAAAGTTTCAAATTTTCTTCTATGCTACGGTTTCTATACGGGCTTTCCGTGCCTGCCTCCGTCAGCGTACCGCGGGTTGCGCTGATTTGTTCGGGCGATAAATCGCACACGAACGCTTTTCCCTCGCAAATAAGTCGTTCCGCATAGTTATAAATAATTTCGAAAAAGTCGGACGCGTATTTCTCTTCCGCCCAATTATAGCCAACCCACTCGATATCCTTGCGGATAGCGTCTACGAATTCCGTCTTTTCTTTGGAAGGGTTGGTGTCGTCGAAAAAGAGGTTGCATTTACCTTCGTATTTTTTCGCCGTACCGAAGTTGACGAGCATACTTTTTATATGCCCGATATGCAAATATCCGTTCGGTTCGGGAGGGAAACGCGTTTGTACCGCGCTTATCTTCCCGCTTTCGATATCGTCGTTAATAATTTGCTCTATAAAATTCGTTGCTTCAATCGTTTTCATATTCGTTCTCTATTTTCTATCGTTCAAATCGTTTTATCCTTTCCACCCATGCTACCGCTACTTATCGGCGACAATAAAAGATAGAAAGTTTCTTCTTACAATGCACTCTTTTAGGACAACCCCACAATCGTGCCGTCAGGCAAAAGGTCGATTTTTTCCGCGGCAGGTTTCGCGCCAAGCCCGGGCATCAGCATGATTTTACCCGAAATCGCCACAATAAATCCCGCACCGCCTTTGAGCATAATGTCGCGTACGGTAATTCTAAATCCCGTAGGTCTGCCGATAAGCTCTGCATTATCCGAAAGGGAATATTGCGTTTTCGCCATAATAATCGGTTTATCGCCGTAGCCCTTTTCTTCTATCATTTTAATTTTTGCAAGCGCTTCTTCCGAAAAATCTACGCCGTCCGCGCCATAAATTTTTTGCGCCAATTTTTCAATCTTGTTGCAAACGCTATCGTTAAGCTCGTACGGGAAACACAATTTTGAGGGGATTTCACACGCTTTTACCACTTCTTCTGCGAGCTCTTTTCCGCCCTCGCCACCTTTCAAGAACACGTCGGTGAATACCGCCGTCGAACCAGCATTTCTAACCGTTTCAATGACGTAATCGGTTTCCGCTTGCGTATCCGTAAAGAATCTGTTCATCGCTACGACAACAGGTTTCTTGTATACGCTTTGTATGTTTTCAATATGTTTTAAGAGATTGGGCATACCTTTCGCAAGTGCGTCTAAGTTTTCTTCCGAAAGCGTTGCCTTATCCGCGCCACCGTGCAATTTGAGCGCTTTTACCGTCGCCACGATAACCACGCAATCAGGCTCGATACCCGCTTTTCTGCATTTTGCATCCAAGAACTTTTCCGCCCCTAAATCCGCGCCGAAGCCTGCTTCGGTAATGGCATAATCGGCAAGACTCATCGCCGCATACGTCGCTTGTACGCTGTTGCAACCGTGTGCGATATTGGCAAACGGTCCGCCATGGATAATTGCGGGCGTATGTTCGAGCGTCTGTACGAGGTTGGGTTTCATCGCTTCTTTCAAAAGCACCGCCATAGAGCCGACTGCACCGGGAATTTCTCTTGCAAAAACGTACTCCCCGTCCTTATTCAAGCCTATAATAATATTTCCAAGGCGACGTTTCAAATCTTCCAAATCGGTAGCAAGGCAAAGCACAGCCATTACTTCGCTTGCCGCCGTGATATCGAAATGGTCCTCTCTTTCCACTCCGCGTCCCTTTCCGCCAATCGTCACGTTGATAAGCTGACGTTCGTTCATATCCATACAACGGTGGAAATAAATATTATCCAAATCGATATTGAGTGCATTGCCACGGAAAATATGGTTATCGACAAGCGCGCAAAGTAAATTATTCGCCGAAGTAATCGCGTGTAAATCGCCCGTGAAATGGAGGTTAATTTCGCTCATAGGCACCACTTGGGCATAACCGCCACCCGCCGCACCGCCTTTCATCCCGAATACGGGACCAAGGGAGGGCTCGCGCAACGCCAAACAAACGGACTTCCCGATTTTAGAAAGTCCATCGCCCAATCCGATGGAAACGGTAGTTTTCCCTTCGCCCGAGGCGGTAGGGTTAATCGCCGTCACCAAAACGAGCTTTGCGTGACGTTTTGCATTTTCAGGCAATTTAATCTTTGCCTTATATTTGCCGTATAATTCTAAATCCGATTCGCTAAGGTTCAGCTTTTTCGCCACCTCGCGAATATCAATCAGTTCCGCTCTTTCTGCAATCTCGATATCCGAAAGCATACTTTCTCCTTTTTTCTTACGTTATGCCTGCCCATTATGCACATGCGCAAAGACGAAGCTTCTACTATATCAACTAACATTATAACATATCTTTGCAAAAAATGGAATAGTTCTCTCGCTATTTTTCAAATTTTTTTTGATTATTTTTTTAAAGTGCGACGTTTTTTCTCCCGTAAAAGAAAAAAATCCCAGGAAAAAACATTTTTCGCGGAAAGTATCCCCCCTTTCGTTTGACTTTACTATGTAAAAACCGTATAATAAAGGCGTTAGTTTTAGTTTTAACGGAAAGGAGAGCAAATTATGGCAGAAAAAAGAGCGGTGACGATGGAAAAACTCGTTTCCCTTTGCAAAACGCGCGGGTTTATCTTCCCTGGTAGTGAAATTTATGGCGGACTCGCCAATACGTGGGATTACGGCCCTTTGGGGGTAGAACTCAAAAACAACGTAAAGAAAGCTTGGTGGAAAAAATTCGTGCAAGAAAACCCGTATAACACGGGCGTAGACTGCGCCATCCTTATGAACACCCGCACGTGGAAAGCGTCGGGACACCTTGGCGGTTTCTCCGACCCCCTTATGGATTGCAAGTCCTGTAAAGCGCGCCATAGAGCAGACCAACTCGTTGAGGCGTACGTAGCGAAAAAAGGACTTGACGTAAAGGTAGAGAGCATGGATAACGACGCTCTTGAAGCGTTCATCACCGAACATAAAATCGTTTGCCCTATTTGTGGCAACAGCGATTTCACGTCGATTAGAAAATTTAACTTGATGTTCAAAACCTTCCAAGGCGTGACGGAAGATTCGACGAACACGGTATATCTTCGTCCCGAAACGGCGCAAGGTATTTTCGTGAACTTTGCCAACGTACAGCGTGCAACGCGTATGCGTGTGCCTTTTGGTATTGCGCAAATCGGTAAATCGTTCCGTAATGAAATTACCCCCGGCAACTTCACCTTCCGTACCCGTGAATTTGAACAAATGGAGCTTGAATTCTTCTGCAAACCTGGTACCGATTTGGAATGGTTTGCTTATTGGAAAGATTTCTGCCGTGATTGGCTTTTGTCCCTCGGTATGAAAGCGGAAAACTTGCACCTTCGCGACCACTCTCCCGAAGAGCTTTGCTTCTATTCCAAGGCGACGACGGACTTTGAATACCGTTTCGCGTTCGGTTGGGGCGAACTTTGGGGTGTGGCAGATAGAACGGACTACGACTTATCGCAACACGCAAAAGAATGCGGTAAACCTATCGATTACGTAGACCCTGTGACGAACGAAAGATACGTACCCTACGTTGTAGAACCCTCTTTGGGTGCCGACCGTGTCGTGCTTGCTTTCCTTACGGACGCATACGACGAAGAAGTGGTGGATGCAGAAAAGAACGACGTGAGAACGGTACTTCGTTTGCACCCCTTCCTTGCTCCGTATAAGTGTGCGGTTCTTCCCTTGCAAAAGAACTTGTCGGAAAAGGCAGACGAAGTGTACGCGAAGATGATGAAGAAATTCCCCACCACGTACGATTTGACGGGTTCGATTGGTAAGCGTTATCGTAGACAAGACGAAATCGGTACGCCTTTCTGCGTGACGATTGACTTCCAAACGCTGGAAGACAACACCGTGACGGTACGTGATAGAGATACGATGGAACAAATCCGTGTATCCATTGACGAAGCAATCAAATACATCGAAGAAAAAATCGAATTTTAATTACAAGCAATAAAAAGTGGGTATGTATGCGTTCAACGCGTACATACCCTTTTGTTTTTATGTTTTTTCCTTTAAGAAATCAAAAAAACAGAGCGGATTGCCTTGCTTTTTCGTTTATTGCTACCGTTATATATCTCCCATGCGTGGCGGTTTTCACCGCCTTGGACGCTTTTCGGCGTTGAGAACGCAAAACTCCGTTTTGCTTTTGGAAAGGCTATACTCCGCCTTACAACGGCTCTTGCCAGAGTGTCGTAAAGGCTCTGCCTTTACAATCCGTAAGGGACTATGCCCCTTAACCCTCACGGCGATGCATAAACAAAAAGCAGAGCTTTTCGCTCTGCTTTTTTCGTTTTATCGATACTATTTCGGGGTTTACCCCCAATACGTGGAGGTTTATTCTGTCTTTTCGTCTACGATACCCCTTTTTCTATGCTTTTATGAAGGATAGAAAGACTTGCCAGCATTGGCTCTCTGCCCTTAGTCAGCGGGCGTTTCGTCTACGACTTCGTCGTCCAAAACCACCGTTTCTTCTACTTCTTCCACTTCCGCTTCACCAGCCAAATCTTCGGGGCTTAAATCCGCCGCCGTTTCTTCGGGAGCTTGCGTTTCCGCTTCGTCGTCGCGTTCGGTAATGTCCACCGTCGCCACTTCGCTGTCTTTTACGTTCATAACGCGTACACCGCGCGTGCTTCTGCCGATATGGCTAATCGTGTCTGCGTGCATACGGATAATGATACCGCCCGTCGTGATAATCATGACGTCGTTTTCGTCCGTCACAAGGCGCATATTCACTACTTCGCCCGTCTTTTCGTTGTACACGCCCGATTTGATACCCTTACCGCCTCTCGTTTGCAAACGGTATTCGCTAAACGACGTACGTTTGCCGTAGCCAAGCGAGGTAAGCGTGAACAAATCTTGATTTTCGTCTACAATCAACATATCCACGACGATGTCGCCTTTCGAAAGCGTAATCGCTTTTACGCCTTGCGTTCCGCGCCCCGTAGGACGTACGTCCGTTTCCGCAAAGCGGATACATTTACCACCGCGCGACGCCACAAAGATTTCGTTTTCGCCCGACGTGAATTGTACGGAAATAAGTTTATCGTCTTCTTGCAACTTAATTGCAATCTTACCGTTCTTAGGGATACGCTTGAATTCATCCGTGGACGTCTTCTTAATCAAGCCGTTTTCCGTCGCCATGACGAGGAAGCCCGTGCCGTCTTCTTTAACGGGCAACACCGCTTCAATCTTTTCGCCTTGGTCAAGCTGAACGATATTGACGATTGCTCTACCCCTTGCCGTTCTGTTCGCTTCGGGGATTTCATACCCTTTAATCGAGTACACTTTACCTTTTGACGAAAAGAGCAAGATAGGGTCGTGCGTGCAGGTGACGAACATCTTCTCCACGTAGTCCTCGTCTTTCGGTCTATGTGCGGTAATACCCTTTCCGCCTCTGCCTTGCGCCTTGTATTCGGCAACGGGCAAACGCTTGATATAGCCCGAGTGCGTAATCGAGATAACGACATCTTCTCTGTCTATCAAATCCTCGTCGTCGATATTGCCGTAGTCCACGGAGATTTCCGATTTTCTCGGCGAAGGATATTTCGTTTTGATTTCCGTCAAATCGTTACGGATAATCTCCATCACGCGCCACTCGTTCGCCAAAATGTCTTTCAAGTCCGCAATCGTGCGGTACAAGGTATCGAGTTCATCTTTGAGTTTCTCCACTTCCAAAGAGGTAAGTCTTTGCAAGCGCATTTCCAGGATAGCGACCGCTTGTTTTTCGTCGAGTTCAAACGCACCCGTCAAGCCTTCAATCGCCGCGTTTTTATCAGCGGAAGCCTTGATAATACGGATAACCTCGTCCACGTTGGCAAGCGCAAGCACCAAGCCTGCAATAATGTGCGCGCGTTCTTCCGTTTTATTCAAATCGTACTTCGTTCTGCGCGTAATAACTTCTTTTTGATGTTCGAGATAGTAATACAAAATCTCGCGCAAATTGAGCGTTTTCGGCTCGGTACCGTTTTCCACGAGCGCAAGCAGGATAATACCGTCGGAGATTTGCAATTTCGTCTTCTTGAAAAGGGTGTTCAACACGACTTGCGCGTTCGCGTCCTTTTTCACTTCGATAACGATACGCATACCGTCTCTACCCGATTCGTCGCGGATATCGGAAATACCTTCCAAACGCTTATCGTTTACCATGTCCGCAATCGTCTTAATAAGTTGCGCTTTGTTAACTTGATAAGGAATTTCCGTGACTACGATACGGGAACGTACGTTGCCACCCGTGCCGTATTCTTCAATTTCACAGCGGGAACGGATAACGAGGTTGCCTTGTCCCGTTCTATACGCTTGACGGATACCGCTTCTGCCCATAATCAAACCGCCCGTAGGGAAGTCGGGTGCGGGGATATATTCCATCAATTCGTCCACCGTGATTTCGGGGTTGTCAATCATGGCAATCGTGCCGTCGATAACCTCCGCAAGGTTGTGGGGCGGAATATTCGTCGCCATACCAACGGCAATACCGTCCGCACCGTTTACAAGCAAGTTGGGATATCTTGCGGGGAGTACCGTAGGTTCTTCCTCGCTTCCGTCGAAGTTGGGGATAAAATCTACCGTTTCTTTATCCAAATCACGGAGCATTTCCGCCGCAAGCTTAGAAAGCTTTGCTTCGGTATAACGCATTGCCGCCGCGCCGTCGCCGTCCACACTACCAAAGTTTCCGTGCCCGTATACGAGGGGGAAATTGATGGTGAAGTCTTGCGCCAATCTTACGAGAGCGTCGTATACCGAACTGTCACCGTGCGGGTGATATTTACCCATACAGTCACCGACGATACGCGCGCACTTTCTCGTCGCCTTGTCGTTGTACAAACCCATTTCGTGCATAGAGTACAAAATTCTTCTATGCACGGGTTTCAAACCGTCGCGCACGTCAGGGATTGCTCTCGATTTATTTACAGCCATCGCATAGGCAATAAACGAACGCTTTAATTCGTCGTCCACTTCGATGTCGAGCAATTTCGTCATTGCCAGCGTTTTCTTAAATTCCTCGGTTAATTCCGGGCTGGTTTCTTTTTTAGCCATTGTTCTTTTCTCCTTTCAGCTCTTACCCGAATTATACGTCCAAATCGGTGACAAGGGAAGCGTTTTCTTCGATGAATTTTCTTCTCAAAGACGGGCTTTCCCCCATCAGCATTGCAAACATTTGGTCCGCTTCCGCCGCGTCTTGCATCGTCACGCGGATAAGCGTACGCGTTGCAGGGTTCATCGTCGTATCCCAAAGTTGTTCCGTGCTCATTTCGCCAAGACCTTTATAACGTTGGTATTCCACTTTGCCTTGCGCGTTCTTATCGTATTCGATTTTCTCTTCTTCCGAATACAAGTAATCTACGTTGCCTTTCAACGTCGCCTTATAAAGGGGCGGTTTCGCCGCGTATACGTGGCCGTGTTCGATAAGCGGACGCATATAACGGAAAAGGAAGGTGTAGAGCAAAATTCGAATATGCGCACCGTCTACGTCGGCGTCGGTCATGGAAATAATTCTGTCATATCTTAATTTGCTCTCGTCGAAATCGTCCAAAATACCGCAACCGAACGCGGTAATCATGGACTTGATTTCCTCGTTTTCAAGCACCCTATTCAAACGCACTTTTTCTACGTTCAAAATCTTACCTCTAAGGGGCAAAATCGCTTGGAAACGTCTATCGCGCCCTTGCTTTGCCGTACCGCCTGCCGAGTCGCCCTCGACGATATAAATTTCGCAAAGCTCGCTACGTCTATCCGAACAGTCCGCAAGCTTGCCAGGGAGCGTGGTAGAGCCCAAAACGCCCTTTCTTCTCGTCAATTCTCTTGCGCTTCTCGCCGCGTCGCGCGCCTTTTGCGCCGTGATACAACGGAGGACGAGTTCTCTTGCTACGTTCGGGTTTTCTTCCAAGAACGTACCCATATGCTCGCTCACGCATTTGTTTACGAATACGCGGATAGAGCTGTTGTTCAGCTTGTCTTTCGTTTGCGATTCGAACTGCGCGTTGACGAGTTTTACGGAAACGACCGCCGTAATACCTTCCATAACGTCTTCGCTGGAAAGCTTGTCGTTTTCCTTTAAAATGTTCAGCTTTCTGCCCGCGTCGTTGATGACTTTGGTAAGCGCCATTTTCAAGCCCGCCACGTGCGTACCGCCGTCAATCGTGTTGACGTTGTTTGCGTAGCTATATACGATTTCGCTGTACGATTCGTTGTACTGAATCGCCACTTCGCAAACGGTATCGCCCTCTTGTTCTTCAAAATATACGGGCGCGGGAAAAAGAAGCTCCTCACGGCTCTTATTCAGTTCCTCGACGAACGAACAAATGCCCCCCTCGTAGCAGAACGAATCTACCTTTTCTTGACCTGCTCTCTTATCTTCGAGCGTGATTCTCAAACCTTTATTCAAGTATGCAAGCTCGCGAAGTCTACCTTTGAGCGTATCGTAATTAAAGATAACCGTTTCGAAAATTTCCGCGTCGGGCATAAAGGTGACCTTCGTACCCATTGCATCCGTATCCCCTACGATTTGTACGCTACGTTGGGGCACACCGCGATTGTACACCTGTCTAAACACGTGTCCTTCGTGGGAAACCTCCGCTTCCAGCCACTCCGACAATGCGTTTACCGCTTTTACGCCGACACCGTGCAAACCGCTCGATACCTTATAGCCCGAGTCGCCCCCGAACTTACCGCCCGCGTTCACTTTCGTGAACACGACTTCGAGTGTGGAAATACCTTCCTTGGGGTGAATATCGGTGGGGATACCGCGCCCGTTGTCTTGAACGGTACAGCTCCCGTCGCCATTTATCGTCACCTCGATATGCGTACAATATCCCGCGAGCGCTTCGTCAATCGAGTTGTCTACGACCTCGTGAACAAGGTGATGAAGCCCCTTTGCGTCCGTGGACGAGATGTACATACCGGGACGTTTACGGATGTGTTCCAAGCCGTCGAGGACTTGTATTTGCTCGGCGCCGTATTCGCCTTCTACTCTTTCCGCCATTTGCTTTTTCTCCCATTCGATTTCTTTTTTTTATAATAAAAAAAGAAAATCGTTATTTTTCTTCCCTATTATAACACCTTTTTAAAAAAAAGTACAGCGAATAACCGCGTTTTTTTAAAAAAAGTTTTATCCATAGCGTATTTAAGGGCAAAAAAGCCGTCAAAATCGTATTTTTTCACTTTTTTCGGGAAAGAATACGGCAAAATAAAAAACGAGCGTTTTTAAGCCCGTTTTTATTTCGTCACACTTTTTTCTTATTCGTTTTGCCTTGTAGCAGGGAACGCCTAATTGGCGTTGATAACGCAAAACTGCGTTTTGCTTTTTTGTGGGCTATTTTCCACCTTACGGTGGCGATTGCCATCGAGGCGTAAAGGCTTTGCCTTTACAATCCACAAGGGGCTATGCCCCTTGACTCCTCGTTGACGATACCCTTACATCTATGCGTTAACGAAAAATAGAAAGATGCGCCCGCGGAGGCACTCCGCAAAAAGAAACCCCTGCGCATCGGCAGGGGATATTTTTCAATTTCATATATATTCAGTTGTAAGAGCGTTCGTTCTTTCTATCCGCTTCTTCTCTGAACTTAATTTCACCGTGTACAAAGTTTCGCGCCACTTCGTACTCATTTATTCTCGCGGATATTTATTTGCGCTCCTCGATTTCGCTGTTCATTGGACCTACCTCTCTTCTTTATTTCTTGACGAAGTACCTTCTCCTTTCTAAACTGGTCATCGCCGTGTTCCTCCTTCGTTAAAGTTTACGCTTGCACTGTACGTCGGCATCCCTTTTAATACCTCCTTTAACTATTGGATTTTTTCGCCGTGTCCCTACGGCCCTTTTTGTCAGTTTTTCTGACTACATACACTAGTGCATCGGTGTGCTCCATGTTTTTATTTTTGAGAATTACTAACATTTTTTGTTGCTTTCTTTCTCTTTTGTACCTTAATTATAGCACGAAATTTTCATTTGTCAATAGGTTTTTTAAAAATTTTTTGAATTTTTTTAAATTTTTTTATAAAAAACCCGCAACGCCTTTATTTTCAAGGGATTGCGGGTTTTTTGTTTTTTTACTTTTTAATCGGTAGGCAAGGAAAATGCCTTTAACAAATCTTTTTCCCGTAAAATTGCGCCTCCGCCCAGCACCGTTGCAAACTGCGGTTCTTCACACACTTGATAACGCATTTCCAGCTTCGCGCCGATATATTGCGGTAAATAGGCAATTTTCATCACGCCACCCGAAAGGTAAATCCCCTTTCTGTTGACGAGCGCCGCCACCTCCGCAGGCAAACGACGGAGCACCGCCACCGCGTATTCTAATATCTTATCCACGTATACTCGTATACAATCGGTTAAATCGCCCGCTTGTATGGACGCCGAAGCCGGACGACAGCTCTCTATCGAGCTCCCCTCCGCCACCATCGAGCCTCTTGCCGTGGGCGACATCGAGCCGAGTTCGTTTTTCAAACGCTCCGCCGTCAACGTGCCGATACGCAAGCCGTTCACCCGCGCCACTTTTGCAAGAACGTTGGCGTCCATATTATTACCGCCTATATTCATGGAAACGCCCGATATAATGCCGTCCACCGACACCACCGCGATATTCGTCACGCCACCGCCGATATCCAGACAAAAGACAGGGTCGCTATCGCTAATAACCGCGCCTGCGCCCACCGCGGACAAATAGGGCTGTTCTACGAAATGCACCCTTTTCAAACCGCACTCTTCCGTCAAGGCAACGTATTGCGCAAATACGCTGGGCGAAACCCCGCAAGGCACGCTGAAAAGCACTTGAACCTTGTGAAACGCGCCCGTCTTTACGCCTACGCGCGCTAAAAATTCCTTTAACATAGCCGTTGCAAGGCGCATATCGGCAATTTCCCCTTCGTAAACGGGGTAAACGATGCTCGTATATTCCGCCGTTTTGCCAATGAGGTTTTTCGCTTCTTTCCACCGCTTTTATCTCTTTATCCTC
>SVIK01000007.1 GCA_015069525.1 Clostridiales bacterium | reverse complement strand
TTCCCCTTTTTCAAAGGCGTGGACGTGCGCTCTTTCCGCGCTTAACAGCGCCTCTACGAACGCGTAATATTCCTCTTTATCCATAGGACAGTTGATATAATCGCCCGTGCCTTTACCGTACCTATCTCCCGTGAAAGCGTGCGTCATATCGACGCTCTCTGCCGATACAATCGGGGCGGACGCGTCGTAGAAGTGCAAGTCTTTTCCAAATTCTTTTTGGATTGCTTGGCTGAGCGCGTCGCTCGTCAACGGGCCCGTCGCTATGATGACGTACCTATCCTTGGTGGAGGGAATTTCCGTAAGCTCCTCGTTGATTAGCGTGATATTGGGGTGGTTTTTTATTTTTTCCGTGATATACGCCGAGAATTTCTCCCTATCTACCGCAAGCGCTGAGCCTGCTGGGACGCTCGTCCTATCGCCCGCCTCGATGATAAGCGAGCCGATACGGCGCATTTCCTCTTTCAAAAGACCGCATGCGTTGGCGTAATAATCGTTGCTCTTTAAGGAGTTGGAGCAAACGAGCTCGCCCAAGTTCTCGCTTTCGTGAGCGGGGGTAAATTTTTTCGGCTTCATTTCGACAAGCGTCGTTTTTATCCCTTGCTGGGCAAGGTAATACGTCGCTTCGCAACCTGCTAATCCACCGCCGACAACGAGCACTTCCATGATGCTTTCCTTTCCTTTTTTCTTTTTGAGTTTGATACTTGACGTAATTTTTAAGATACCTTGACCGCGCTTGGCGACAAGCAAAGCGAAAAAATTACGAATAGTAATCGTCCATTTCGGGCGGTTCGTCCATGAGCGGAGGCGCTTCGAAAGCACTCACAAATTCGGGTGCGTTCGTTTCCTCTTTCTTGGCGCGTTCCGCCTTTTCCGCTTTCGATATCTTGATACGGAAAGAACAATCTTTATTGCTACACTTTACGTTGCCACGCGCCGTGTTGACGAGCGCGTTGCCACATTCTGGACACTTCTCACCCGTGGGGATATCCCAGCTCATAAATTTACACGTGGGATATGCCGAACAGCTGTAATATTCCTTGCCTTTCTTCGTCTTGCGTACCGACATGGCGTTGCCACATTCTGGACATTTGCCCGCAAATTTGACCTCTTCGTCCGTCGGCATGGGCATCGTAGATTTACAATCGGGATAGTTGGGACAAGCCAAGAATTTGCCGAATTTACCGCTCTTAACCACCATGTTCTCCCCACACTTGGGACAGCGCATTGCGGAAATTTCTTCCTTCGTTTCGCTGACGATATTGTGACATTCCGGATAGTTCGAGCAGGCTAAATATTTGCCGAATTTGCCCATTCTACGAAGCATAAAGTGTCCGCATTTTTCACACGTCACTTGCGTTTGCTCGTCTCCGTAGTTGGAGGCTTTTCGCAAGTTCTTTTCAAAGTCGGGATAAAATTCGCCAATGACGCTACGCCAATTTACGCCACCCTCTTCAATGTCGTCCAGCTTGGTTTCCATGCCCGCCGTAAAGCCTACGTCCATGACATCGATAAAGCATTTTACAAGCATATCCACAACTTCGTACGCTATCGGCGTGGGAACCATGTATTTGCCGTCCTTTTTGACGTATTTTTGCATGAGCTTGGAGATAATCGTCGCGTACGTGGACGGTCTGCCTATCCCCTTTTCTTCCATCGTTTTAACGAGCGAAGCGTCCGTATAGCGAAGGGGCGGTTTGGTGAATTTTTGCTCCTTTTGCATGGATACGAGGTCGAGCTCGTCCCCCTCTTTCAAATCGGGCAAAAGCTTGGAAACGTCGATACTATCCTCGTCCTCCTTTTTCGCCGATACGTCTTGATATACCGCCGTGAACCCCGCAAACAAAAGCACCTTTCCGCTTGCCTTGAAAATATATCCGCTGTTGTCGATTTCCATTTGCGCGCTGTTATATTTCGCCTCCGCCATTTGCGAAGCAAGGAAGCGTTCGTATACCAATTTATACAGCGCAAAGTGCTTTCTATCAAGCAACTTTTTCGCCTTTTCCGGCGTCATTTCTAAATCGATGGGACGGATTGCTTCGTGGGCGTCTTGCGCTCCCTTTTTCGAAGCGTAAAAATTGGGCTTTTCGGGAACGTAGCTTTCCCCGTATACCTCTTTGATTTTATCAAGCGCCTTATATTGCGCTTCTTTGGAGATGCGGACGGAGTCCGTACGCATATACGTGATGAACGCGATATGGTCGCCGTTTTCCGTATCGATACCTTCGTACAAGTGTTGCGCAAGCGTCATCGTTTCGGGCGAGGTAAACCCAAGCTTCGTCGATGCGTCCTGTTGCAACGAACTGGTGGTGAACGGCGCGGGCGCGTGCGATTTGATAATCGATTTCTTTACCTTCGATACTTTGAATACGCCACTCTCTATCAATGCGAGCACTTCCGCCGTTTCTTCCGCGGAAGAGGGCTTATATTTTCTACTCCCTTTCTTTTCAAGCAACGCCTTGAACGGCGCGTATTGCTTGGGTTTGTCGCAAAGCTCTGCCGTTAAGTTCCAATATTCTTGCGGTTTGAACGCCGTAATTTCACGTTCCCTTTCCACCACCAGACGAAGGGCAACCGATTGCACTCTGCCACCGGAAAGCGAACGCTTGCCGTTGCCGTTTTTATCTTCGATTTTATGATTGATGAGCGTGGAAAGCTTGTAGCCTACAAGTCTATCCAAGACACGGCGCGCTTGTTGCGCGTCTACCAAGTCGTAATCGATTGCACGCGGTTTTTTAAGCGCGTTTTCTATCGCCGTTTTACTTACTTCGTTGAACTCGATACGGTTCTTGCCCTTTTCGTCCAAGCCGAGCACCGTTTGCAAGTGCCATGCAATCGCTTCCCCTTCTCTATCAGGGTCGGTTGCAAGGTATACTTTGTCCGCTTTCTTCGTCGCGTCCGTTAAACGACGGATTACGTCTTCCTTGCCGTCCGAATTCACGTAGTTCGGTTCGAAATTGTTATTCACGTCTACGCCGAGCGTGTGTACGGGCAAATCGCGAATATGCCCCGCCGACGCGTCGACACGGTATTGCCCTTTGAGGTATTTGGAGATGGTTTTTGCCTTGGAAGGCGACTCTACGATGATTAAATCCATTTCGTATTCCTTTCTGCTATATGCTATAAAAAATTTTTCTGCTTTGGTTTACACGATTGCGTAGCGGTTGCCACCAATCGGAGTGATTGCGCCTTTGATTTCCAGCGCGGAAAGCGTGGCGCGTAATTTGAAAACGGGTATGCCCGATTTGGACGAAAGCTCGTTAACGTGCGCCTCCGAAAGCAACGCGAGCGTTTCCAAAACCGCTTGTTCCTCTTTCGTCAAGGCTACGGGGGCTTTTTTCGCCGTGGGCGTTATCCCCATGCACAACAGCACGTCTTCCGCGCTTTCCGTTAAATGCGCTCCCTCTTTAATCAAGCGGTTGCAACCTACGCCTGCGTGGACGCGGGGAGCGTACGGAAATGCAAAGATTTCCTTTCCCGCTTTCTTTGCGTATTTCGCCGTGATGAGCGCACCGCTTTTTTCGCCTGCACCCAAAACGAGAGCGCCTTCACCTAAATAGGCGAGCAATTTATTTCGATATTCGTAGGAAAAACTACGGGTGGGCGCATCGTAAGGGTACGGGGAAAGCAACAAGCCGTTTTTCGCCACCTCTTTTAGAAGGGGCAAATTGCTTTGCGGGATTGCGGAAAAACCGCCTGCAAGCACGCAAATTACCTTTCCGCCTACCTCTAACGCACCGCGTATCGCCGTCTCGTCTCCGCCGTCTGCAACCCCCGTCACTATCGTAAAGTGATTGGCGATTCCGCCGACGACCTCTTTCCCTAATTTGCGCATTTGCACGGGCGTAGTGCGAGAACCGACCACCGTGAATTTTCGCGTGGCTAACAACGCGACGTCCCCGACGTATTGCAAGCTTTGGGGAGCGTCGGGCAAGCTTTCCCACGATTTGGGATACATGGGCGCGCCGATATTAAGTTCTTGCAAAATACTCCCTTGCATACGCTAACACGCCACCTTATTCTTCGTCTTGCTGTGCGCTATACGTACGATAAGAAATCGCTTCGTAGAGATGTTCGGGGAGGATATCCTCGCAAAGCTCTAAATCCGCAATCGTGCGCGCTACTTTTAATATACGCGAGCGGGCGCGCGCTGAAAGGCGTAAACGTTCGTATGCTTCCTTTACTATTTCTTCGCAATTTGCGCTCAGCTTACAATATTCGCGCGTTTCCTTTTCGCCCATTTCGGCGTTGGTCGTAATTTTGCCGTCCGCAAAACGTTGGCGTTGGATATTTCTTGCGCCGTCCGCGCGTTTTTTTACTTGCTCGCTCGTTTCCTCTTCCGCCGTGGAAACCAAATCGTCGTATTCCACGCCGTCCACTTCTACCTGAATATCAATTCTATCCAACAAAGGCCCTGAAATTTTTGCACGATAACGACGGATATCGTTGGGCGTACACGTGCAACGGCGTTTGCTACTGCCGTAGTTTCCGCAAGGGCAAGGGTTCATACTTGCGCAAAGCATGAACGAGGCGGGATACGTGACCGTTCCGCTGGAACGTGATATCGTGATGACGCCGTCCTCCAAAGGCTGACGGAGCGCTTCGAGCGTGGAACGGTTATATTCGGGCAGTTCGTCTAAAAACAGCACGCCTCCGTGCGCCAAGCTGATTTCCCCAGGGTGAACCGATTTATTTCCGCCACCGCAAAGGGACACCGTCGTCGCCGTGTGGTGCGGGGAACGGAAAGGGCGTGTCTTTACGATACCCTCCTCCCCAAGCGTACCCGCTACCGAGTGAATTTTCGTAATTTCAAGCGCTTCCTCAAAGCGCATGTCGGGCAATATGGAAGGCGTTGCCCTTGCAAGGAGCGTTTTACCGCTTCCCGGAGGGCCGACGAATAAGATATTGTGTCCGCCTGCCACCGCTACCTCTAACGCACGCTTTGCAACCGTCTGTCCTTTCACAAAAGACAAATCGTACGTGCGCTTGCCTTGCTCCGTCCCCTTTTCAAAGGGCGCAATCTCTACCGCTTGCATGCGAGAAAACCCTGAAAGGTGGTCGACTACCTCGCGCAAGTTCTTTGCGCAGTACACCTCTACCCCGTGAATATATCCCGCTTCTTTCCTATTATCGTAAGGGACGATAAATTGCGTATACCCTTTATCCCGCGCAGAGATAAGTGCGGGCAAAACGCCCGTGATAGGGCGCAAATCGCCGTTTAAAGCAAGTTCCCCTAAAAAGACGGTATCGTTTAACTCCGCCTGCAAAACCCCGCTTGCTTTCAACAAGCTGATAGCAACGGGCAAATCGAAAGACGAGCCTTCCTTTTTAACGTATGCAGGGGCAAGGTTGACGGTGATTTTATGTAAGGGAAATTCTAACGCGCTGTTTTTTATCGCGCTTCTTACACGTTCCCTCGATTCCTTGACCGCCGTATCGGGAAGACCTACGATTTCGTACGCGGGCATCCCTTTCGATACGTCCGTTTCTACCGTCACCGATACGCCGTCTAATCCTGATAAAGCATAGCTTTGTACCCTTGCAATCATGCCTTCCCCTTCCTTATTATATGTCTTTCTTTATTATTGTACCCTAAACGATAGAAAAAGTAAACAATATTTTACCTATTTTTTGTAGAAAAAAATAAAAACGAGTTTGCCTTTGACTTTAAGCAAACTCGTCTTCTCGGATATCCTCCGACGTTTCCTATTAAATTCTTTCTTTGACTTTGGCAGCTTTGCCCGTCAACTTGCGCAAGTAATAGAGTTTCGCTCTTCTAACCTTACCCTTTCTTACGACCGTGATGGACGCAATTTTCGGGGAGTGAAGGGGATACGTCTTTTCTACGCCGACGCCATAGGAAATGTGGCGCACCGTGAACGTTTCGGAAATTCCGCCGTTCTTCTTCGCGATAACTACGCCTTCGAAGTTTTGCACACGTTCCTTGCCACCTTCGATGATTTTGTAGCCTACCTTAACCGTGTCGCCTACTTCAAAAGAAGGCACTTCGGATTTGAGGTTTTCCGCTTCAATCGCTTCAATCAATCCTTTCATTTTAGACTCTACCTCCGTTAATTACGATACGTTCTTAACCCGCTGTATAACTCCTCGCTATACCCAAAATAGGCAGAGGAACGTTCGAAGTCTTACCTATTATATACGATTTATTTTTTCTTGGCAAGCGTTTTTGCTCGATTTTTGCAAGTTTTTTATGTTTTTTACATCATTATAAACAAGTACGCGTAATACGCGACGAAGCTTGCAAGCATAACGCCCCCTCCTACGCGGTTGACTCTATGCTTGGGAAGGTATGCGCATACCGACAAAATGATTGCCGAACCGAGGGCAATTAACCCGTCCCAAAGGAAGCTTACTCCTTCCGAAACAAACGGCAAGGGCATAATCACCGCTGAAAGACCTACCACTAGCAAGATATTGAACATGTTGCTACCTACGATATTGCCCACGGCAATATCCGTTTCCCCTTTCTTTGCCGCAACCACCGACGTGATAAGCTCGGGCAAGGACGTGCCGATTGCCACTACCGTCAAGCCAATGACTTTTTGGGGAATACCGATTTCCGTAGCAATCGTCTTTGCCCCTTCTACCGCCAACATAGCTCCGCCGACGACAATTCCCAACCCTACAACCGTGGCAATACCTAAAAACCACGTGTAGTTTTTCATCTTTTCGTACCAACCGTTAAAGCCTTTCTTGGGAGCACTTTCCCCTTCGCCCGTTTCTCCCACGACTACCTCGTGGTTTTCAAGCGCGGAAATGCTTTCTTGCTTGTCCCGTTGACGAAGCGCTTTCATTACCAAAAACGTCGTATACGCGATAAGCAAAGCTACCATGATACCGCCCTCTAATCTGCCGATTTCGTTGTCGAACGCCCCGAAAAGGACGATGAGCACGCTCGCGCCTAACAACATGGGCAAATCAACGATTAACGAAGCCTTTTGCACGGGCAAAACGCAAAACATCGCCGAAAGCCCTAATATGAGCAAAATATTCGTGATATTGCTACCTAAAACGTTGCCTACTGCAATACCCACGTCCCCGCCTGCCGCGGAAATTACGGAGGTCGCAAGCTCGGGCGCGCTCGTCCCAAACGCCACGATGGTTAAACCGATGACAAGCTGGGGAATACGCAATTTCCCCGCAAGACCAGCCGCCCCGTCAACAAACCAATCCGCACCCTTTACCAAAAGCACGAACCCGCCGACAAGCATGATTACTGCCCAAAAAATCGTCCAAAACATATGTGAAACTCCTTTGTTTGTTTTTAATTTCGATACTTTGACTATGCTAAATGACAAAATAAAAGACTTACGCGCAAAAACTCCTACTTTGGGATTTGCGCATAAGTCTTGCCGTTTACCATTGTGCCTGAAATTGCTTTCAGTGTTGTAGACACAACGACTCTTTCAAGCCGACTACTCCCCTATGACATGCAAATTGTAGCATAACCGCCTCGCTTTTGTCAACGCTTTTTATAAGCTTTTCCGCATTTTTCCACTTTTTGATTGACAAAACCCTCCTTCTATCCTATAATAATGCCATAATCTTGCTGTTAGGAGCGAATATGACTGATTTCTTAATCCGCCTTTTTATTGGCAAAAATAAAGACGTGAACGACACGAAGGTGCGCGCTAAACACGCTACGCTTGCAGGGATAACGGGGATTTTTCTCAACCTTTTGCTATTTGCAGGCAAACTGACCATGGGTATTTTATCCTTTTCCGTCGCTATTATTGCAGACGCCTTTAATAATATTTCCGACGCGGGCTCTTCCATCGTCACCCTATTGGGCGTACGTCTTGCCAACAAGCCCGTCGACAAGGAACATCCCTTGGGACACGGCAGATACGAGTACGTGGCGGGCTTTATCGTCGATATGCTTATTATTCTCGTGGGGTTTGAGCTCTTTAAAAGCTCTATCGAGAAAATTATAACGCCTACCCTTCCTAACGTGGGCAACGCGTCTATGATTATCCTCGGCGCGTCTATCCTCGTGAAAGTGTGGCTCTTCTTCTTTTATCGCAAAATTGGAAAGAAAATTAACTCCTCCCCCGTTCGCGCGGCGGCTGCGGATTCTTTGTCCGATTGTATCGCGACGACGCTCGTCCTCGCAAGCGCCATTGTTTCTAGATTTTGGAGCGTACATATCGACGGCTGGGTGGGTATCCTCGTCGCTTCGTTTATCCTCTTTACCGGCTTGAAAGCCTCTAAGGAAACGATTGACTTGCTTCTCGGCTCTACCCCCGACCCTGCCTTTGTCGACAGTATTTACGAATTCGTTAAAGACTATCCCCGTATCGTGGGCATTCACGACGTTATGGTACACGATTACGGCCCTGGTAGACAAATCGTATCCTTCCACGCAGAAGTGCCCGCCGATTGCGATATCAACGTCGCCCACGAGGAAGTGGATACTATGGAACAAGATATGCATAAAAAATTCGGCTGTATCGTCACCGTGCATTTGGACCCCCTCGTCGTAGACGACCCGCTCGTTAACGAGCTCCGCTTGCTAGCGGAAAGCTCCGCTAAGGCGGTGAGCGAAAGCTTTACAATACACGATTTCCGTATGACCAAGGGGGAAAAGAATATCAACCTGATTTTCGATTTGGTTGTTCCTACCGATTGTCCGCTTTGCAAAAAGGACGCGGAAAAACAAGTGGTGGAAAAAATCCGCGACGTTCGCCCAGAGTGCGCGTGCGTTATCCGCGTGGAACATCCCTTTGTATAACGATATAAATTCATAATAAAAACGCCCCTGTTGGGGCGTTTTCTTTTTATCTTATGAAATTAGTAAAAATTTTCTTTTCCGTAATCGGCGCTACGCCCGCTTCTTTGCCAAGCGCAATACATTTTAAAAGCCAAGCCATGTTGTTGCCTAAAATGCGCATCGTTTGCAAGCCCTCTTCGTCTTGCTCCGCTTCCTCCGCTTTGTTGCCGTGAATTTCGTTCCAATAATTAGAGCCAACCACGGGCATGTTGTTAATCGTGAAGTACTTATTGATGACGTCAAACGTCGTCGACGCCCCCGCCCTACGACAGCTGACTACTGCGCAAGCGGGTTTAAACGCGAGCGCTCTGCCACCGCTATAAAATACTCTGTCCATAAACGATACGAGCGCACCCGACGCCGAAGCGTAATACACGGGCGAACCGAATACGAAGCCGTCGAATTGCGAGGCTTTTTCCACGAATTCGTTTACGCAATCGTCTACGATACATTTTTTTATCTTTTTACAAGCCCAACAGCCTTTACAGCCTTGTACGCCTTTATCCCCAAGCCAATAAATTTCCGTTTCTACGCCGTTGGCGTTGAGCGATTTCGCTACCTCCGCAAGCGCCGTGTACGTGCATCCTTTTTCGTGCGCACTACCGTTGACAAGCAATACTTTCATGTTATTTTTCTCCTTTACGTTAATATTTCCATACATTGTTTGATTGCCGTGGGCAAGGATATCCCCTCCTCGATTTCGTCCAAAGCGTAGCAATCGAAGGGCGATACGTCCGCCTTTATCCATACGCACGTGATATCCCAAACGATATGTGTAAACACGTGCTTATATTTCTTTCGCTTAATTTCCGTGAACGCGTACATACCCCACTCGTTTAATACGTTTTCCACGCTTTCTCCTGCGTTTATAACGTGCGAGGGAAATTCGTTCATGCCCTTTAATACGCCCGATTCCCTTCTACGTATCGCAAAGCCTTCCTCCGTTTCTATTAAGAATACGTACACCGCTTCCTTACGCTTTTCCCGCTTTTGCGGGAGCACGGGGTACTGCTTTTGCGTGCCGTTTTGATACGCCTTGCAAAGGCTGGACAACGGACAACGCGTACAATCGGGGTTCTGCGGTTTACAAATTAGCGCACCCAGCTCGAACAGACTTTGCGTGAAATTGGCGCAATCTTGCCCCTCGCTTGGATATACCGCCGATAATCTATCGCTCAATTCTTTTTTATACTTATTATCGCCAATGGGCGTGGCGTTCTCGCTTAAACGAGCACTCACGCGTAAAACGTTGCCGTCTACCGCTGAAACCCGTTTGCCGTAAGCTATCGAAGCGATTGCCCCCGCCGTATATTCCCCAATCCCTGAAAGCGTTTGCAGTTCCTCTTTCCTTTTTGGAAATTCGCCGTTGAAGCGGACAAGTAGCTCCTGCGCGCATTTTTGCATATTGCGCACTCGATTATAATACCCCAAGCCTTCCCAAAGCTTTAAAAGCTTCTCTTCCTCGCATGTAGCGAGCGCTTTTACGTCGGGGAGCGCATCGATAAAGCGTATAAAATATTCCTTTACCGCCTCTACGCGCGTTTGTTGGAGCATGATTTCCGATACCCAAACGCAGTACGGGGTGGGGTTATCCCGCCAAGGCAGGCTACGCTTTTCCTCGTCGTACCATGCAAGCAGGGGCGCGACTATGTTTTCAAAAGGATACTCTATCATACCCATTTAGCCGATTGCTTTCTGCTCGGCAGAAAGGGCGTTCAGCCAAATAATCGTTTCCGTCACCGACGGCGACGTCGGGAAAAAGATGGGCGTGGGCAAGGAAAGCGAGGAATCTTCCCCTACGTACGTGACGTCTGCTTTGCCCTCCTCTATCGTCGTCACAAGACAGTTTCCTACCCCTACGAACGCACCCGGATATCCGCTGAAAATACTTTTCATTAGCTCCGCACCGCTGAAAATTTCTACGTCCTTTTTTCTGGCTACCACGTCGAAAAAGGCACGGTATTCCTCTAAATCGCCGTTTTGATTACAGCCCTCGATTTCCTCTAAGCCGTCCAATACCAAAATAAGACGGGGACAACCCTTCTCCCTTTCACGCAAAGAAATAAGTTCCTTTACACACGCCAAACAGTCGTCTATATCCGCTTTCGTACGGATAAACGGCACGGTGACGGAAGCGTTATTGAGGCGCAACAGCTCGCCATAGTCCGTCTTGGGAGAGATGATAAAAACGTTTGCCTCGTCCTTTTCGTACAGGCATAAAAGGGTAAAAAGAGCACGCTTGATAAACGCCGTTTTCTTCACGCCCGTCACGCAAGTGTGGCGGAACATAAACGGTTTTTCCTGCTTTTGCGAAAATACGAGCGCGTTCGAGGCGTCCTTTCCAAGCGGTACGCCCAAGCGCAGGTTTTGCAAGCTTTCCTCGTCTTCGCAAAAATTCGTCAACGACAAAATAAATTCTTCCGAGTTCATTTTTCCCCTCTTAAACGTGATTTGAACTAACGTCCGCAATTTGCAAAGCGTGACGCTTCACTATTCTTCTATAAGTATACTACTTATACGCTACTTTGTCAAGCGAAAGAGGACGCCCCGTTTCGGCGCGTCCTCGTTTTACTTTATTGGTATTTAATGAAATATTCGTCCTTGTCGAACGTGATTTCTACGTCCGTTTCCACGTTTTCACGAAGCACGCGGAAGGTGACGACGTCCCCTTTGCGGATTTCCAACATCTTATCGCCTAATTGGTGTCTACGGCTGAGCGTAGTCCATTCGCCATTGCCAATCTTGACTGCCTTGAATACGTCGAGGTATTGGAATTTGCCACGCCCTGCCCCTTGCTGTTCGTTCGTAAATACGTTGTTTACCAAGAAGGTTTCATTGATACGCACTCTACCGTCCACAAGCGAGGCTACGGAGGATTGCAAGTACGTTTCCACACCCAACCATGCGCGGGTGACGTAGCCGTTTATCCCTTCCGTCGTGTTGCTTATGATATTCTCCACAACCGCCTTTACCTGCGAAATGGGAAGCGCATAGCCCATGTTATCCGTTTCGTCTTCAATGTTCTTGGCGTTGGTAATACCGATAAGCTTGCCTTGGGCGTTGAACAATCCGCCACCTGAGTTGCCGTGGTTAATCGCGGCGTCCGTACGCATAACACGGTATTCTACCGTACGTTTTCCGTCCGTAGACGACATCGCAATGTTTTCCGATTCGACGGAAATCGCACCGCCCGTCACCGAAATACCGTGCCCGTTTGCGTTGCCGATAGCAAACGCTTTTTCGCCAAGCGTCACCTCTTCGGAATCGCCAAATTCCACAGCGCTAATCGCGCTCTTGGGAAGATACTTATTATCCGAGATTTTCAAAATAGCGATATCGTAATCCATCGCTCCGCCAACGTACGTCGCGCGGATACCGTCGCCTTCGTCGCCCATTTGCTTGTCTTCGTCCAGATAACCGTCCCTATCCTCGTCGCCTTTGGTGAAAAACTCCCTTGCGCCGTATGCGTACACGTAAATGTCGCTGGATATTCCGTTTTCGTTATCGGTGAGATTGCTTCCCCCGTAAATAACGTGGTAATTGGTGATGATATACGCCTCGGTATATTCCCCGTTCGTTTCGATTTTGTAAATGACACCGCTTCCTTCCGAACCGCTTACCTTCGTCTTTTCCGTGCGAAGCCAACCCTCACGGACAATTTGCTTTTTTTGATAACCCGCACAGATACTCACTACCGAAGTCATGTTCTTCGCAATCGTTTCCGTATCGTTATCCTCGGGCAATTTTACGTCGATGTCTTTGATATAGTGCGCGATGAATTCCTCCAAAGTCCCTTCAAACCCCGAAGCCTCGTATAAATCTTGCACGGTAAGGTCTTTGCCGTCTTCGCCTTTATTGCCTTTCAAGCTCGCAAGCCATTCCTGCTCCGTGCCCGTAAAGCCGTTCTCTACGGCGATTTCGTACGCGCTGATTGCCTCCTCTTTCTCGAAAAAGCAAGAGGATAAAGAGAGGGCGGAAAAACCGATAATCGCACAAAGCGCTAAAACCGCTATTTTTTTCGTCGTTTTCTTCATGGTTGTTCTCCGTTAGGGGATACTCCCCTACGATATTTTTAACTTCTATACTCCGTATTATACCTTACGTTTTCGTTAAATGCTTAATAGATTGTTGAAAATTGCGTGAAAGCATACGTTTAAGGCGGTTGCGCACTACCTATTAAAACCCTTCCAATTCGTCAAGCGTTAAGGAAAAAGAGGGAATAAAATGCTGGAAGAAATATTCGATTTCCGGCATGTTTCTTGCGTGCAAGTCCTCCTCGATGCTCTTTTTCGCTTTGGAAAATTCGCTATTGCCAGAGCGGAGCTCCTCTAAGCATTTGATATACGCTGAAAGTCTATCCGCCGATTTTACAAGCTTATATTCGATACTCTCCTCGTCGGCAAGCACGTACGGGGCTATCCCTCCGCGCATTTCCTCGGGCAACATGCTCGTCATTTTTTCGCAAGCGGTGCGCTCTAAGTCCTTATACGCGCCGTGTATGCTACGATTATAATACTTGATAGGCGTGGGCAAATCACCCGTCATAACCTCGCTCGTTTCATGATACGTCGCGTACAAAACCGTCTTTAATACGTCCGCCTTTCCACCAAAAATTTCGTTGTGGATAACCGCGAGCGCATGCGAAAGTAGCGTGACGCTTTGCGAGTGTTCCATAATGTTCTCCTCGCGTTCTGACCGCATGAGTTGCCAACGCTTGATATATTTCATTCTGTCCATGTATGCGTAAAAATCGTGGCGCATAAATTTTTCTCCTTGAAAAGTATTGACATTTGTTGTTTTTTTGCGTATAATGATAGTACAAAATTTAATTATCCGTCGTGGGTGCTTTGAAAAAGGCTGAGATTATACCATTGGAATCGGCAAGGTAATACTTGAGCGAGAGATTGATATGCGTTTTCCGTTTTGCTTACGCTTGACGTAAAACGATGATTTGCATCCACCTTTTTAGGTGGTTTTTTTGTTGCAAAAACGGCGGAAAAGGAGTGTTATTTTATGTTTCTCTATTCCCTTTTATCCGCAAGCGGTATCGACGTTTTCCAGCCGATTGCTAAATGGCTGACGATTGCGCTTATTCCGTCTTTGCTTATCGTTGGTATCGTCCTGTTCTTTGCAAAACGCGACGTCTTTCCCAAATATGCGAAATACGCTTTCTTCGCTACGTTTGGATATTTGCTCGTTTTGGCAATTGCCTTTTTTACACTCGATATCGCGTACCATTACAGCGACGAGTACGCACAAGAAAATTGGCTCGATAAAGACTTGCTTATCCGTTTCGTCTTTATTCCCTTGCTCGTTTTCGCGTTCCTTTCGCTTATCGCCCTCACTTCTTACGCACTCGTGGCTAAATTCGCGGAAAAACGTAAGCGGATTTGCGGGGGCATCGGCGTTGGCGTTTGCTTTACCGCCCTTATCGCCGTTTTGGTTTGTATCGCCGTATACTACGGCAAAAAGATTGCAAACGACGGCTACTATAACTCCGATACGGCAACCGTAAAGCAGATTGCTTTGTACGTGGGAAGCGCACTTTCTATCGCGCTTATCGTGGGGCTTACCTTCTTCGATAAAAGCGATTTGCGCTTTAACGCGCGCTCGCTTGCCTATGCGGGTATTTTAACGTCGATGAGCTTTGCGCTCTCTTACGTAAAGCTTTGGGATATGCCCCAAGGGGGTTCTATTACCCTCGTTTCGACGTTGCCTTTGATGTTGTACGCCTATTTATTCGGCACGAAAAAAGGCGTATTCGTCGGCTTTATTTACGGTACGCTTCAAGCGGTGCAAGACCCGTGGATTATTCACCCCGCACAGTTCTTGCTCGATTACCCCGTAGCCTTTTCCGCTATCGGCCTTGCAGGGATTTTCGGCGACGCCAAGTTCTTGAAAAAAGTGCCCCAAGCTCGCTTTGCTATCGGGGCGCTCGTAGCGGGGAGCCTGCGCTTTGTCTGCCACGTTTTGTCGGGCGTGTTCGCCTTTGAAGCGTATGCAAGCGGACAAAACGTTTGGGCGTACAGCTTGGTGTATA
The DNA here is from genome assembly GCA_015069525.1 of Clostridiales bacterium. GTDB lineage: Bacteria > Bacillota > Clostridia > Christensenellales > Borkfalkiaceae > Scatosoma. The sequence continues at coordinate 8,921 of SVIK01000007.1, read as the reverse complement.
ATTCCTACGTGTTTATTGACGTCGCTCTCGTCGTCGTGGCGGGCGCGCTGGTGCTTTCCTCCAAATCGTTTACCGCGTCCGTGGCGCATTTGCGCAAATCGAAAACGAGCAAGAAAAAGGAGGAAAAAATCGCTTAATATACCGCGATTTCGTCAAAAATCTTTTTATCTACAATCAGTTTTTTGTTCGTTAAATCGACTTTTTTAACGACGCCTTTGACGGCAGGGAAGAGGATACTTTTCCCTGCTTTTTCTATCGTATATACGTCGGAAGAAAGGTTGGATACGTCTTTTACCGTGCCTAAAAATTCTCCCTCCTCCGTTTCGCAGGAAAGACCGAGAATATCTACGATATAGTATTGCCCCTCTTCAAGCGCGGGCGCGTCCTCTCTTGCTCCCTCGACCTTTTTACCGCGGAAAAGCTCCGCCGTGTTTCTGTCGGGAATACCGCGAAGACCCACGTACGCAAAACCGTCCGTGCCTACCCGAAAAGAAAGAATTTTATACGCCGTGTCGTCAATATACAGCGTCTTGAACGCTTTTACGTCCTCGGGGTAATCGGTGAACGTCTTTAATTTTAATTCACCGCGGATACCTTGCGGTTTTAATACTTCGGCAATAATTAACCGTTCCATTTCTTTACTCCTTATCGATTCTTTTATCATAAGGCAAAAAAAGGCTTCCTCGTGAAAGCCTTTTTATTTGCTTGTTGCAAAAGATTATTCCGCGTCTACGTCCACCGCTTCTCCGCCTTTTTCACGGATTTCGATGACGTATCTCTTCTCGTTTGCAGGCGTTGCCGAACGTACGAGCGTACGGAGCGCTTTTGCGATTTTGCCTTGCTTGCCAATCACTTTGCCCATGTCCGAGGGGGAAAGAACGACCGTCACTTCGATGACGTGCTCCTTTTCCTTAACGTTGAATTCTACGTTTTCCTTATCTTCGGCAAATTGATTGACAACGTATTTGATTAAATCAAGCATTGTTCCTCTCCTTTTGACTGAAAGTAATCCGTTCTCTATTCCCTATCGACGATAATCTTACTTCTATGCGTTTACGAAAGACAGAAAGACTCGCCCACAGGGGTGCCCTGCGCGGAGGCACTCCTACCCACCGCAAAGCGGTCCCCCTCCCTTCTATAAGGGAGGCAAGGGCACGATAATCTTACACCTATGCGTTAACGAAAGATAGAAAGACTCGCCCGCGGAGGTTCTCCGCCTTATTTGTCGGATTTCTTCGTCTTGGTCTTGGATGCGCTGAGCTTTGCACTCTTTTCCATTGCGCCCGTCTTTACGAGAAGGTTCTTAACCGTTTCCGTGGGTTGAACACCCTTCGCAAGCCATGCTTTTGCGGATTCTACGTTAATCGTGAGTTCTACGGGGTCACACGTGGGTCTGTAATGACCAACGCATTCGATATATTCGCCCGTAGCAGCCTTTCTGCTGTCTACTACAACTACACGGTAGATAGGGTTCTTCTTGTCGCCCATTCTCAAAAGTCTCATTTTAACCATAATAAATACCTCCAAAGTATATATAAATTTTTTATTTTTGTTTTTCGTTTTTGTGTTCCTATCCCCCACAACGCTACATCTATGCGCCAACGAGAGATAGAAAGCCTCGCCAGCGGAGGCTCTCCGTTAGAAGGGAAGGCGCATTCTGCCTTTGTTGCCTTTGAGCTGTTTCATTAGCATTTTCGTTTGCTCGTACTGCTTTAAAAGCTGGTTTATCTCTTGCACGCTCGTGCCAGAGCCCGCTGCGATACGGCGTTTTCTCTTGCTGTCGATAATCGACGGGTTATCCCTTTCCTGCTTCGTCATCGAAAGGATAATCGCCTTCGTGCGCTCGATACGCTTTTCGTCGATGTCGCCCTCGTTCACTTTCAATTTCCCTGCGCCAGGGAGCATGGAAAGCATCGCTTGCGCACCGCCCATTTTCTTCATCATTGCGAACTGTTCCAAATAATCGGTGAGCGTGAAAGAATTGCCGAGCATTTTTTGTTGCATCTTCTTCGCTTCTTCTTCCGTAATGGCTTGTTGCGCCTTTTCGATAAGCGAAAGCACGTCGCCCATGCCCAAAATTCTCGACGCCATTCTATCGGGATAGAACGGTTCTAAATCGGTAAGCTTTTCGCCAACGCCGATGAATTTGATAGGCTTGCCCGTCACCGCTTTAATGGACAAACAAGCACCGCCACGCGTGTCGCCGTCGAGCTTGGTAAGAATTACCCCCGTCACGTCCAACCTTTCGTTGAACGTTTGCGCTACGTTGACCGCCTCTTGCCCCGTCATCGCGTCGACAACCAAAAGCGTTTCCGTCACTTCTACTTCTTTTTTGATATTTTCAAGCTCCTGCATTAGCGTTTCGTCGATTTGCAAACGCCCCGCCGTGTCTAACACAATCGTGTCATAACCCATCGATTTCGCGTATTCAATCGCCTCTTTCGCCGTCTTTACGGGGCTTTGCGTGCCCTTTTCAAAGACTTCCGTATCCGCGTTTTTACCCACCACTTTCAGCTGGGTAATCGCTGCGGGACGATAGATATCCCCCGCGACGAGCAACGGTTTTTTGCCCTGCTTTTTCAATTGCAAAGCAAGCTTTCCGCAAAGCGTCGTCTTACCGGCACCTTGCAAACCGCACATCATAATAATCGTGGGCGGACGTGAGGCAATTTCCAGCTTCGCATTTTTCGCGCCCATGAGCGCAATCAATTCCTCGTTGACTATCTTGATTACCTGTTGCGCAGGGTTGAGCGAGGATAAGATTTCTTGGCCAACTGCCTTTTCCGAAACGTCTGCAATAAACTGCTTCGCTACTTTTAAGTTGACGTCCGCTTCTAACAGCGCTACGCGTACCTCGCGCATTGCCGTGCGGATTTCCAGCTCCGTTAATTTTCCGCGTTTGGTGAGCTTGGAAAAAATATGATTGAGCCTTTCTGATAAAGAACCAAATAACGCCATATTTTTCTCCTTTTTAAGCCTTGGCGTTTTGCAAACGGTCGATTTGCGATTGCATCTCCTCTACCGTCTTGGCAAAACCTAATTTCTCTTCGTATTCCTCCAACTGCTTCCTACATTTTTGCAAGCAATCGGAGACGCTTTGACGGGATACCCCCTTTTGCTGGGCTATCTCCCCAAGCGATAAATCGCAATTGAAATACAAATGCGAGATTTCTTGTTGCGTTTGCGTGAGCAAGGGAGAATATAAATCCCACAAACGGATAAATTGCATATCGTCTTTCATGCCCTTTACCCCCTTCCTTCCGCTCTATTATACTCTATAAGAATAACGGTGTCAAGCATTTTTACTTGACACCCGTAAAGTTTTTTAAGTTTTTTTGTCGGTTTTTTCTAAACGAGATTTCCTATAAGAGCCATTGTAATACGTCAAGCAAAATGGCAAAACCGAACAGGAAAATGATACCGATAAAATGTATCATCGTTTCCACTTTGCGATTGACCGGTTTTTTACGAATCCACTCGATTATGCAGAAAATTACTTTACAGCCGTCTAGCGCAGGAATAGGCAATAGATTGAACACCGCCAAATTCACCCCGATAAACGCCGCTATATTCAGCGTAGGCAATACCCCCGCCGAAGCTTGTTGCGCCGTTGCTACTATCGTCGTGCCCGGTCCGCCCATCGTCTTATCAAACAAACTTATCTTGCCCGTTAAAAGCTCCCCAAGGGAACGAAGCACTACGCCCGCGCATTTCCACGTGTACGTGAACGATTTGCCTATGACGGAGAAGAACCCCTCGCCCGTCACGTCTCTATCCGCTACGTTGCCTAAATAATATTGCGAGCCGTCTAACCCGAACGCGTTGTAGACGGTTGCCATATCCGTCATATTCTTAAAATCGCAATCGGCGTGAAGGGTGATTGTCAACGTCTTTTCCGTCCACTCCCCTTCGGCATTTTCACGGAGCACTTCTACCGATACGCTCTCCCCTTGCTTTTTGCCGTTGAGCGCTTTCGTATAATCGGACGAAAGATAAATATCCTTGCCGTCTACCGATAAAACGATATCCCATGCGGAAAGAGACGTTTCGCTGATGACCGCTTCCTCTTTCCCTGCGTACCCGATATACGAGTGCACGGGACCGTAGATGCTGAACATAATGATGGTGATGAGTACCGCCAAAATATAGTTCATCGTAGCGCCTGCTATCAATACGATAATACGCTTCCAAGGGGCTTGGTCGTTGAATTTTGCCCCCTTAGGCTCGGGATACGCTTCCGCTTTTTCTGCTTTTACTATCTCCCCCGTTCCTTCCTCCGCTTTCGGCGTGGCAGGAGGAGCAGATTCCGCGTCGGCCTTGCTCGCTTGGGGGAAATCCTCGAATAACGGCTCTTTTACCGTCTTCTCCTCTTCCTCCTCGTAATCTTCTCCGTCAAACGCGCAATATCCGCCGAGCGGAATAATACGCAAAGAGAATTGTTCGCCCGTTTTTTTGCTACGCTTTTTGAAAAGCGCAGGGCCAAACCCCACGGAAAATTCGTTAATTTTAAAGCCGAGCAATTTGCCCGCTATATAATGACCGAATTCGTGAACCGTCACCATGACGAGCAAAATACCAACGGCTATCGCTACGCCACCAATCGTCCGCCACACGTTTCCTGCCAATAAAGACGTGATTTGCAACTCTATTCCCTCTTCGTTTTCTTATTTTCCCGCTTTCGTGATTCTTTCAACCGCTTCTTTTGCATAAACGCGCGCTCTTGCGTCCGTTTCTTGCAATACCGCGTAATTTTCCACTTGCATGCGCTCCGTTTTTGCAAGCGCGTCCTCTATCACTTCCGCAATTGACAAGAACGGAATTTTCTCCTCTAAAAAGGCACGTACCGCCACTTCGCCTGCGCCGTTGAGCGCGCAAGGATAGTTATCTCCCTGTTCCGCCGACGTCAACGCCAAATCAAAGCACGGAAAAGCTTTCCTTTCTAACGGCAAGAAACGGATAGCGCCGAGCGATACGAAATCGAGCGGTTTTAACCCGCAATCAAAACGTTGCGGATACGTGAGCGCAAGCTGAATAGGAAGCTCCATCGTAGGATAACTCATTTGCGCCAAAATACCGCCGTCGGCAAATTGCACCATGGAGTGGATAATGCTTTCCGGCTGTACCACCGTGTCGATTTTATCAAGCGTCGTATCGTACAGCCATTTCGCCTCGATTACCTCGAAACCTTTATTGAGAAGCGTGGCGCTGTCTATCGTGATTTTCGCGCCCATTTGCCACGTCGGGTGTTTGAGCGCGGACGCGGGCGTGACAGAACGAAGTCTCTCTTTATCCCAGCCGTAAAAAGGACCGCCACTCGCCGTGATAATCAGTTTGGAAAAGGGTGCGTCCGTGCGGAAAGAAAGCGCTTGCCAAAGGGCGGAATGTTCGCTATCAACGGGCATTAGGTTAATACCTGCCCCCTTGATTTTTTGCATAACGAGCTCCCCTCCGCAAACGAGCGTTTCCTTGTTGGCAAGGGCGATATCTTTCTTCTCCTCTACCGCACGTAAGGAATATTCGAGCCCAGCAAAGCCCGTCGCGGATATGAACGCCGTGTCGCCGTAGCGCACCGCGTCGAGCGCCGATTGCTTGCCGTAAGCAAAGCGCACGCCTTGCGGAATTTGGTCGGCTATCTTTTTGCCCTCCGCCTCGTCTACAAGCACCGCGTATTTGGGCATAAATTCCTTTACTTGGCGTAAAAACGCCTCCGAAGAAGCGTTTGCGACCATCGATTCAATTGCGAACTTTTCTTTGTGACGGCGCACGACCGAGCAGACTTGTCTGCCGATAGAACCCGTCGAGCCGATGAGAGATATTTTCTTCATACCCTCCACCTTATATCAAATACATACGTACGACGGAAAACGCCAAATATACGACCATGGACGCAAATAACGTACCGTCGATTCTGTCCAGCACTCCGCCGTGCCCGGGCATGATTTTGCCCATGTCTTTAATGCCTACCTTTCTCTTGATACAGCTTTCTACCAAGTCCCCAAACGCCGTCGCTGCCGACGTGAGCAAGCCCATAGTAAGGTATACGGGCAACCACAAGCCCATGTTTTCATAGCTCCCTGCGAGTTTGCCGTACAAAAAATAGAGCGCGCAAGCACCTATCATACCGCCGATTAAACCGCCGATTGCACCGATAATCGTCTTATTGGGGCTGAGCGTCGGCGCAAGCTTTTTGGGGAATACTTTTTTCAAGGACAACCCAAAAATAAACGCAAACACGTCCGAAAGCGGAGATACTACGAAAATGAACAGTATCAACAGGCTGGAATTAAACGCTACGTCTTTAAGCGCAACGGGCGCGGGCGCGTGATTGACAAGCACGAGTATCGATAAAAGCAATACGGGATAAATCGCAGAAAGAAAGGACACACCGAGATTTTCGGGCGTCGTCTTATCGTGGTCGAGAACGAGAAGGGACAACAATGCTACTGCGAGCGTAAAGAAACAAACGCACGTATAGTGCAAGCCAAACGAAAGGTATTCTTCCGTCACCGCGCAAACGGGGATACAAACGATGGCAAAAATCATAACCATTACCCGTTGTGATTTCGTCGTTTTATCCTTGAACGCACGCAAAATTTCCCACGTCCCCATAATCGCAAACGCGTAAATGAGCGCATCGAAACAAAATGCGTGTACGTATATTTTTAAGCAGAAAAATCCGACCAAAAGCGCCGTATACACTGCTCCGCTGATAATTCTCTTTTTCATAGTATTGCCTTTGTTTTTTATTTTTAGAAAGCGTCCAACAAACGCAAAAGGGCTATGCCCTTACCTCCCCCTTTTTTCTTACCCCCCTTTTTTTATCCACGATAACACTACATACGAGCGTTGACGGGAGATAGAAAGATTCGGGCGCGGTGACTCACCGCATAGAAAGGTTTGGGTGCAGTGACTCACCGCCGAGGTGGCTCACCAGATTTATTAGTGGAGGCACTCCACTTGTTCGTCCGTCTTGCCAAAACGACGGGTACGCGAGGAGAACCAGACAATCGCTTTCTCTAAATCTTTATCCGAAAAATCGGGGAACATTTTGTCGGAAAAATACAATTCCGCATACGCCGATTGCCACAATAAGAAGTTGGAAAGGCGTATCTCTTTCCCCGTGCGTATCATTAAATCGGGGTCGGGCTGACCTGCCGTATACAAAAGCGAGGAAACGTCCGCTTCCGTCACCGTTTTTCCTTGCTCGACCGCCAAGTTGACCGCACGCACGATTTCCGCACGCGAGCCGTAGCAAAGGGCTACGTTTACCCCTTTCCCTACGCAACCTTTCGTCTTCTCTTCTACGCGAGCAATAATTTCTTGCACGTCGGCGGGCAAACGGTGCGTTTCACCAATGATACGAAGGCGGACTCCCTTTTCACAAAAACGGTCCATATACCCTTCAAAATGATTGCGAATTAAATCGTATAAGCCGTTTAATTCCTCTTCGGGACGGGTTAAATTCTCCGTGGAAAGCGCGTACACCGTCACGTAGGGAACACCCAAATCAAAGGCGTGTTCCATAAGCCCTATCATGCGCTCCATACCCTTTTTATGACCGAAAGAACGGGGCATCAGGCGTTTCTTCGCCCAACGCCCGTTGCCGTCCATTATAATTGCTATGTGTTGGGGAATTTTCGTTTCCCCGTTTATTTTATTCCTGCCCATACCTTAAACAGACATCAATTCCTTTTCTTTCGCAGAAATGACCGCCTCTACCTTGGACATGTATTCGCTTACCATTTTCTCTACGTCCGCTTCACAGCCCGAAGCTTCGTCTTCCGAAAGCTCCTTCCCCGTCTTCATTTTCTTGATGACGTCCATCGCTTCACGACGGTGGTTTCTTACCGCTACCTTCGTTTCTTCGCCCATTTTCTTCGCTTGTTTAACGAGCTCTCTTCTTCTTTCCTCCGTCATGTCGGGGAATACCAAACGGATAACGTTGCCGTCGTTCGTCGGCGTAAGACCGATGTTCGATTGCAAAATTGCCTTCTCGACCGCTTTCAAAAGCGATTTGTCCCAAAGGTTGATTTGCAAACATTTTGCGTCTAATGCGGAAACGTTGCCAAGCTCTACAAGCTTGCTCATACCGCCGTACGCTTCTACGTCCAATCTATCCAAAATACGGGGATTCGCCCTGCCCGTGCGGATTGCGCCGTAATCGCCTTCGAGCGCGCGCAAAGAGTTTTCCGCTTTTTCTTCAAGTTCCATCATCATCTCTTCAATCTTTTCGTTTTCAATCATGGTATTTCTCCTTTATTTCCTATTTCTATACTTTTTATACTTTGATAAGCGTGCCGAGCTTTTCACCGCACACCGCGCGCACGATAGAGTTCTCTTCGTTTAACCCAAATGCGAGCGTGGGCACGTTGTTTTCCATACACATCGTTGCCGCCGTGAAATCGATTACCTTTAACCCTTGGTTGATGATATCCGCATAACGGAGCGTTTCGTATTTCTTCGCAAACGGGTTCGTCTTCGGGTCGGAATCGTAAATGCCGTCTACGTTCTTTGCCATAAGCAAGATATCCGCGTCGATTTCGCACGCTCTAAGCGCCGCTGCCGTGTCCGTCGAACAGTAGGGATTCCCCGTTCCGCAAGCAAAAATGACTATCCTGCCCATCTCGAAATGTCGAAGCGCTTTGCGCAAAATGAAAGGCTCTGCCAAAGATACCATATCCAGCGCCGTTTGCACGCGTACGGGAACACCCTTTTGCTCGATTGCGTCCATCATGGCAAGAGAGTTCATGACCGTCGCAAGCATACCCATGTGGTCCGCCGTCGTTCTGTCCATATTCGTGCCTTGTCTGCCACGCCAAAAGTTGCCTCCGCCAATAACGAGCCCTACCTGTACGCCCATTTTATGAAGCTCTACAATTTGCTCCACTACGGGGGAGATTACCTCGTGGTTTAAGCCAAAG
>SVIK01000108.1 GCA_015069525.1 Clostridiales bacterium | reverse complement strand
GGAATATCGAGCGAGCGGAAAAGCTCCACGGTGTATTGCCAAAGCTTCTCATACCAATCCTCGCTCTCCTCAGGGCGACAGATAACGACCATTTCTTGCTTCTCGAATTGATGAATACGGTAAATACCGCGTTCCTCAATGCCGTGCGCACCCTTTTCTTTACGGAAGCAGGGAGAATAGCTCGTCATCGCCATAGGGAGCTTTGCCCCGTCAATGATTTGCCCCATAAATCTGCCTATCATCGAGTGTTCGGACGTACCGATAAGATACAAATCCTCCCCTTCGATTTTGTACATCATATTCTCCATTTCATCAAAGCTCATAACGCCCGAAACGACGTCGCCGTGAATCATATACGGAGGAATTACGTACGTAAAGCCTTTATCAATCATGAAATCGCGTGCGTACGAAAGCACGGCGGAGTGCAAACGAGCAATATCGCCCGTCAAATAATAGAAACCTTGTCCCGACGTACGGCGTGCGGAATCCACGTCGATGCCGTCCAATTTTTCCAAAATATCCAAATGATAGGGAATTTCAAAATCGGGCGTGCATGCTTCGCCAAAACGCTTTAATTCTACGTTGCAAGAATCGTCCTTACCAAGAGGCACGTCGTCTGCAATAATGTTGGGGATAGACATCATCGTCTTTTTCAACGCGATTTCTACTTCCTCGTTTTCCTTTTCTATCGCCAAAAGTCTATCCGCGTCCGCTTTTACCTGCGCTTTAATCTTTTCCGCTTCTTCCCTTTGTCCCGCTTTCATAAGCGCGCCCACTTGTTTAGACAGCGTATTACGCGCCGAACGGAGCGCGTCTCCCTCCGCAATCAATGCACGGCGACGTGCATCAAGCGCAAGCGCTTCGTCCACGAGCGGAAGCTTGTGGTCTTGAAATTTTTTCTTGATGTTTTCTTTTACGAGTTCGGGATTATTCCGTATAAGATTGATATCAATCATACGACACCTCTATCTATTATTTCCTTTTTTTTGGTTTTGCGTACCGCATACAAACGCCGTACCCTTTTATTTACCTCCTTATTATACAACTTTTTCCGTGCAATTGCAATTAAAAGCCCTCGCTCCTTTCCATTTTCCACAAAAAATCCCGAAAAAACTTGTGTTTTTCCCGCTCGTGTGCTATAATATAAAAACATTAATCTTTATCGGAGGCTTTTATGCCTGAAAGAAAAATCAAAACCGAAATTCCTGACGAGGTAGAAAACAAGAAAACGCCGACGCCGAAAGCGCCTGCGCAAAACCTTTCTGCCCCTGAAACGGAACAAAAAAAGAAATCTTTCTCCCTCTTTGAGAGAAAAAAACAAACGGAACCCGCCACGACGGTAGAATTTAAACGCTTCCGCGCGGACGCAGACGTCGGGCTTTCCTCCGCGCAAGTAGACGAACGCGTTGCACAAGGGCTCGTCAACAAGACGGGAAAGAAATACTCCAAAAGTTATCGCAGTATCTTCCTTGGCAATATTTGCACCTTCTTCAACCTTTTGTGTTTAATTGCCGCCGTCGCGTTGTTGCTTGCCCGCGCACCGTTGTCGCAATACTTATTCGTGCTTATTTTCCTTGCGAATATCGTGTTTAGTATTGCGCTGGAAATTCGCGCGAAGAAGAAACTGGATAAGCTCTCCATTTTATCCTCTCCCGTCACCCAAGTGGTGCGAAACGGCGAAAAGATAGAAATCCCCGTAGAGCAAATCGTTATCGACGATATCCTCGTGCTTGTCGCAGGACAACAAGTGCCCGCCGATTGTATCGCTATCGACGGCAATGCGGAACTCAACGAATCGCTTTTGACGGGTGAATCGGTGCCTATTAAAAAAGAGGAAGGCGATTTCGTGTATGCGGGCTCGTTCGTGGCGAGCGGTAGACTTGCCGTGCGCGTGGATAAAATCGGCGACGACACGTATATCAGCAAACTGACGGCGAAGGCAAAAAAATACAAACGACCGAACTCGGAAATTATGAACTCGATTACTTTGTTCATTAAAGTAATCGGTCTTGTCATTGTTCCGCTTGCAATTTTAATGTTCTTTAACAACCTCCGCGACCCGTCCATCGGCGGTGCTACGGCTTGGAAAGACTTGGCTAGCCGTGGCGGGTTTTGGAAAAATCTATTCTCAGGCGATTTGATTATCAGCGAAGCTATCCAAACGACTGCTTCCGTCGTTATCGGCATGATTCCTTCGGGACTTTTGCTCCTTACCACGGTTGCCCTGTCTACGGGTATGATACGACTTGCCAAATATAACACGCTCGTGCAAGATATGTACTCTCTCGAAATGCTTGCCCGCGTAAACGTACTGTGCCTTGACAAAACGGGTACGATTACCGACGGGCGCATGAAAGTAAGCGATTGCGTACTTTTGAATAACCCGACGGAGCTGGGTATTGAAGACATTATCGGTTCTATGCTCTCCTCCTTGGACGACAATAACCAAACGTCGATTGCGTTATACGAACGCTTTGGACATTCCACGGCGCTTACGCCTATGGCGACGCTCCCCTTCTCGTCGGCGAGAAAATTCTCCGCCGTCACCTTCGAAAGCACGGGAACTTTCGTACTCGGCGCGCCCGAATTTGTATTAAAACCCATGCCCACGCGCGTGGATAAAATCGTAAAGCAATACGCGCAAATGGGCTTACGCGTAATGGTTATTGCCCATTCCGTTGGACAGCTCCAAGGCGAAAAAGTGCCCTCTGGCTTGAAAGCGGTGGCAATTATTACCCTTTCGGATAACATCCGTCCCGACGCTATTGAAACGATACGTTGGTTTAAGGAAAACGACGTTGCCGTCAAGGTTATTTCGGGCGACAACCCCGTGACCGTTTCGGAAGTAGCAAGAAGAGCAGGTATCCAAAACGCTTCTCTTTTCATTTCCTTGGAGGGCTTGTCCGATATCGAGGTGGAAAACGCGGCGAACCAATACACCGTATTCGGCAGAGTGACGCCCGAACAAAAGGCTATCCTTATCCGTTCGATTAAGCAAGCGGGCAATACCGTTGCCATGACGGGCGACGGCGTAAACGATATCCTCGCCATGAAAGAAGCGGACTGCGCCGTATCCGTTGCCTCGGGTAGCGAAGCGGCAAGAAACGTTTCCAACCTCGTCTTGCAGGACAGCAACTTTGGC
>SVIK01000107.1 GCA_015069525.1 Clostridiales bacterium | reverse complement strand
TATACGCTCGCTCTATTGCACCCGCTTATTATCTTGGCGCATAAGCAAGGCAAGATAAAGAGATGGACGTCGCTTGTCATGTCTATTTTGATTGTGCTTCTTGCCGTAAACTCGGGGTATACGATTGCATTTTTGCTTTCTATCATTAGTTGTTTCTTGTATTTATTTAAGAAAAATATGCGTTCCAAAGAAATGCTTATTTTATTGGTTGCGGTTGTTTTGTTCGTAATCTTATTTTATACGGTGATTGCAAGAATTTTAATCTTCTTGGCGGATTTAATAGGAAACGATTCAATATCCCTTCGTTTAAGAGCGTTGGCTGGCGGTGTAGAGGGGATAGAAAATAGCGAAGATAACCGTATCCTCTTTTATGAAATGTCGTTGAATACTTTCTTTAAGTATCCGCTTTTCGGTTCGTTCGTGCATGGTGGGCACGGTTCGGGAGGGCATGCATTTACGTTAGACTTTTTGGCGCAATTCGGACTTTGCGGATTGATTATTTTAGTCTTTATGTATCGTGCGATTTATATCCGTTTTTTCAAACCGTATAGAGAGAAAGAGGGCTATGGATATATCGTTTGGATGTTTATTCAAACGCTGTTTTTATCCTCGGTAAATACGGGGTCTTGGTTTACCGTTTTGGCTGTATTTATACCTATATTCTTGCGGGTGATTTATAAGGAGAAACAATGAAAATACTTTGGATTGTTAACTCGGTATTAAACGATTTAAGTCTTTTTCTGTATCAAAAAGAAAATAACGGCGTTTGGATGGACGCCTTACTTGCCGATTTCAAGAAAAAAGCCGAGCACGAGCTCGTTATTGCAACGACGTTGCCGACAAAGGAAACCGTCAAGTATGAAAAAGACGGTATCACCTATTACGCTTTGCCCGATACGCATCCTATTTTGTACAATGAAAATAAGAAAAAAAATATACTTGCATGGAGAAATTTACTTGTAAGGGAAAAACCCGATTTAATCCAAATTTGGGGCACGGAATTTACGCATGGACTTTGCGCTTTGCGCCAAGCAAAAAATATTCCGTCCGTGATTTATATGCAAGGGTATTTGGGCTCGATTGCCCGTTATTATCAGGCGGGAATTGCCTATAAAGAATTAAAAAAGAGCAAAACGCTTCGGGATTTTTTGAAGAGAGATAGCATTTTGCAACAGCAAAAAAAGTACGCAAAATCTGCCATAAAAGAAAAAGAAATGCTGGGGATAGTAGGCAGAATTATCAGCGAGAACGAATGGTGCAATTCCAATATCCGTTCCATTGTGCCTAACGTGGAGGTATACGATTGCGCGTTGTCAATCAACAAGGTGTTTGGGGAAAAGCAATGGTCGCTCGATAACGTAGAAAGACACTCGATTATGTGTACGGCGTCGGGATATACGATTAAGGGATTGCATATGGTTTTCCGCGTGGCGCAAATTCTTAAAAAGAAGTATCCCGATTTGAAAATATACGTCCCCGGAACGAAGATGGTAAGCGACGGTTCTTTAAAGGGAAAACTGAGAAGAAACGGCTACGTAAAGTATATTGAGAAGCTGATAAAAGAATTGGATATAGAAAAGCATATCGTTTGGATGGGATACGTCAATCAAGAATCGCTTGCAACGCAATACGAAAAATCGCACGTGTTTATGATGAGCTCGGCTATAGAAAACCATTCCAGCTCGCTCAAAGAAGCGATGATGGTGGGTGTGCCATGCGTATCCTCGGCAGTTGGAGGAATTCCCGAATATGTCAAGCAGGGAGAGAACGGATATTTGTACCGCTTTGAGGATTACGAATTGGCGGCGAAATATATTGAGGATATTTTCGAAAACGACGATTTGGCAAAAACGCTATCTAAAAATGCAAGAAGCTCTATGTTAGCGTTGCACGAAGGCAATAATTTATACGAAAAGATTGTAAATATCTACACGGAGATGGTAAAGGACAATATATGATAACCTTTTTCTCGAATTTTATCAACGAACATCAAATTCCTTTTTGCGAGGCAATGTACAAACGTTGCAACGGTGAATTTCGTTTTGTGGCAACGGAAGAATTTAGCCAAGAAAGAATAAAATTGGGGTTTGAAGATAAAAGTGATAGGTTTCCGTTCGTAGTGCGCTCGTATGAAAACGAGGAAAGCTTTCAAAAAGCAATGGAGCTTGGCAAAAACAGCGACGTGGTTATTATTGGAAGCGCACCCGACGTTTTTATAGAAGAACGGTTGAAAAAAAACAAGCTCACCTTCCGTTATTGCGAGCGGTTTTTTAAAAGAGGGAAATGGCGCATTTTAGACCCGCGCGTTTTGTATTGGTATTATAAATTACACTTTCGCTATCGCAAGAAGAACCTGCACATGCTTTGCGCAAGCGCTTATACCGCGCCCGATTGTAGGTTTATAAGTAGCTATCCCAAAAAGACGTATAAGTGGGGATACTTTCCGCCAGTTAGTAGTTACGAACATATCGAAAACATATTGGATGCAAAAAAGAAGAACTCAATTTTATGGGTCGCAAGATTAATCAAATTAAAGCATCCAGAATACCCCTTAGAAGTAGCGCGTCGTTTGAAGGAAGCGGGATATAATTTCCAATTGACGATGATAGGCGTAGGGCCTTTACAAGATAAAGTAAACGCGCTTATCGAGAAATACGCTTTGCAAGAAAACGTGCGCGTGGTGGGGGCGATGTCGCCCGAGGAAGTGCGCGAATATATGCGCGAAAACGAAATCTTCCTGTTCACTTCGGATAAAAACGAAGGGTGGGGGGCTGTTTTAAACGAATCGATGAACGACGGTTGCGCCGTTGTTGCCAATAGGGCAATTGGTTCTGCGCCGTATTTAATTAAAGACGGGGAAAACGGCTTAACGTACAAAAACGACGTAAACGATTTATACGAGAAAGTAAAGTTGTTAATGGACAACCCCGATTTACGCAAAAAGCTTGAAAAAAATGCATACGAAACGCTTGCAACGACGTGGAACGGTGACGAAGGAGCAAAACGGCTTTTGCAGTTGATAGAAGATATCCAAAACGGTAAGCAAAGCCGATTTGAAAGTGGACCTTGTAGCAAAGATTATAAATAAAAGGGAATAAATATGGCGATACCTAAAATTTTGCACTACTGCTGGTTTGGCGGAGAAATGCGAAAACTGGATAAAAAA
>SVIK01000106.1 GCA_015069525.1 Clostridiales bacterium | reverse complement strand
GATTTACCGAACTTCATAACAGGTTTCTTGCAAGCAGAAATTTCTACTTTTTCGCCCGTTTGAGGGTTAACGCCCGTCTTTGCAGGTACGTCTTTTACTTCGAACGTACCGAAGCCAACAAGCGATACTTTGTCGCCCGCTTTCATCGCTTCCGTAATCGTTTCAATAAATGCATTGTACGCAATCGTTGCGTCCTTTTCCGTGAAATCTGCCTTTTTTGCCATTACTTTAATCAATTCGCCTTTGTTCATGAGATAATTCTCCCCTTTTGGTAAATTCTTGAAAAATTGGCATTTCCAAGTAATTTAATTATACCCTATATCCCTCGTTTTTGTCAAGTACTCAAAGAAAAAAAATGCCGAAAACGGTAGATTTTTCCTGATTTTTTTGCTTTTTTTGCCGATTTCTCCCGAAAAGGCATAAAAAAACCGAGCTTTTTGCTCGGTTTTTTAACGTTTTTACTCTGTCTTTATACCTCGGCGGAATAGAAGCCAAGCCCCAAAACTTGGGAAACCTTAGAGGTAATTGCAAAAGAATCGGGGTCGATTTCTTTTACGACTCGTTTTAAAGTGGTCGCTTGTCTACGGCTGACTACGCAAAGGAGCATAGAACGCTCCGTTTTCGTGTACATACCTTTCGCGGGCACAGCCGTCACGCCACGGTTGAGTTCCTTCATAAGCGCAAGGCTCATTTCTTCGGGCTTGTCCGTGATAATTCTAAATTCGATTGCGGAGTGGAACCCGCCCGTAATCGTTTCGTTGGCTCTGCTTTCGATATACGATTCGAATACCGACATCATGATGGGGAGAAGGATGAGCGCGTATTTATTGAGCGTGGTGTTCGTGTCGTCGCCACCGTCAAAGACGAATATGGAGGAGCCGATTACGATACAGTTAATAAAGAATATCACGCGCGCGATACTGCCTGCGTTGAATTTTCTTTGGATAACTACGGCAAGGATATCTGCTCCGCCCGTAGAACCGCCGATTTTGAAAGCGAGCGCTACGGCTACGCCGATACAAAGCCCGCCTGCAATCGCCGCGAAAATCTTTTCCGCGCCCGTGCCAAAGTCAATTTGGAACTGCGGGAAAACCAATTCGATTAAAGCAAGCCAAATCGTTTGCAAGGCGATATGCACCGCCGTCAATATCGCAAATTTCTTCTTTACAAAGAAGAAAGAGAAGACGACGAGAGGCAGGTTGATAGAAAAGACGACGAGGTATTGCGGGATACCAAACGCTTCGTCTAAAAGAATAGCAATACCGCTGATACCGCCGATTGTGAATTCGTTGGGGAGGATTAAGCTATACGCGGCAAAGGAAACCAAAAAAGAGGAGAGGAGCAGAAAGAAAACGGTGTTTGTCCAATACAACACTTTGCCATGTCTTGTGGACGCCTCCCGTTTCAAATCTTCCTTCGTAATCTTCTTGGGTAAAGCCGATTGTGCGCTTTCCTCTTGAATATTCGTTTCGTTCATACTGCTTCCTTTATCTATTAAAGACTTTCTACAACGACGGTGATTTTTGCTGAAACGCCTTCCATGAGACGGATTTCCGCAGGGAAAGAACCAAGCGTTTTAACGGCGTCCATTTTGATTTTCTTCTTATCCACGTCAAAGCCGATTTCCGCAAGCGCTGAAGCTACGTTTCCCGCCGTCACGCTACCAAACGTTTTGCCGTTTTCGCCCGTCTTAATTTTTACCGTCACCGATTTTTTATCGAGCGAGGACGCAAGCGCTTTCAACGCTTTCACTTCTTCCGCTTTATGGAAAGCAAGCGCTTCCTTTTTTTGTTGCGCTTCGTGGATATTTGCGGAGGACGCTACCGTTGCTAAGCCCTTTTTCAAAAGGAAGTTTCTTCCGTATCCGTCTGCAACCTCTACCACGTCGCCTTTTTTGCCCGTGCCTTTTACGTCGGCTGTCAATAAAACTTTCATAGATATACTCCTCAATGTTTTTGCTGAATTTTTCTTTACGCTACTATTTTACAAGAAATTTTTGGAAATGTCAATAATCTTTGCACAATTTACCCATACTGCTTTTACCTTTAAAGGAGGTTTTTGTTATGATGAATGAAAGAGGACAAGAAGTAAACACGAGTATCGGTTGCGGTGTGACCGATTGCAAGTACAACCGTGCAGGCGATTACTGCACGCTTAGAAAAATCCACGTGGGCAACGTTTGCAGTTGCGACGCGGAAAGCTGTACTTGTTGCGACAGTTTCGAAAGAAAGTAATTTTGTTTAACCAAATAAGAAACTGTGTAATGAAAAAGCTGTCTTTACCTATGGTAAGGGCAGTTTTTTCTTTCAAACGCTTGCGTTTTCAAAAAAACAAGAGTATAATAAAGTCAAATCTTGTTAAAGGAGAGAGAATATGGAACAAATACAAGAGAAAAAATCGTGTAAGGAAAAAGTACTCGGTTATTTAAAAGCGCTCCCTAAACGTTATTTTATTACGGCGTTTTCGGGCATGGCGCAAGGGCTTTTCGTCACGCTTATCGCGGGGACGATTTTGGCGCAAATTGCTGGCTGGGTGAATAAAATCGGCGGGGGAAACTACGTCGGTGCTACCCTTTTATACATAGCGAATATCGCCAAGGCATTGATGGGGGCAGGTATCGGCGTAGGTATAGCGCACGCGCTTGGTAAAAACAAGTTGCTTATCTTTGCCGGCGCCGTTGCAGGTACGGTCGGTGCTTGGGCAGGCGGTTTGGTATTTTGGGAAAGCGCTTCGACGATTACCTTAACGTCGGGTGCGCCTGGCAACCCTATTGGGGCGTACGTCGTCACGATGTTCGTGGTGGAAATCGTCAGCTTATACGCAGGAAAAACGAAACTGGATATTATTTTAATTCCGCTCGGTGCGTTGATTCTTGCCGTTGGTGGGGTGTACGTGGCTTGGCCGTTTATCGAGCTTATTGATTTGTTTGCGGAATTTTTGGTATTCACCATTAACGCAGGGGAAGCGGTGAAGATTATCGTAGGTGTATTGATTGCAATCGTTATGGGTATTTTGCTTACGATGCCTACCTCGTCCGCCGCGATTTGGATTGCGATTGCCCGTTCGGAAACGGCGCTTGCAAATCCCGAAGTTTTCGCGATTGCAGGCGGGGCTGCGGTGGCTGGTTGCGCGGCGCATATGATTGGCTTTGCCGTGGCTTCGTATAGAGAAAATAAGGTGAGCGGATTGATTTCGCAGGGT
>SVIK01000105.1 GCA_015069525.1 Clostridiales bacterium | reverse complement strand
AGAGCGGCTGTGGAAGAAGGCTACGTGCCCGGCGGTGGTAGCGCTCTCCTCTCGGCTGTTCCCGCTATGAAAAAGCTTGTAGCAAGCCTCAACGGCGACGAAAAAACGGGCGCAACGATTGTATTGAAAGCTTTGGAAGAACCGATTAGACAAATCGCGAAAAACGCAGGGCTTGACGGCTCGGTTATCGTAGATAAAGTGCTTTCTTCCAAGAAAGCCAACTACGGTTTCGACGCGCTCAACAATAAATTCTGCGATATGGTAGAAGCGGGCATTATCGACCCGACGAAGGTCACCCGTTCCGTACTTCAAAACGCGGCGTCCGTTGCTTCCACCCTTTTGACAACGGAAAGCATCGTGACGGATATCCCTACCCCTCCCGCACCTATGGCTCCCGCTGGCGGTGATATGGGCGGTATGTATTAATTTAAAAACTTATCTTTAACAAATCACCCCGCATATTTTGCGGGGTGATTTATATTTATACCATACTTTCAAGTATCAGTTTATCCGCTACGAGAGCGATAAACTCGCTATTCGTTGGTTTTTCCGTGCCAAGATAGATACGTGCACCGAAAATAGCGTTAATTGCTTCTATCCGTCCTCTATTCCACGCCACTTCTATCGCATGGCGAATCGCTCTTTCTACTTTGCTTGCCGAAGTGGAAAATTTTTCAGCGATGGACGGATACAGCTCCTTTGTCACGCTGTTGATAATACCAGGTTTTTCCGTCATCATTTTAATACCCTCGCGCAAATATCCGTATCCTTTAATATGCGGTGGTATCCCTATCGATATGAAAATTTCACTTATCTTCTCGTCAACCGTCGTGGGATTGCGTTTATGTATGCCATGCTCTTTACCGCTCGGCTTGTCCTTTATCAATTCCCGCATGCGTTCCATCGCCGTTTGGATGGAAAAGGGCTTTACAAGATAATACGAAGCGCCTTCCGCCATCGCACGTTCGATTAAATCGTCACTCGCTACACCCACAGCAATAATTTTCACGTCCGACCACGTCTTCTTCGCCATACGTATCACTCCGCATCCGTCCGTGCCTTTTAAAAACATACCGACAAGAATAATATCTGGCTTATTATTTAATAACGCCTTTATCCCCGCATCCCCGTCGTCACTTGCGTGCAATAAAGTAAAATCCTTACTCTCCTTTATTCCCGCGGATAATTGTTCCAATGCTGACGTATTGGACTCCAATAAAATTACTGTATTTGTTCTCATAAAAAAATCGCTCCTTTTATAGTTCTATTTCTCGTCAATTTTCGTTGACAAGAGCAATTATACTATAAAATTTGCGATTTGTAAAGCATTATTGTACAATATTCAAAAATATTTACTGATTATTTTGAAAAATATTGCATATTATTGTACAATAATCGGGAATATTGTCGAAAGATGAGATTATTCAAGAAATTAAGTAGTTTCATCGATATATTCGTCGTAAGTGACTTGTCTATCGTAAACTTTGGTATCGTTGATTTCGATAATGCGGTTTGCAACGGTATTCATAAGTTCTTGGTCGTGCGACGTTAAAAGCATACAGCCCTTATAATTACTTAAACCGTTATTAAGCGCCGTAATCGATTCCAAATCAAGGTGATTGGTCGGTTCGTCAAAAATAAGGAAATTGCTCCCCTCCAACATCATTTTTGCCAGCATACAACGCACTTTTTCACCGCCCGAGAGAACGTGCGCTTTTTTAAGCGCTTCTTCGCCCGAGAAAAGCATTCTACCCAGCCAACCGCGGAGATATTCTTCATAATGGTCGGAAGAGAATTGAGAAAGCCATTCTACAAGGTTCAAATCGCAACCGTTGAAATATTCGTTATTGTTTTGCGGGAAATAGGACGTGGAAATCGTTTTACCCCATTTTACCGTACCGCTATCGGGTTGTTCTTTACCCATTAAGATATCGTAAAGCATGGTAAGCGTGGTGCTCTTATTTGATACGATACCAATTTTTTCGTTCCTTTGTACGGTAAAGGAAAGATTTTTGAAATACCCCTCCTTAGACAAGTCTTCTACAATCAAAATATCGTTGCCGATTTCCTTTTCAAATTTAAAATCGATATACGGATACTTTCGAAGCGAAGGCTTGAAATCGTTAATCGTGAGTTTTTCAAGCTCCTTCTTTCTCGACGTAGCTTGACGAGATTTGGAAGCGTTTGCTGCGAAGCGAGCAATAAATTCTTGCAATTCTTTCGCTCTTTGTTCCGCCTTCTTGTTTTGTTCTTTTTGTTGACGGGCAAGGAGCTGGCTCGTTTGATACCAGAAATCGTAGTTGCCTACGTACATATTGATTTTACCAAAGTCTACGTCACAGATGTTCGTACACACCTTATTTAAAAAGTGACGGTTATGCGATACGATAATAATCGTGTTTTCAAAATCCATAAGATAGTTTTCAAGCCATCTTACCGTTTTAATGTCAAGGTTGTTCGTAGGCTCGTCCAATAAAAGCACGTCAGGGTCGCCGAAAAGAGCTTGTGCAAGAAGCACGCGGACTTTTTGTTTCGCGTCAAGCTCGCTCATCAACGAGTAATGCAAGCTTTCGTCAATTTCAAGCGCGTTGAGAAGTTGCCCCGCTTGATATTCCGCATCGTAGCCGTTCATTTCCGCGAATTCGCTTTCCAAATCAGCAGCTTTTACGCCGTCTTCTTCCGTGAAATCGGGCTTTGCATACAAAGCGTCCTTTTCGTCCATAACCTCGATTAAACGCTTATAACCAAGCATAACGGTACGAAGTACCGTTTCATTATCATACATGTTTTGGTTTTGTTGTAAAACGGACATACGCTCGTTTTTGTCCAACGAAACGAAACCTTTTTGCGGTTCTACTTCGCCCGAAAGGACTTTCAAAAAGGTAGATTTTCCTGCGCCGTTTGCACCGATGATACCGTAGCAGTTCCCTTTCGTAAATTTCAAATTAACGTCTTCAAACAGTTTTTTACTGCCGTATTGCAACGAAACACCCGTCACTTGTAGCATATTACACCTCGAAAAAATTTTCTAACAAGAAAATTATACCATATTAAATATTTTTAATCAATCGTTTGCGCTAAAAAAGCAAAAAGAAAAGTCCAAAAAGGACTTTTCTTTTTTCGTATTCAATCTTATTTAATAAGCCCTTGAATCGCTTCCGCAACGTCGGATACCGTGACAAGCTTTTCCACTTCGTCATCGGGAATCATAACGCCGTATTCGTCTTCCAAACGGCTTAAAAGTTCTACAACGTCCAAAGAGTCAGCGCCCAAATCG
>SVIK01000006.1 GCA_015069525.1 Clostridiales bacterium | reverse complement strand
GTCTTTCGGGCTCGTATCCTCACAGAAAGACAATACCGTTCCGCAAACGTCGCAAATATGGTCGTTATCGTTGTCTGCGCAAGTACCCATTACGTATCCGCACTCGTCACAGTTATGGTCTTTGCTATCGTCCGTATGTTCTTTCACTTCGTCAATCTCACCGCAAGCGTTCTTACATACGTGCCAATGCCCTTCTTCGCCTTTTACCCAGTCGCCCGAGAAATCGTGTCCTTTTGCAGGCACTTCTTCTTGCGCCTTCAATACTTCACCGCAAACGGAGCAATGTTTGCCTTCCGTCAAGCCCGTTTCCTCGCAGGTAGGCGCTTTCGCTTCGTCAATCACTTCCGTATGCCCAAGCGCGTCTACCACCTCTTGCGCCACAAGCACTTCACCGCAAACGGAGCAATGCTTGCCTTCCGTCAAGCCCGTTTCCGTGCACGTAGGCGCAACCGCCTCGTCAATCACTTCCGTATGCCCAAGCGCGTCTACTACTTCTTGTGCTTTCAATACTTCATCGCAAACGGAGCAATGTTTGCCTTCCGTCAAGCCCGTTTCCGTGCACGTAGGCGCAACCGCCTCGTCAATCACTTCCGTATGCCCAAGCGCGTCTACTACTTCTTGTTCTACAAGCGTCTTTCCGCAAACGGAGCAATACTTACCTTCCGTCAAGCCCGTTTCCGTGCACGTAGGCGCAACCGCGCCAATAATTACTTCTTCGCAGTCGGACAAAATATCGTCGGGGTTATTACAGTAATCGCAAATATGGTCGTTATCGTCGCCGTCAGCGTGGTCGCCCATGCCTTCTTTACCGCACTCGTCGCATGCGTGGTCGAAATCAGCGTCCGCGCACTTAGAAGTCTTCACAACTTCTCCACAATGGTCGCAAAGGTGGTCGCCGTCGCCGTCCGTATCCGTACATCTTCCCAAAATCTTTCCGCACTCGTCGCACTTATGGTCTTTCGGGTTCTCGTCTGCACAGCTGGAAAGCACTTCTCCGCAATCGTCGCACTTATGGTCTTTATCCGTAGAGCTGTCTTTACAAGAAGTAATCCCTTCTTTACCGCAAGTATCACAATCGTGGTCCCCGTCGGTAGCGTCGTCCGCGCACTCGCTCATCGTTTCCCCACAGTAATCGCAGGTATGTTTGCCGTCCGCTTGTACGTGTTCGCCCATGCCGTCTTTACCGCACTCGTCGCAGACATGGTCTTTGCTGTCCGTATCCACACAATCGGTAATACCTTCTTTTCCGCAGACATCGCAAGCGTGGTCGTTATCGTCACCGTCTACGCAAGGCGTAATATCTTCCTTTCCGCAAATATCGCAAGCGTGGTTATTATCGTCGCCGTCCACGCAAGGCGTAATATCTTCTTTACCGCAAACGTCGCAGTCATGGTCGTTATCGTTGTCTGCGCATTCGCTCATCGTTTCATTACAATAATCGCAGGTATGCTTGCCGTCCGCTTGTACGTGCTCGCCCATACCCTTTTCACCGCACTCGTCGCAAACGTGGTCGAAATCAGCGTCTTCACATACGCCAATTACAAGTGAGCAAATATCACACTTGTGGTCGCCGTCCTCTTTCGCGTCCGCGCAGTCGTGCATCTTTTCACCGCACACCCCGCAGGAGCCGTTTCCGCTGTCTTCACAAGCCGAAGCTCTTTCTCCGCAGTACGCGCAGTTATGCGAGCCTTCTTCCGCTTCGTGTACACCCATAGTCGCGCCACACTCGTCGCACTTATGGTTCGTATCCACGTCCGCACACTTAGAGCTGTTAACCGCCTTTCCGCAATATTCGCAAAGGTGGTCGCCGTCGTTCGCCTTATCAGAGTGGTCACCTACGTCTACCCCGCAAACGTCGCAAAGATGGTCTTTATCGCTATCACATTCTTCGCACTTCGACAACGCGCTTTCGCAGATATCGCAAAGGTGGTCTTTGGGGTCTTCGTCCGCGCACTCGCTCAAAATAGCTTCGCACACGTCGCAGGCATGGTCAGCGTCTTCGTCCGCGCACTCGCTCATCGTTTTGCCACAATAATTACAGGTATGCTTACCGCTTGCTTGTACGTGCGTACCCATACCCTCTTTACCGCAAATATCGCAAACGTGGTCTTTGGGTTCTACGTCTACACAAGCCGTAATTCCCTCTTTTCCGCAAATATCGCAAGCGTGGTTTTTATCGTCGCCGTCTTCGCAATCCGTCACCACTTTTCCGCAGTACGCGCAGTTATGCGAACCTTCTTCCGCCTCGTGCGCATCGCCCATCGTTTCGCCACAAACGTCGCACTTGTGGTCTTTCGGGTTGGTATCGACGCATTCGGTCACCGCCTCTCCGCAATATTCGCAGTCATGCGAGCCTTCTTCCGCTTCGTGTACACCCATAGTCGCGCCACACTCGTCGCACTTATGGTTCTTATCGTCGTCCGTGCACGTAGCGCCAATCATCTTCTTACCGCAAATATCGCAGTCGTGGTTGCCGTCACCGACAGCGTCGCCACAAGCCGACAAAACGGCATTGCAAACGTCACACTTATGGTCCTTCGGCTCGTTATCCGCGCACTCGCTCATTACTTTGTTGCAAACGTCACAGTAATGGTCTTTGGGCTCGTTATCTTCGCACTCGCTTATCGTTCCCCCGCAATAATCGCAGGTATGCTTACCGCTTGCTTGTACGTGTTCGCCCATGCCCTCTTTACCGCAAACGTCGCACTTGTGGTCTTTGGGCTCTACGTCTACACAAGCCGTAATACCTTCTTTTCCGCAAATATCGCAGTTATGGTCGCTATTATTATCTTCGCAAACGGTCACCGCTTCTCCGCAGTACGCGCAGTTATGCGAACCTTCTTCCGCCTCGTGCGCATCGCCCATCGTTTCGCCACAAACGTCGCACTTGTGGTTTTTCGGGTTAGTATCAACGCAAGCCGTCACCACTTCCCCGCAGTATGCACAGGTATGCTTACCGTTTTCAGCCTTATGCTCGCCCACGGTTCCGTCGCAAACGTCGCAAACGTGGTTCTTATCGTCGTCCGTGCAAGCGCTCAATACCGCACCGCAAACGTCACAAGCGTGGTCTTTATCCTCTTCGCTGTCGTTGCATCCACTCATCGTTGCGCCACAGTAATCGCAAGTATGCTTACCGTCCGCCGGCACGTGTTCACCAAGTCCAGTAGCCCCACAAACGTCGCACTTGTGGTCTTTCGGGTCAAGGTCAACGTGTTCTTTCAATTCCCCGTAGCTTTCCCCGCAAGTCGTACAAACCGCCTTCTTAGAGCAGGTAGCTTCTCCACCGTCGTGCCCGATTTTTTCATCCACCGAGCCACAACCGTTCTCGCATTCGTGCCAATGTCCGTCTTCGTCCGTCTTCCAATCGCCCGTAAAATCGTGTCCCGTTTCAGCCACTTCGTCGCTTACGTAGCTGTCGCCACAAACAGAGCAGGTATACGTCGTATAGCCCTTTTCCGTACAAGTAGGCGCCGTCACAACCGATTCGTAGTTATGTGCAACCACGGGCACTTCTTCTTGCGCTTTCAATACTTCACCGCAAACGGAGCAATGTTTGCCTTCCGTCAAGCCCGTTTCCGTGCACGTAGGTGCAACCGCTTCGTCTACCACTTCGGTATGCCCAAGCGCGTCTACTACTTCTTGTTCTACAAGCGTTTCACCGCAAACGGAGCAATGTTTGCCTTCCGTCAAACCTGTTTCCGTGCAAGTAGGTGCAACCGCTTCGTCTACCACTTCGATATGCTCGGAGATTTTTTCATTACAAATATCACAATAATGGTCGCTGTCGTTATCTACGCAGTGGTTTGCAAGCATTTCTTTCTTTGCCGTCAGCGTTGCGTAGTTATTGACGACCGCTTTTTCCGCATCCGACAATTCGTTATACGCCGTTTCCGCCCTTTCCACAGCCGTTTTAATTTGCGCATAGTTTTCCGCCGTCAAATCGTCTTGTGGAATTTCGTCAATCAAGTTTTGTACGTTTTCAACGGCGTCCACGCGAATCCCGTTTTGCACCGTCAAAAGGATTTTGCCGGTCACGGTATAAACGCTATCCTCACCAAAAGGACGTACCCAACCGTTGATTACAAGGTCGTCAATCGTCACGGAATAGCTAAGTTCTACATCGCCGTTATACCCGCCTGCCGTATACGTCCAGTTGCCCTCGTTATCGATAACAAGCCCTTCCGTATTCGACGTAAACGTAGCCGTTTTATTGGTCATATCGCCAAGCTCGATTTTGCCCGAAGCCACCGCATTTGCGTCCACCGTCACCGCGGTATCCGCAAGCGTCTTTTTCACGAGCGTGTAATTTGCATATTCGTTCAAATTCACGATAGAAAGGTTATCAATCGTCACCGACGAAACGGTGGGGGTTTGACCATTACTACCAAAGGAAATACCCACTCTACCAAGCGTTGCTTCACCGTTCCCAAACGAGTGTATCGACGTGACGCCACCCGACGTAATCGCCACCAAAACGAAACCGTTTTCCACACGTACGGTAATATGTAAATTATTTCCACCCGCGTTCAAAAGAGGATTAGAAACCAATTCCGCCGTACTATCCGTGGTAAAGCCAAACGGCACGATTGCACCGTTGCTATGGAATTTGAGTCCCTTATTTGCCCACCAGTTCGTATTATCTCCCATTGCAAACTGCACGACAAAAAAGCTCATCCCTACGTCGTCCGTCGCATAGGTGATATTATCCATATCGAAATCAAGCGTGAAATTTTCATATACGCCAGCCGTACAGATGCCGTGTCCGTCAATCAAATTCGTCCCTACAAACTTCCCGTTCGCCGTGTCCACGCCTACCGTCGTGCCAAGAGCCGTCCATTTCGCGCCGTCAAGCGTCGCGTCGTCAAATTGCGTACCCGTCGTCGCTCCGTTCGCCTCCGCGTTAATTACCACGTCGCCTTTCACTTGTCCACGGATATCGTCAATATAAATCACGTCGCCTTGCTTACTATGCCATTGGAAATAAGCAACGCCCGTTTCATAGTTATACGTTTGGTCAGAGTTTTCTAATTGCCCCAATATATTCCCTCTTGAAATTTTCAACGTATTCCAACCAACGTTTAACGCCCCCATACGATGCGAGAGGAAATAGAAGCTATCGCCTCCGTTTACCGAATAAACGTCCACCTCAATGTAATCAAACGCTTTGATGTCCTCTTCCGTCAACGGCTTACCAAATTGTTTCAAGGGCAAATTCACACGGCGGAAAGAATAATCCGCTACTTCCGACACGTTCGTAAATTGCAACGAAGCTCCACCTTGCTTCACGTACGTATTCGCTTCTATCGACGTGTTAAAGCTCTTCTTGTTCAATGCAATCGATACGCCTTCACCCGTCACGTCTTCCGTCTTCCAATCACCCGTTTGCAAGGCTATGCTCTCGCCCTTTTCCACGGTAGCAGGTTTTGCGCGGAAATCGTCGAAATAAACCTCGCCTCCCGCTTGCATAATCAGTTGGAAATACGCCATGCCGTTTTCAGGATTGTACGCCGCTTCGCCGTTCTCCGACGCCATTTGCGCAAGGAAATCCTCTGCGGAAATGCGCACTACGTTTTCCCCTACCGTCAAGCCGTCTTTTATCAAGTGATTATAGAAATATATCGTTTCGCCACCTTTTACGGAATACACGTCAAATTCAATATACTCATATGTTTCAAGCGTTTCTTTCGAAAGCGGTTGTCCGTCATTGGTTAATTTCACCTTAAATAAAGCTTCGTTCCAGCCACCGTTTGTCGCCGTCACTTTCAACGAACCGCTACCTCTCGTGACGTACGAGGAAGAAAGCGATTTCTCCCCTGCCGAGTTAAAGTTCGTTTCATCAACCACCTCGCAATCTTGCAAGGTAATATACCCGTCATTTCTCTTTGCCCGCAAACGGATATTGTCTACGTAGAAAGACGTCCCCGTCGTCGTACCAAAGGCAAAATACGCGAAGCCGTTTTCAGGATTGTACGAACCTTCAACGCCCACTTTGTCCATGCAACGAAGAATTTCCGCAACGCTCAACCGCATGACGTTCCAACCCTTGGTCATCTGGCCAAAAACGCCTTCTCCGCCCGCAAAATACAAACTGGAAGCTTGTTCGGCGTAAACGGACATTTCGAGATATTCATACGCCGAAAGTTCCTCATACGAAAGAATTTTTTCCCCGTCTTTCAAAGGCATTTTCACCACGGCCCAATCGGCACTCGCCGTCACTTTCATAGAGGAATTCCCTTCTAAAACATGCACGTTGGAAACCGACGCTTCGCAATTAAACGTGCCAACGTTTTCCGCCGATTCGCAATCGTTAAGAAGAGTATAATCTCCCGCATAAGCGTCCAAATCAATGAACGAGAAATTATCAATTTCAATGGAGGTATCGATAGAAACGGGAATGGACACGTATCCACTCTTGGTAATCTCGTTCGCTACCGTATGCGAAAAAGACGCTTCCCCGTTAGAAAGGGAAATCGTCGTCACGTCGTCCACCACTTTAATCGTCACGTGCGTCGTCGTACCTGCAACTATTGGATTAACGCTCAATTCAGTAGCTTCTATGTAAGAAGCCTCTTCGCCGTCTACTTTGTTGCCGTTAAAAAGGGCCAACCCACCGAGCACGTACAAGAAATCAGAAGCGTACGCCCCATTTTCAGGTACGCCAAAGCTTACAAATCCTACCCAATCGATGTTTTCACTTGCCCCAAGGTCACCAACGTAAGTATAATCGTACTCCATAACGAAATTCGTATGCGTACCCGCCGTCGCAAGCGCCATAAGCCCGTCGTGCTCGCCGTTCGCCACCACGGACATTTTTCCGTCCGCCACGCTTACGTACGGTTTTGCAAGCTCGGGAATTTGCAACCCCGCAGGCAAAACGTCCGAAGAAAAATCCGTTTTGATTACGCCACTTCCCGTCGACGCGTCATACGCGGAAACCTTCTCGGGTTTTTCGGAAAATGCAAAGCCCGCGCCCACGCTCGCCAAAGCGACCATCGCCAACGTTGCACCCGCCCATCTTGTATATTTTTTAGCCATATTTCCTCCTTCATACGCTCGCGCGTAATATAATAAGGTATTTTAACAGCCATATTTTATCATAGTTTTACCCCCATGTCAATAGGGATTTGTAAATTTTTTACAATTTTTTATTGTATTTTCTCTCATTTTTATTCCTAAATTGTAATATTATTCCATTTTTGCAATTTCCTTTTTAAGGCGTAAAATAATCTTTTTCTCTAAGCGAGATATGTAGCTTTGCGATATTCCCAACAAATCGGCAACGTCCTTTTGCGTCATTTCTTCGCCACCACCCAGCCCAAACCTAAGGCTCATAATTTTCCGTTCCCTTTCCGTCAGCTTTTTCAACGCCTCCCTAAGCTGTTCTTTCTCCGCGTTCGATTCGATATCCCCGTATACGGTATCGGCAGAAGTACCCAAAACGTCGGATAAAAGCAGTTCGTTCCCCTCAAAATCGGTGTTTAGCGGTTCGTCGAAGGAAACCTCGCTTTTTAGCCTTGCAATTCTGCGCAAATACATTAAAATCTCGTTTTCAATACATCTTGACGCGTACGTCGCCAATTTTATATTTTTATCCGTTCGAAAGGAGTTGATTGCCTTGATAAGCCCGATTGTTCCAATGGATACCAAATCGTCGTTATCCACGCCCGTATTGTCAAATTTTCGGGCAATATATACAACAAGGCGCAAATTGTGCTGTATCAATGCACTTTTTGCCTTTTCCCGCTCGTTTTCTTCGCCGTTCATCATCTTTTCAAGCGTTTCACTTTCTTCAATAGAAGAAAGTGGCATGGGCAAAGCCTCGTTGTTTCCGCAAACGTAGTCCACCGTGTTTTTCGCCTCGATTACGCTTATTTTTTGTAAAAAAACGTGTAAAATGTCCACCACTCTCATATATTTGCTCCTGTTTTTAGGTTATTTTATCCATACGATTTATTCGAAAATCCTTGCGTTTAACAACAACTTGTACTCTCGTGATAACATATTCGTTGAAGGGCAAAAATAGACCTTGTCAAGGCGCACTTTTTTCCCTTTCACCGTCACCTCCAACGCCCCCTCTCGTCCCATCGCTTTTCTTTCTCCGTTTAGCGTTTGAAAGAGGATTTCAACGCATACCTGCCCCTTTGTTTTTTCTTCACTAAACAAATTCTCTTCCCCCCAAATATCGTAAAAAACGTCAGGTGAAAGGAAGCAGACGGGCGTTTGATTATGGCGCGCCAAATTACCGCTGTCGTAAAAGCCCAAAAGGGCAAAACGCCTTTGTTTGTATACGATTGCGCAATCGTATACACTTTGCAAAACCGCCCGTTTTGCGTATATTTTTCCTATTAAAAACAAGGAAAACGGGGTTAAAAGCGCAAAGCCGAGCAAGACAAGCCCCTTATGTACCTTCGCGCCGAAAACGCCTTGCATCGCGCCCCCGAAAATAAAGGTAAACGCGAAAAACAGCGTGCAATTCAACGCGTACATACCCCCTTCTTTTTTGTTTTTTACCCTACCAAATGCGATTAAACAAAGCAAAAAACCGACGGAGAATTTTAACAAAACGCTACAAAATACGGGCAATTTTAATAAGGGGAAAATAAGGGCAAACGACGCGCCGACAAGGGCGGAAAGAAGCACGTTTACCCACTTAATTTTGCGTTTTATCCCGCGCAACGACAGGCACAAAAGCACGCCGTCCAATAGGAAATTCCATACAAATGCGTATTCGACGTAAACGACCATAAAAAATCCCCAATCCCTTATATTTTCTGGGATTGAGGCCATTATACCATACTATTAAAAAACAAATAAAAAACACTTTTGTCGAAAGAGTGTTTTTATCGTCGCAATCGCTTATGGCGTAAGCGATTGCGAGCATTATCGTGAAAAATAGAAAAACGCTTTTTTTAAAAAGCGTTTTTGTAATAATTGATATTCCAATCCCCATCCACTTCCGCCACGTCGAAACGGGCGTTCACTTCTTCCCCCGTTTGCAAACCGTAGTATCGTGCGATTTTATAATACCGTTCCTTTTTCGTTTTACCGACCGCTTCCACGCCACTCCCGTACGCATTGGAGGCGCGCGTTTTTACCTCGATAAAGACTATCTCGTCGTTTTCCTCGGCGACTAAATCCGCCTCACCAAACGGCGTTTGGAAATTGCGGTGTAAAATTTTTAAGCCCGATTTTTTCAGGAATTTTTCTACCGCCTTTTCCCCTTTTCTACCTAAAACTTTTTTGTGAACGTCCTGCGGTGAATTGGGCATAAGCCGTGCTCCTTTATCCCTTGAATATGTACTGCCGTACCGTAGCCTTTATTCTTTTCAAAGGCGTATTGAGGGTACTGCTTTGCAAACTCGTCCATCAGCTTATCCCGATACACCTTGGCGATGATACTTGCCGAGCCGATAGAATAAGAAAGGGCGTCGCCGTGGATAACGCTGTGCTGTCTATGGGCAATATCTATCGTCATATTGCCGTCGGTGAGCACCACGTCGGGGGTTATCGCAAGCGTTTCTATCGCCTTTTTCATGCCGAGCTTCGTCGCTTCTAAAATATTGATTTCGTCAATCGTCTTTTCGTCGATTTCGATAATCGTATAGCAAAGCGCTTTCTCTTTTATCTTTTCAGCGAGTTCTTCCCTTTTCTTTTCCGAAAGTTTTTTGCTATCGTCCACGCCGACAATCAAATCCGCTTCGTCCAAGGGCATAATGACCGCCGAGCAAACGACGGGGCCTGCCAAAGGACCTCTACCTACCTCGTCAACGCCTGCGATATATTTTACCCCTTGCGCAAGCAAGGCGCGTTCGTATTGCAGTTTTTCTTCCGCGTTCCATTGTTTTTTCATCTCGTTTTCCTTTTACTTAAAAAGTGAACTCCTCGTAGTCGCTTGCCTTTTCCAAGCTGATTTTGCCTATTCTACCCTTTCTAAAATCGTCCAAGAGCGCTTTTGCCCCGCGTTCGTAATCGAATTCCCCTCCGCGCAAAATAAAACCTCTACGCTTGCAAAGCGCCTCGTACATGCCGAGTTTTTCGCTAAAATCGGTGATACCGTACCGTTCCGTTAAACAATCGGGGTATTTTTCCGCAAGCTCGCCTAAAAGTTCGAGGGCGATATCGTCCATATCCAAGATGTCGTCGTTGATACTGCCGATATACGCCAAATGTCTTGCGTGGTACTGTTCGTCAAAGGAGGGGGGCATCGTGCCAGGGGTGTCGAGCAAATCGAACGCACCGCACTTTATCCATCTTACGTCGCGCGTGACGCCCGCCTTGTCCCCCGTCTTGGCGCGTTTTTGACCGCTGATAAGGTTGACGAGCGTGCTTTTGCCCGTATTGGGAATACCCGCCACCATAAAACGGAACGTCTTGTTGACGCCTTTCGCTTCCGCCCTTGCACGCTTTTCTTCCGTGATTGCGTTGAGCTTTTGTAATATAAGACGCTTCGTGGAAGGATTGGTGGAATCGCATTTCACCACGTACCTGCCCTGCCCTTCGAACATTTTAACAAAGCCGTCCGTCTTGGTTGCATCCGCCAAATCCGCTTTATTTAAGACAAATAAAATCGGCTTTTCACCGAAGATTTTTTTGAAATTTTTGTTCACCGTGGCAATGGGTGCGCGCGCATCCAATACGCATACGATACCGTCGCATAAATCGCGCTTGGCTTCCATATCGCGCATCGCCCTCGTCATGTGCCCGGGGAACCATTGAATATTTTTCATCCTTTTACCTATTGCGGAGTGTCTCCGCGCCCAGCGGAGTGTCTCCGCACCCAAGTTTTTCTATCTTTCGTTATCGTTTTTATGCAACTTTGTCGTCACCGTTTATAATAAATCGGGACGGCGGAGTGACTCCGCACCCAGCGGAGTGACTCCGCACCCAGCGGAGTGACTCCGCGCCCAAATTTTTCTATCTTTCGTTATCGTTTTAATGCAACTTTGTCGTCACCGTTTATAATAAATCGGGACGGCGGAGTGTCTCCGCGCCCAAGTTTTTCTGCGGAGTGTCTCCGCACCCAAATTTTTCTATCTTTCGCTATCGTTTTAATGCAACTTTGTCGTCGCCGTTTATAATAAATCGGGACGGCGTTTTTTTGTGATTTCTAACGATTGTTCCCTACGCCATTTGTCTATCTTTGCATGGTCGCCACTTCTCAACACTTCGGGCACGGTTAAGCCCTTATATTCCTGCGGGCGGGTATAGTGGGGATATTCGAGCCTGTTTTCCGAAAAGCTTTCGTCTACGAGCGACGAAGGA
Organism: Clostridiales bacterium; assembly: GCA_015069525.1. Taxonomy (GTDB): domain Bacteria; phylum Bacillota; class Clostridia; order Christensenellales; family Borkfalkiaceae; genus Scatosoma. The sequence goes on along the minus strand of SVIK01000006.1, from coordinate 14,191 downwards.
CTGATTACCCCGTCTACGTACCGACTTACGCAATCGGCAACCACCATCGCGGGCAGTTCTCCCCCCGTTAAAACGTAATCCCCAATAGAGATTTCTTCGTCGATAAACAAATCGATAACGCGTTGGTCTACCCCTTCGTAATGTCCGCAAAGCAAGATTAAATGCTCGTATTCCAACAGCTCGAATACCTTTTGTTGACGGAATACTTCGCCCTTGGGCGACATATAAATTCTACGCGCTTTATGTTCAGGGTCGAGGGCTTCGATAGCGCTACCTATCGGCTGGGGCATCATGACCATGCCTGCCCCTCCGCCAAACGGATAATCGTCGCATTTTAAATGCTTATCCTCCGTATAATCGCGCAGATTGATTACGTTGATTTCGATTTTTCCTTGTTTTTGCGCTCTTCCTAAAATGCTCTCCTGCATAGCGGAGAACATCTCGGGAAATAACGTTAAAATATCGATTTTCATACGACTACCTTTTGTTTTTATTATATCGCGTGGAACGATTATTATAATATGGCCTCTACGAAGGCTTCCGCATCGAAGGCTTCTAAATCGTCCATTTTTTCGCCTACCCCTGCATACAGCACGGGCAACGACAATTCGGAGGCGAGCGAGAATACGAAACCGCCTTTCGCCGTGCCGTCCAATTTCGTGAGCACGATTCCGTCGAGCTCTACCGCTTCATCAAATACGCGCGCTTGGTTGACGGCGTTCTGCCCCGTCGTCGCGTCTAAAACGAGCAGTTTCAAAAAGTCCGCTTCGGGGTATTCCCTCGTCACGACTCTGTCCATTTTACGGAGCTCGTTCATTAAATTCTCTTTTACGTGCAATCTACCTGCCGTATCCACGATTAAAACGTCCGTCTTCTTCGCTTTCGCGCTGGATACCGCGTCGAAAATAACAGCGGACGGGTCGCTTCCCTCTTCGTGCTTGACAATGCGCACTTTCGCCCTATCCGCCCAAACGGAAAGCTGTTCGCTTGCCGCCGCACGGAAGGTGTCCGCCGCCGCTACCGTCACCGTCTTGCCTTGCGAAAGGAAATAGTGCGCAAGCTTCCCTACCGTCGTCGTTTTGCCTACGCCGTTTACCCCAACGAGCATGATTACGCAAGGATATTCGGGGGGCTCTACCTCCGATTCTTGCAACATGTCCGTTAAAATCGTGCGGAGCAGATTGGTCACGTACGCTTCGTCCTTTAATCGCTCTGCAATCGCTTGCTCTTTTACGCGTTCGACAACCTCTTCCGCCGTCGTCACCGAGACGTCGGAGGAGATGAGGATTTCTTCTAATTCTTCATAAAACTCGTTGCCGAGCTTGTTTTTGGAAAACAGCGCGCGCATTTTGCCCGAAAAATTGTCTTTCGTCTTTTTTAACGCGCCGAAAAGTTTACCGAATAATCCCATAATGCTTTTCCTTTTATAATGAAGTTTTGACAAAAGTCAAAGTGCATTTACGCCTTTGGCGTAGCGAAGTAGCCTCGCCGTGAAGTTTTTCAGCATAACCGAAAAAGTTATGCACGTTATCAAAATCCCGTCCACGACAACGCTACGTCCAAGCGATACCGAAAGATAGAAAGATTTGGGGTGTAGTGGCACACTACTCGACTGTGCCTGCGCCAAGCTTGCTTTCTACTTCCGCCAATTTTACCGATACTATCTTCGATACGCCCTTTTCTTGCATCGTCACGCCGAAAAGCGAATCGGCTTGGTTCATCGTAGGCTTTCTGTGCGTGATAACGATGAACTGCGTTTCGTTTGCAAAACGCTTCAAATAGGACGCAAATCTATCTACGTTAGCGTCGTCGAGCGCCGCTTCGATTTCGTCCAAAATACAGAAAGGCATCGGGCTGGAACGCAAGATTGCAAACAATATCGCAATTGCCGTCAACGCTCTTTCACCGCCCGAAAGCAAGGAGATTTTCGTGAGCTTCTTGCCAGGAGGACAAGCCACGATTTCGATACCCGCAGACAACGGGTCTTCCCCTTCGACGTAGTCGATTTGCAATTCCGCTTTACCACCGCCGAAAAGTTCCTTGAACGTGATTTTGAAGTTTTCGTTAATCTTCTCAAACCCTGCGTTGAAAATACGGAGCATTTCCCCTCTTATTTCGTCGAGGGCGGACTGCAAATCGTCAATCGCTTTTTGCAAGTCGTCACGTTGCGCGCTCATTTCTTCAAAGCGCTCGCTTTCGTATTGGTATTCCTCAACGGCGTGGGGGTTGACTGCGCCGAGCATGGTGATTTTACGCTTTAATACCGTAATCGTGTTGGCGCCCTCTTCCACGTTATAATCGTCCTTTCTAAGAGGCAAACAGCCCTCGTAATCGAGCCCGTACGCTTCTTCTACCCTTGCACGCATGTTTTCAAGGTTGGTGTCGATTTTACTGATTTCAATTTCGCATTTATAACGCTTATCCGATTGCTTCGTCAGCGTTTCTTGCATTTGCGTCTTTTCTTCTTCCAAAGCAAGCTGATGCGCGTTCACTTCTTCCTTTTCCTTCGAAAGCGTGGAAATTTCCGCCTCGATTACGCGAACCGCTTCTTTCTCCTCTTCCGTGAGCTCCTTTTCCGCGGCTTCCGCTTCCAAACCGTTGAGCTTGGTTTGCGTTGCCGTGCGCTCGTATTCCATATCGACGATTTTCTTGACAAGCTCCTCTTTTTCTACCGTCAAGCGCGCAACCGTTTCTTCGTATTGCTCGATTGCCGATTTTCTCGTCGTGTATTCGATTTCCGCTTTGCGGAGCGTTTCGTTCTTTTCCGCGCACTCCTCTTTGAACGTTTCGCATTGGCTACGTTGCGTTTCAAGCTGGGCTTGCGCGCCTTGTCTACGCGACAAAATTTCTTCCTCGCTTAAAGACGAGTTCGCCTCTTCGTCTTTTAAAGAAGCAAGCTTGAATTGGAGTTCCTCCAAAGCGACCGTGTACGTTTCTACGTCCGCCACCGTTTCGGCGATTTGTTGCGTGAGCGCCGTTTCGCGTTGGACAAGCCCTGCGATTTCGCCCGTTGCGTCTTGGTACTTTTCACGGAGCGCGTCTACCGCTTCTTCCGCTTCTTGACGCGCTTTTTCGCTGTCCGCAATCGCTTTTTTAAGCTTCTCTATGTATTTCTGCTTTGCAACGATACTGTCTTTACATTCCTGAATTTTTCTCTCGTGCGAAAGAAACGACGCCGTATTTCTGCCACGGCTACCACCCGTCATCGAACCGCTGGTGGCTACTACGTCGCCGTCGAGCGTGACGATTTTGAACATGTTGCCGTATTTCTTCGCTATCGTTGTCGCATTCGCAATATTGTCGCATACGAGCGTGTTGCCTAAAAGGTTCGAAATGACGTTATAGTAATATTCGTCGTATTGGACAAGCTCGGTTGCCAAACCCATAGCGCCACGTTCTTCAAGCGCCCTACGAATTTCCCTCGAATCGGGACGGGGACGCATGCTTGCCACAGGCAAGAACGTGACGATACCGCCACCCGTACGTTTTAAGTACTCGATTAAATATTTCGCGTCGTCCGCCGTGGGCGTGACTACGTTTTGCATCGCTCCGCCAAACGCCGTTTCTATCGCCGTTTCGTATCTTTGTTCCGTCGATACGACGTCCGCAAGCGAACCGCGAAGATGTTTGCCTACGTCGGGATTGGTCTTGGCAATCGAAAGCAATCTTCTAACCGAATCCTTATACCCGTCGAAACGGTTTTTAAGGCTGATATACATCTCTAAATTCTCGCGGAGTGACGCGATTTGTCCGTTGGCGTTGAAAAGCTCTTGGTTGAAATCGTTCACCGTGAGTTGCATTTCACGCGCTTCTTCTTGCTTTTCCTCGAATTCCCGCATGCCCGAAGCCGTTTCCTCACGAAGACGCTTTACGTCCTTGCGTACGGAAGCGAGCTCGCTTTCCAAACGTTCCTTTCTTTCGTTCGTCTTCTTAATCGCCGTTTCAATTTCCGCAAGACGGTCTTTCGTCGCCTCCATGCGCGCTTCAAGCGTACCGAGGTTCTTCTTCATCTCCGACAGCTCGTCCGAGGCGGAAAGCTGGCTTTGACGGTTTTCGTCCGCTATCTTTTCAAAAACCGCTATCTTCTTTTCAAGCGACGCGATTGCCGAACGTAAAAATTCCGTTTGCGTTTCAAGTTCCGCTACGCGCTTTACGTCCTCTTCGTGCTTTTTGCCCGTCACGGCGATTTCATCGTCGATTTCGCCAATGCGGATTTTTCCCGCCTCTAACATCTCGCTCGCCGTTTCGATTTGTGCGCGGTACGTCTTGATGCGCTCCTGCGCCAAACGGAGCTCCCCATCCTTTCTTTCGTTGCCGACTGAAAGCACTACACGCTTATCGTTCAATTCGGAAAGGCGGAAGTCCGCACGGGAAATCTTTTCGCGGTTTTCGTCGATTTTTCGATTGATGAGCTCTATCTTCGTATTGAGCTCTATAATCTTATCCGAAATGACGGCGACGTCCTTTTTATACTTGCTCTTTTCGTTTTCTGCGTTTTCGTAGCGATAGATGTACGTGTTCGCTTCGTGCATTTTCAAAGATTCTGCGTATTCGTTATACTCCTTCGCCGCTTCCGCTTGCTTCGCCAAAGGCCCTAAACGGCGTTGCACTTCGTCGATGCGTTGACGGTATACGAACAAGTTATCGTTGGAATCTTCTATCTTCCTTTCGATTTCTTGCTTTCTCGATTTGAATACCATGAGCCCCGTCGCTTCTTCGAAGATTAAACGTCTATCTTCCGGCTTTGCGTTCATGATTTGTTCGACTTTGCCTTGACCGATAATCGAATACCCCTCTTTGCCAAGCCCGATGCCGTGGAAAAGCGCAACCAAATCGCGAAGTCTGCTGGGTTGGTTGTTGATAAGATATTTGCTTTCAAATTTGTCTTCGCCTACCCGTTGCAAACGACGCGTCATCGCTACTTCCGCAACGTCTAAATCGAAAATGCGATTGGTGTTGTCGAACACGAGCGTGACTTCGCACGAGCGTTGGGGATTACGTTCTAACGTACCCCCGAAAATGACGTCTTGCATTTGCGAACCGCGAAGCGATTTTGCCGACTGTTCGCCAAGTACCCAACGGACGGCGTCCGCAACGTTGCTTTTTCCGCATCCGTTCGGCCCGACGATACACGTCACGCCCTCTTCAAAACGAATCGTCGTTTTGTCCGCAAACGATTTGAAACCACTAAGTTGTATTTCCTTTAAATCCAAAATGTACTCCTTTCCGTGATTATGTGTATAATACAGTTTTATTTTTTCACTTTTATTGTTGGAGAAGCCTTAAAAGCCTTTCCGCAGATTGCTGTTCCGCTTTCTTCTTGCTTTTGCCCTCGCCCTTTGCTTGCTTGCCAACCGCTATCGCCGTACAACGGAAGATGGGAGCGTTGTCCTTGCCCTCTTTTTCGCAAACGTACACAGGCGGTTTTTCACCCAGCGATTGCAAATATTCCTGCAAACGGGATTTGGCGTCCTTTCCCTTTCGTTTCTCTCCGTTTTCAACAAGCCCACTACGGAAAATGAACGCTTTTGCCTCCTCGTATCCGCTGTCCAAATAAATTGCACCCGTCACCGTTTCGAAAAGACTGGAAAACGTCTTATTGCCAACGTTTGCACTACTCCCTTCTAACCGCAAGTAGCTATCTAAGCCCATAGCTTCCACTACGCCAAGCAACGCTTCCTCGCAAACGAGCTCGGCACGCAGGCGCGTGAGCTCCCCCTCGTTTTTGTCGGGGTACTTGCGATACAAATAATCGGTTATCGCAAACTGCAAGACGGTGTCGCCTAAAAATTCCACACGCTCGTTATCTTTACCACCGTGCAGGTGCGCGTACGTCTTATGCGTGAACGCCTCCTCCAAAAGACGCTTGTCCTTAAAGCGGTAGCCTATCTTTTTTTCTATCTCCGAAAAGACGGCGTGCATTACTGCGCTCCGCCTTCCGCAGACGTTTTTGCCGTTTCAGCAAGCGCGTCCATATTGACTTTGTCTATCATTTCTTTCATCTTTGCAACCATATCCCCGCGAACGGCGTTGATTGCCTGTTCGATACAAACGGCGAAAGCGCGTTCCTTAGAGTTGCCGTGACCTTTCACGACTGCCTTTTGAAGCCCTAAGAACATAGCGCCACCCTTTCCCTCGTAATCGAGGTTCTTTTTAAAGCGTTTCAATACGCCCGAGGAGAACAGCGCGCCTATCTTCGTAAAGATATTGCGCTTATATTCCTTTTTCAAAATGGTGGAAATAGCCTTTGCGCAACCCTCGATGGATTTCGTGGCGATGTTGCCCGTGAAGCCGTCCGATACGACCACGTCCACGTCCCCATACATGATTTCTCTACCCTCGATATTGCCCACGTAATTGACGGCGTCCACTTCTTTGAGAAGGTGGTTTACCTCTTGTTGCAAGAGAAGCCCTTTATGGTCTTCCGTGCCGTTGTTTAAAAGCCCAACGCGAGGATTTTTCACACCGTACACCGCCTCCGCATACGCCGAAGCCATAACGGCAAAATGGATGAGGTTGACGGGCTTACATTCCAAGTTCGCACCGCAATCGCAAATGAACGTGCTTTCCCCACGGTAATTGGGGATAGCGGGGCAAAGCGCGGGGCGAGATACCCCTTTCAATCTGCCCAAAATAAGTACGCCCGCCGTAAGCACCGCCCCCGTAGAGCCAGAGGATACGAGCGCGTCCGCTTTGCCCTCTTTGAGCAAGCGGAAAGCAACGACGAGGGAAGAATCTTTCTTCGTCTTTACCGCTTTCGTCGGGACTTCTTCCATGCCAATCGTTTCCGTCGTGTGAACGATTTCTAAACGGCTTTCATCGTATTCGTGATTGGCGAGCTCCGCCTTGATTTGCGCTTCATCGCCCACCAAAATAATCGTCACGTCTTTGTTATTATGCAACGCGTTAACCGCGCCTTTTACCTGTTCGACGGGGGCGAAGTCGCCTCCCATTGCGTCTGCCACTATTCTAATCATACCTTTTCTCCATAAGTTGTATTTTTGGTTTTTTCACGAGATTCTTCGACTTCGCTCAGATTGACAAGAGCGATAACGAAAGATGGAAAAACTCGCCAGCGGAGGTTCTCCGCTTAGTATTTCAGCTCCCCAAACGTTCTGGGATACGGCAAGACGTCGCGAATATTGGAAATGCCCGTTAAGTACATGACCATTCTCTCAAAGCCCAAACCAAAGCCTGCGTGCGTCGTTCCACCGTACTTTCTCAAATCCAAATACCACCAATAATCGGCAGGGTCCATGCCAAGCTCCTTAATGCGATTGTACAGCTTGTCATAATCGTCCTCTCTTTGCGAACCGCCGATAAGTTCCCCAATGCCAGGGACGAGCATGTCTACCGCGGCAACCGTCTTTCCGTCGGGGTTTTGCTTCATATAGAAAGCCTTGATTTCCTTCGGATAATCGGTGAGGAATACGGGCTTTTGGAAGACGCTTTCCGTTAAGAAACGTTCGTGCTCGCTTTGCAAGTCCTTGCCCCAGAAAATATTTTTATCGTCGAATTTGTCCGCGTTCTTTTTCAAAATTTCAATCGCTTCCGTGTACGTCAAACGCACGAACGCGTTATCCGCAACGTTTTTCAACCTTTCGAGCAAGCCTTTGTCTACGAATTGGTTGAGGAAGTTGAGCTCGTCCGCGCACGTTTCCATAACGTAGTTGATGACGTATTTCACCATCGCTTCCGCAACGTCCATGTCCCCCGCTAAATCGCAAAACGCCATTTCCGGCTCTATCATCCAAAATTCTGCGGCGTGACGAGTCGTGTTCGAGTGCTCCGCACGGAAAGTCGGGCCGAACGTATATACGTTGCCAAACGCCATTGCGTACGTTTCCGCGTTGAGCTGTCCCGATACCGTGAGCGCGGCTTTCTTACCGAAAAAGTCCTCTTTATAATCGGGTTCACCCGCTTTCTTCTCCGCATTTAAATCCAGCGTCGTCACCTGAAACATCGCGCCTGCACCCTCGCAGTCGCTACCCGTGATGATGGGCGTGTGTACGTATACGAAACCTCTATCGTTGAAGAATTTATGAATCGCAATCGCCGCCTCGCTACGGATTCTAAACGCCGCGCCAAACAGGTTGGTTCTGGGACGAAGATACGCAATTTCTCGCAAGAATTCTACCGAGTGGCGTTTCTTTTGCAAGGGATAGTCGGGCGTCGATTCCCCCTCTACCGTAATCTCCGTCGCCTTGATTTCGTACGGCTGTTTGTTTTCGGGCGTAAGCACCACTACCCCTTTCACGACAAGCGACGCACCTACGTTGGTGTGCGCTATTTCGTCGTAGTTCGCGATAATCGCCCGTTCAAAAACGATTTGCGTGCTTTTGAAACAGCTACCGTCGTTCAGCTCGATAAACCCAAACGCTTTCGAATCGCGAATCGTTCTTGCCCAGCCAGCAACAAGCACTTCTTGATTGGCAAAGCCGTCAAGGTTTTTGTTCAATTCTTTCAGTTGCAATCTTTTCATAATGGTCACCTTTTGCATAGAAAATTCGTATTTTTCTTAAAAATACGCATTCCCCGATTTTATACACTATCATTATACCATTTTCTTAACAAAAACACAAACGTTTGACAACGTTTAATCGGGCGGATTTCCGATTTTTTTGACGATAATTCCCTGTGTGGGGCGATATTCGTCCTTGCGTATGCGTTTACGGGAAATTAGTTTGCCTTTTTTGTACCGTTCGAGGTACAGCTCGCTTTTTACGCCGTTGCGCTCTTGGCGCAAAATTCCCTCCTCCTCCCCCTCTTTCACGACGGGGGGCGGAGGAAGCGTTTCCCCCGTTTTTACCGAGACGAGCGCGTATTTGTCTATCTTGCACTCGCTATAAAAACCGACGGTAATACCTCCGCTAAAGGTTTGTGAACGCAAGCGAACGGGATAATCGTGCGGGTTGTACAGCTTCAAATCACTATGTGTGGAAACCATGGCGTCGCGAGAGGGCGCAACGTACCCAACGAGCAAGGAGTGCGGGTGGAATTCCGTCACCTCTAAACCTGAAAGAATTGCGCTGTTGTACAGCGTCGTACTCACCTGACAAACGCCCCCGCCTACCCCTAAAACGTATTCCCCGTTTACGATGATTTTTGCCTGCTTAAAACCTGCGTCCGCCGTGCGCCTGCCCACCGTTTGATTAAAGGAAAATTCACCGTAGGCTTGCAAGACGACGTCGTTGATGAGCGAAGACGCGATAGAGATATTCTCGCTCCTATCCCTATCCCCTTCGTTATAATACGTCGTATACGAGGCGAGCTTTTGCCATTTGGACATGGGACTTTCTTCCGCTATCCCTTGCGAAACGGAAAAATGTGGACAAATAAAAAAAACGCCCACAAGGAGCGTTAATGCATAAACGTGGCGGTTTTTGCGTGATTTTTGCATGAATATCCCCCTATATGTACTGCGTAAACGAGGGAGAAGAGACGGTTAAGGGGCTATTATAAGAGAAAGCAGTCTTTTATCCATCGCCTCGTAATGAGGCGTGCCGATTGCGTGCGTGCCGTCCTCTACGTGCGTGTCCGAACCGCCCGTGATGATTAAATTATGCGCTTTGGCAAGCGATTGGAAATACTCCGTTTCCCTTTCAGTATGCGTCGTATACAAGGCTTCTATTCCGTCTAAACCGCAAGATATCAACGAGAAAATCAGCGCTTCTTTTTGCGATTTTGTAAGGGGGATTCTTCCAGGGTGCGCAAGTACCGCTACCCCGCCGAGCGCGTGGATAATTTCTATCGCTTCCTTGGGAGAAGGTCTACCGATATTGGAATTGGCGACCTTTCCGCGCGAAAGGTATTTTTCATAAATTTCCCCGTCCGTGCCCGATACGTATTTTTGCAAAGCGCGCGCAAGATGCATGGTGTGGACGGGCGCGCCCTCTTGCAGACGCATAGAAAGCACTTCTTCCACCGTCACGGGGATACCGATTGCGTTGCATTTTTGAACGCTCTCCGTAATGCGGGCAAGCGAGGCGTTTTTCCGCTTCGCCGTGAACGCTTCGTATTCCCCGCGCAGTTGACAGCCGTAGCCGAGGATATGGATTTTCTCCTCTCCCTCGTACGCTGATATCTCCCAACCCGTCAAATAGTGCAAGCCGTACCGCTTTGCCGAGGCTTTCTTATCTTCCAACCCCATCATGGTGTCGTGGTCGGTTATAGACAGCAAAGAAAGCCCCCGCGATTGCGCGATTGCGCAAATCTCGTCGGGGGTGTTTTTTCCGTCCGAATAAGTGCTGTGTAAATGTAAGTCTGCTTTCATCTTTTGATTTTGCCGTTCTCTATACGAATTTTGTGGCTTTCCGCGCCGTATAAAACGCGTTCTGCATGCGTACAGGTAAGCAAAGTTTGGATACCATGTATGCGTTGAAGGAGTTTTTTGCGACGAGGCAAGTCGAGCTCGCTCATCACGTCGTCCAAAATTAAAACGGGGTATTCGCCCGACAGCTCTTTGAAAATTTGCACCTCCGCGAGCTTTAACGAGAGCGCGGACGTACGCTGTTGACCTTGCGAAGCGTACGATTTTGCGTCGATGCCGTTTATCAATACCTCAATATCGTCCCTATGTGGACCGACCGTCGTAAAGCCTAAACGCATATCCTTTTCGTAATTGTTGGCAAGGCGACGGGCAAGCGTTTGCGCAATTTCCGCCTCCTCCCCTTCGTACCTTTTTTCAGGACGCAAGATAAGCTCCTCTGCGCCGTCCGTCAAATAAGCGTGTACTTCCTTGGCGTAAGGGGCGAGCTTGTCCAAAAACTCCGTGCGCTTTTTCACGATAGTCGACGCGTATTTGCAAAGCTGTTCGTCCCACACGGGAAGGGTGTCCAATACCAACGAATAATCGGAGTTTTTCAAAAGGGCGTTGCGCTGGTCTAAAATTTTATTGTAGCGAAGAAGCGCCGTGTAATAGGGCGCGGAATTTTGGGAGATGGAAACGTTCATAAAACGACGCCTTTCGTCTGGGCCGTCTTGGATAAGACGAAGTTCCCCAGGAGAGAAAAAGACGCTGTTAATATGACCGAGCAAGTCGGCGTTTTTAGAAATTTTACTGCCGTTGACGCGGATTTCCCGCTTGCTTTCGGAAATTTCCGCCTCTATCGTCACTCTGCCATAGCGGTTTTCCGCTTCCGCAACGATTTTCGCGCTCTCCGCGCCCAGCTTGACGAGTTGCTTGTCGTGACGTATCCTAAGCGACGTGCCCGTGCAAAGATAGAAAACGGCTTCGGCACAGTTGGTTTTCCCCTGCGCGTTTTTGCCGAATAGCACGTTCAGCCCGTCTGAAAATTGAAAATTTTCACTCTCGTAATTTCTAAAATTTTGAAGGAATAATTTTTTTATTTGCATAATCGTAAAAATACCGTCAAAATCGCTTTCTTTTCCTCGCGTTTTGTATTATAATTATAACAAATAATTTTTCAAAAGACAAGCATACGACGGCGAAAAGAAAAAATCTTTCGCTAAAGGGGGCAAAGTTATGTCGGACAATACGCATTTACAAGCTTTATGGAAGCAAATTCTCGATAAGGCGAAAAATACCATTTCGCCTATCTCTTTCACGCACTTTTTCGAAAACCGTGGCATTGAGCCTATCGACGTGCGCAACCGCAAAATCGTTTTGCAAATCTCCTCCGAATCGAACGCAGAAGCGCTCGCTAGCAATAAAATCGGGGAAAAACTGCGCGACGCAATCGTGAAATGCGACGTGGGCTTGAACGATTTCCGTTTGTACGTGGAGGGTAGCGACGTGTTTACTTTGGAAGAAGAAGGCGACGCGCTTGATAACTTCCAATCCTCCCCTATCCGCAAGGATTTTACCTTTGATTCCTTCGTGGTTGGTCCTACCAACAAATTCGTATACGCGGCGGCAAAAGCGGTCGCGGAAGAACCCGGCGTGGCGTTTAACCCCCTCTTTATCTACGGGGAATCGGGCTTGGGAAAAACCCACCTTATGCACGCTATCGCTAACTATATCTCCTATATCGCCCCTCAAAAACGCGTGCTTTATACCACTTGCGATAATTTCTTGAACGAGTTCGTTGCCTCCATTACCCAAAAGGCGGGGAGCAAGTTCCGTATCCATTACCGCAACGTGGACGTGTTGATGATTGACGATATTCAACAATTGAAAGGAAAAATGCAACTCCAAGAAGAGCTTTTCAATATCTTCAACGAATTGACCGCTCAAAATAAACAAATCGTGTTGACCTCGGATAGGCCGCCGAAGGAAATTGCAACGCTTGAAGACAGACTTCGTACCCGTTTTGAAGGGGGCATGATTGCGGATATTCAACCCCCCTCTATCGAAACGAAAATTGCTATTTTGCAAAGAAAAGCACTCGATAGACGGTGTGTGATGCCCGACGACGTGCTTGAATTCCTTGCGCAAAATTCGGGACACGACGTAAGAACGTTGGAAGGAAGATTGACAAAGGTTATCTTCGCAAGCAAATTGCACGAAGAACCGATTACTCTTGAACTTGCAAAGCAGGCGTTGAACGAATCGGTAAACGAGGCGAGCGAACAAGAGGACGTCACTCCTGAAAAAATCATCTCCGCCGTTTGCACGTATTTTAAGCAGACGAGAGAAGATTTGCTGGGCAAAGGCAAAAAAGCCGACCTTGCAAAGGCAAGACAAATTTGCGCCTATTTGATGTGCGATATGCTCTCCCTCCCCCTCGATTTCATCGGCAAAACGCTTGGCGGACGCGACCATACGACGATTATGTATGCACGCGATAAGATGGAAAAGCTGGAAAAACTGAACGATAAAGTTGCAAAAGAAATCGACGATATTAAAAACATCGTCTTGAAAAAATAAGCGTTAAAAATGGAAGAGACGGAGGCACTCCGTATGGAAAAAGAATTCTCGTTTTTGGAATATACCGCAGAGGCGGTTGTCGTTGGCGCAGGGCACGCAGGTTGCGAAGCCGCCCTCGCTTTGGCACGCACGGGAATCAATACTGCCCTTTTAACGCTCAACCTCGACAGCATCGCTTTTTTGCCCTGCAACCCCTCGATTGGCGGTACGGCAAAGGGACATTTGGTACGCGAAATAGACGCTCTTGGCGGGGAAATGGGTATCGTTGCCGACAAGACCGCTCTGCAAATCCGTATGCTGAACGTAGGCAAGGGCGCGGCGGTGCAAAGCTTACGCGCGCAATCGGATAAAAACGCCTATCACCGTGAAATGAAGCGGGTGCTGGAAAACACGGAAAATTTACGGATTATTCAAGCGGAAGCTTCGGAAATTTTGGTGGAAAACGGCAAGTGCGTGGGCGTAAAAACTACGTACGGGGGCGTTATTTCTTGTAAAGCGGTTATCCTTTGCACGGGCGTGTATTTAAACGGCGAAACGATTACGGGAAACGTCGTACAAAAATCCGGCCCGAACGGGTTTGCTCCTGCCAACCATTTAACGAAGAGCCTTATCGACATCGGCTTTAACGTGCGCCGTTTCAAAACGGGTACGCCTGCAAGATTGGACGGCAGAACTATCGATTATTCTAAATGCGAAATTCAAAACGGGGACACGGATATTTATCCCTTCTCGTTTATGCACGACAATCCCCCCGAAAACAAGATGCCTTGCTATCTTACCTATACCAATTTGACTACGCACGGCGTTATTATGGAGAACTTAGACCGTTCCCCCTTATACAACGGCGTTATTCAATCCACGGGCCCTCGCTATTGCCCTTCCATTGAAACGAAGGTAGTACGCTTTAAGGACAAGGAACGGCATCAAATTTTCCTCGAACCTGAGGGCGCGGATACCTTAGAGGTGTACGTACAAGGTATGTCTACCTCTATGCCTCACGACGTTCAACGGCAAATGTATGCCTCCGTGGCGGGGCTGGAACACGCCGATATCATGCGATACGGCTATGCCATAGAATACGATTGTATCGATACCCTTGACGTTTTGCCTACCCTTGAATTTAAAAAAGTGAAGGGCGTGTACACCGCGGGACAAATCAACGGAACGTCTGGCTACGAAGAAGCGGCGGCACAAGGGCTTATGGCAGGCTTGAACGCGTCCTTGAAAATGCGTGGCCTCCCCCCCTTTATCCTGCGCCGTGACGAAGCGTATATCGGCGTGCTTATCGACGACCTCGTCACAAAAGGCACGGACGAGCCCTACCGTATGATGACCTCGCGCGCAGAACACCGCATTTGCTTG
>SVIK01000104.1 GCA_015069525.1 Clostridiales bacterium | reverse complement strand
CAAACGGACGTAAACAGCCTTTCGCCTATGCAAGCATTGCTTTTAATTAGCGATTTGAAAGAAAAAGTAGAAGAGGAGAACTGACGTGGCTAAAATCAATATTTTGCCGGCAAAAGTTTATAACCGTATAGCGGCGGGCGAGGTGGTAGAACGTCCTTATTCCGTCGTGAAAGAACTTGTAGAAAACGCGATAGACGCTGGCGCTACGGAAATTGAAATTTACGTAGAACAAGGCGGAAAACAGCTTATCCGCGTAATCGATAACGGGTGCGGTATTGCACGCGACGATTTGCAATCTGCGTTTTTACCGCACGCGACGAGCAAGATTGAGAAAGCGGAAGATTTAGATAACATTTTAACGCTCGGTTTCCGAGGCGAAGCCGTGGCGTCCATTGCTGCCGTTTCCCAAATGACGATAACCTCTCGTGTGGAAGGCGAGCCTTGCTATTCGCTTACCTCAAACGGCGGGGAAATGGGGTTAATTAAAGAGGATAACGGCTTAAAAGGCACTTGTGTGGAGGTAAAATCCTTATTTTTTAATGCTCCCGTGCGTTTGAAATTCTTGAAATCGGACAAGGCGGAAGAGGCGGATATTACGACGTTTGTTTCGCGTTTTATCCTTAACCGGTATGATATTGCGTTTACCTATTACGTAAACGGTAAGAAAATTTTGCAATCGTTTGGCGGTGGTATGGAAGAAGCGTTCGTGTGTGTTTACGGGGCTTCTGCGCGTGCGCAATGTATTGAAATTGACGCGCAAAAACATGGGGTTCATATCCGCGGATATATCGGCAATCAAAACTTCTCCAAGCCGAATAAAAGCTATCAAAGCGTCTTTTTAAACGGTAGATACGTTTTGAACGCAACGATTTCGTCTGCAATATCAGGGGCGTATTCGGCGTATTTAATGAAAAGACAGTATCCGTTTTACGTACTGCATATCACGTTGCCTACGGAAATTGTGGACGTAAACGTACATCCTAACAAATCGGACGTGCGTTTTGCGGACAATAAAATCGTTTACGGGTGTATTTATTCGGTTATTTCTTCCATTCTCGACGGCAAATCAGACGCGCTTTCCTATATAGTTAATGGAAAAGCGGTAAATGAAACGGAAACGGAAGTAGGAATAAACGATTACAACGAGCGTTTTTCCGATTTGGGTGGCGTGAAGGCTTTTTCCAACGAGGAAGAAGGGGAAAGAAAAACGCTTTCGGAAAAGATATTGGAGCAGGATAATACGGAAGAAACGTTGTCTTCCCAACCGAAAAATAGCGAAGATGCTGTATTTGGTTTTGAAACGCTGACGTACGAGCAGGCGCGAAAAGAAATTGAAAGTTGTTCGCCTGAATTTGTTGCGCAAAAAACGAAGAAAAAGCCGTTTACGCCTACGTCGCTTTCGCCAATTCCTCATGAAAACGGCTTCATTCCCATTGAGATTATCGAACAGTTGGACGAGCCGAAGAACGTCGTCTTGAAAACGGAAGAAGAATTTTCCAACCCTAAAAGATGTAAGCCGAGAAAGAATAACGAACCACCGAAAAAGCTTTTGGAGCTGTTTCCTGGCTCGGTTTATAAACCGCCCGTAATTTTGCGTTTGGATGACCCTGACGGGGAAAACTCGAACGATAAGGCGTTGGATGAAAAAGATTATTTTGAAGAGAATAAGCGTTATTTAGCTTCGCTTGACGAGAAAGCGAAACAGGACAAAATAGATGTATCCTCGTGCGAATACGTTGGAAAGCTGTTTAATACCTATTTGCTTTATCAAAAAGACGGCGAATTGTTGATTATTGACCAACATGCTGCGCACGAGCGTTTACTTTTTGATAAATTAAAGGCGCGCATGCAAAATCGGGAGCGTATCTATCAACCTATGCTTGTCCCGTATGACTTGAAATTAAACGCTTTTGAAGCTACGTTTATTCGGGAAAGGTTAGAAGATATCCGTTCTATGGGTTTTGAAATAGAAGAATATGGCGAAACCAACTTTAAGGTAAAGGCTGTGCCCGTAGATATTCCCAAAATCGACGTGGCGGTATTCTTTAACCATATCTTGGGCGAAGTGCACAGCCTCCGCGCGATAAAAATGGAAGACATTTTAAAGGATAAGCTTGCCCAAGCGGCTTGTAAAGCGGCGATTAAAGGCGGAATGGATATTTCCCGCGCGGAAATTGACGAGCTTTTCAAACAAATGGACGGAAACATGGGCTTAAAATGCCCGCATGGCAGACCCGTTGTTGTCAAGATAACGAAAACTGAGCTTGAAAAAATGTTCAAAAGGATAGTGTAAATGCCGAAGGTATTGGTGATTTGCGGGGCTACGGCATCAGGAAAGACTTCTCTTGCCGTATCTTGCGCTGAAAAACTGAATACGGAGATAATTTCAGCCGATTCTATGCTTGTATACAAGCAATTGGACGTTGGCACGGCAAAGCCTACAAAGGAAGAAAAACGTGGGATTTTGCATCACATGATTGACGTTGTAGAGCCGTCCTCGGATTTTTCGGTGAACGATTACGAGAAAATGGCGTTGCCGATTGTAGAAAAGCTCCTTTTAAAAGGAAAAACGCCGATAATTTGTGGCGGTACGGGGTTTTATATTCAATCACTTTTATATAAAAGCCAATTTGGGAACGTTGGCGCAAACCTCGCCGTGCGGGAAAAATACGAACGATTAGCGGAAGAAAAAGGCGTAGAATACGTGCACGGCTTGCTTGCAAAGGTTGATAATGATAGCGCGTTAAAATTGCACCCTAACGATTTGAAAAGGGTAATACGCGCGTTAGAGATATACGAAATCACGGGCAAAGCAAAATCCGCGCAAAACGATAAACAAATACCCCGTTTCGATTTTCTTTCCGTTTCAATAGAATATCCAAGGGAAACGCTGTATAAACGTATTAATCTCCGTGTAGAGCAAATGTTTGAAAGTGGATTAAAGGAAGAAGTGCAATCGCTTTTAAATAATGGTGTGACGACGGATATGCAATGTATGCAGGGGATTGGATATAAAGAAGTGGCAGAGGGCTTGCAAAACGGCTGGACGGACGGGGAAATTATCGAATTGATACAAAAAAACACCCGAAATTACGCAAAAAGACAGCAAACTTTCTTTAAACGCATGCAAAACCACGTATTCCTCTCCTATGAGGAGGCAACGGCGGAAAAGGTGCTTGCATTGCTGAAAAATTAGAAAAATGGGGTACTATGCCTATCATAATACTTATGTTAGGCATAGCTAAAATGTCAGACATAGTAATTATGTGTGACATAATACAAGAAAATAGGAGCAATTATGACAGCGGAACAATTGATAAACGAGGCA
>SVIK01000103.1 GCA_015069525.1 Clostridiales bacterium | reverse complement strand
CTTTTAATAATGTTGCTGGCTTGGGTTTGATTCCTATAAGTTTGTTTATGATTGTTAGCATATTTTTAGCAATTATTGCATTTAAGAAAAATATGGTAAGTGATAAATAAAAAATATTATAATGGCACTTAGGCGTGTGCTTGTCATATACAAGTGTTTTCACTTCGCTCGAACAGACAAGCACACGCCTATAAACTAAATAAAGTAGCCAAGAAAAAAGAGAATTAGAAATTCTCTAACTCTCTTTCAAAATAACACTAGTTTCAAAAGTAGGAGACTAAGAGCTCTCCTTTTTTGATGATTTTTTATTTATTCTTCGGTGGTAGCGATTTCTTCTTCCGCTTCCGCTTCCGTTTCCGCAATCAATTCTTCTTGCAGGGCAGGTTTTTCTTTTTTAAAGAAGCGAATCGCAACGAAATCGAATACGGTAGAACCGAGCGCAAGCACGGCGGTAAGTAAGTACGTTGCTTTCGATATCCAACCAGCAGGATAGAGGTCGAGATAGATAAAGAACAGGAACGATAAGCCGACGGCTGATAAAATTTTAGCAATAACGCCCATAACTACCATACCTTTCCCGCACTTTCCACGGACCGTTTTCAATCCCGCAATCAAGGTAAGGATACCAAAGACGAGGGATAAGGGCGCGGAGAATAGCATAAATACGATAATAACGAGTACGGCAAATGCATATCCTATGTTGCCTTCTTCCAAAGAATTCACGTAGGAAGCGTACGCGTTCAATTCGTATATCGTCGATAAGAAGATAATGGCGAAGAGTAAACCGGAAACAATCAGGTTAAAAATACCTACGAATTTTTTCATTTTCATAAGCATATCCTCCTTTTCTTTTTTTTCATTATAACATACAATTTGCTCTTTGACAATACATTTTTCAAAAAAAGTGTAGCATGGTGCATGTTGCTGAAAAAACGGCGGGGTATGTACGCGTTGAAATAGATAACTAAAAAACCGAGCGGTTTTCCGCTCGGTTTACGTATTTTGGTCGTTATAGCAATACGATATCGTTTTCTTTGCAGATTTTTCTTGTTTCTTCGTCCCAGAGCGAAACTTGTACCTCCCCGATATGCGCTTTGCCAAGAAGAAGCATGGAAAGACGCGATTGTCCAATGCCTCCGCCAATCGTCAAAGGGAGCTCCCCGCGTAATAAAGCTTTGTGGAAGGGAAGTTCTCTTCTTTCGTTGGCATTTGCTTTCGTCAATTGTTCGTCCAACGCCTTTTCGTCTACGCGGATACCCATAGAGGAGATTTCAACCGCACAATCCAAGATATCGTTCCAGAAGAGGATGTCGCCGTTGAGCGTCCAATCGTCGTAGTCGGGCGCACGGGAATCGTGAGGCTTGCCCGAGGTAAGCTTATCCCCAATTTGCATAATAAACACCGTTTTATACTCTTTCGTAATGGCGTTTTCCCGTTCTTTTGAGGTCATATTCGGGTAGGCGTTTTCAAGCTCTTGCGCGGTAATAAAATGCACCGTTCTAACCAGTTCCACGTCGATTTGCGGATAACGGCATTTGAGGTAATCGAGCGTATCGCAAATCGCGCCGACGATACCCTGCACCACCTTTTTCAAATAATCGACGTTTCTCGTTTCACGGGTGATAATCTTTTCCCAGTCCCATTGGTCGGTGTAGACGGAGTGGAGGTTATCCATATCCTCGTCCCGTCGAATAGCGTTCATATCGGTGTATAAACCTTCACCCGCGGAAAAGCCGTATTGTTGGAGTGCCATGCGTTTCCATTTTGCAAGGGAGTGTACGACAACGGCGTCCTTGCCCGTTTCTTTAAGGTCGAAACGAACGGCTCTTTCCACACCGCTCAAATCGTCGTTAAGCCCTGTGGTAGGGTCGACGAAGAGGGGGGCGGATACGCGTTTTAAATTGAGCGCCAAACAAAGGCGTTCTTCAAAGGTACGTTTCAAAAGCCCGATAGCGGTTTGCGTGTCGTACATACCGAGCACCGAGCGATAACCTTTTGGTACGATAACTTTACTCATAATTCATTCAATCCTTATAGGAATTTATGATAGTATAGCACTTTTGTATTATTTTGTCAATGAGAAAAGGGGAGCGTAAAAAAGATTATAATAAAAACCGCCCCAACATTTTTTAAGGAAAATAGGTTGAAATCCCCTAAAAACGGGTATAAATAAACGATGTTTTTCGAAAAAAGACAAAAGCGTAGCTTTTACGCATATTTTTTCTTGGAAAATATGCTCAAAACGCTTTGATTTTGGGCGAAAATATTGTACAATAGAAATGACGGCGTTTCAGACGTTTTTGTCCGCGCGCCTAAATGAAAAATAGCAAAAAACAAGAATCGGAGTTTTTATGGGAGTTATTCGTTATTTCAAAAACGGCTACGGAAGAAAGAGCCTCAAAAAGTTGAACAAAATGGCTGATGAGGTAGAGAAGTTAGAGCCGAAGTACCAAGCAATGGACGATAGTACGCTTCAAGCACAAACGAACGTCTTAAAGGAACGTTTACAAAACGGTGAAACGTTTGACGATATTTTATTCGACGCGTTTGCCGTGCTTCGTGAAGCGGCGAAACGTGTGCTTGGCATGCGCCATTTCCGCGTACAAATTATCGGCGGTATTTGTTTGCATCAAGGCCGTATTGCCGAAATGCGTACGGGTGAAGGTAAGACGCTCGTTTCCACGTTGCCTGCTTATCTTAACGCCTTGTCTGGCAAAAGCGTGCACATCGTCACGGTAAACGATTACCTCGCAAAACGTGACGCGGAGTGGATGGGTAAAGTGCATAAATTTATGGGCTTGACCGTCGGCGTAGTCGTGCCTGGCATGGATGACAACCAAAAACGCGACGCGTATAACTGCGATATCATCTACGGCACGAATAACGAATTCGGTTTCGATTACCTCCGTGACAACTTAAAAACGGACATTTCCAAAATGGTACAACGCGATTTGACGTTTGCTATCGTAGACGAAGTGGACTCTATCCTTATCGACGAAGCGAGAACTCCGCTTATCATTTCGGGTAAAGGCGAAAAATCCTCCGATTTGTACGTGCAGGTAGATAAGCTTGTCCGCACGTTCACGGGCGGTTTCGATGACGAGCTGAAAGACGCGGAAGCGGAAGCGAGCAATACGCGCAAAGCCTCCAAGAAAAAGAAGAAACAAGTAGTCGTTGACGAGGAAGAAGACGATTACGTAGACTATACCAAGATGACCTTGGAGGAGCAAGCAAACTACGAGGCGGAACGTGAAGAAAAACGCCTTGCGTCCCTTGCCTCTGCGCCCGAGGGCAAAAAATCGCTTGCAATGGCAAGAGAGTGGGACTAT
>SVIK01000005.1 GCA_015069525.1 Clostridiales bacterium | reverse complement strand
CACAGAAGTTAAGCTCTTTTACGCCGAAAGTACTTGCAGAGAACTGCCGGGAGGATAGGTAATTGCCGCTTTTCAACCAAGACGACTTGTTTTCACGAACAAGTCGTCTTTCCTTTTCTCCGTTTTTAGATTTGTGAATCTTCTCGTATTGGAAGAAAAATGAATACACCATGTATGCATTGAAATAAAAAACGGGCAGGTATGTACGAGGTGAAAGAGGTTGGAATACGCCGTTGGGTAGAGGCTGACGGGAGGCGTGCAAGGTATAAACAAATAAAAAATGGGGAAAATATAGAAAAATTGCTTGACGGAAAGACAAATAAAAAGTAAAATATAGAGGAAAAGAAAAAATCCCGTTTATAAAACGGGCTTGGAGAAAAAGATGAAAATCAAGAAACTAATTAGCGGTATATTGGCAACGACGGCGATTTTCGGTTGCGTCGGTACGCTTACGGCGTGTGAAACGTCGCACCCCGAATTGTGTATCACGGTAGAGTTTGACGGGGATTCCTACGAGCTGAACTATACTTTGTACAGAAAATTTGCACCTGCTACGGTAAGCCATTTCTTAAAGCTTGCGGAAGAGGGCTATTACGACGGACTTTGCGTGCATGACTATGCGGACGATAGATTGTATACGGGGGCGTATTCGTTTACCGATAAGGACGACGAAAACGGTGGGCTCGTTTATAAGAAATATTACGAAGTCGTTAAAAATTACAAGGATTTCCCCATTAGCGTTTATGCGGAAGACGGCGACGCTACGTACAACCTTTGCGGGGAATTCACCGATAACCATTTCGATTGGGAAAAGGGCGAAGCGAAGAAGGAAGAATACGGTTCGCTTACCATGTTCTACACGGACAAGAGCTCTAACGAGGATAGCGTTTACGTAGACCACCCCGACAGCGATAACCGACTCACGCGTGAGTATAAGTATAACAGCGCGACGTCGCAATTCTTTATCTCGCTTACGAGCACGACGAAATCGAATAGCAAATACTGCACGTTTGCGCTTTTGGACGAGGACGACACGGATGTGTTAGACGGCTTGAAAGAAGCGATTGAAAAGTATTTGGAAGACAACGAAGAGGGAAAAGAAAAAGTGACGTTAGGGATTGACGAGGACGACGCTTACGTTGGTGGATACAAGCCCACGGCAACGTATAACGTGCTTGCAAAACCGATTGTGCTTAAAAAAGTCGAAGTGACGAAAACCTAATAGAATAAACGAAACAAAAGAGTTGCAACGCAAACGGTTGTAGCTCTTTTTTAACGGGAATTTTATTTTGCAAAAGCTTGACAAATTCGAAATAAGGCTATTATAATTATAATAGCCAGTTATGTGCAAATACATAAAAGAAGGGAATTATAAATGAAAAAAAGATGGCTTTCAATGCTGGTTGAGTTTCCACGGCCTTTGTCTTTTTATCATGTGATTCCTGATTTTGAATTCCGTGCAAAAAAAGTTAAATATACCTTAAAAAATGTTAAACGGTTTGTTAAAATAAGTACTTGACTTTGCCAAAAATTATTTTATAATAGAGTGGAATATTCCAAAGGAATATCGGTAGGAGAAAGAATATGGATAATTTTTCGACGTCGGCAAAATGGATAGGCACGGGCGAACACGTGGTAGAACGTCATACGGCGTACCAAAGCCCTGCGGTGCAATTCCGCAAGACGTTCACGCTAAAAGCGGGAGAAAACGAAGGTGCGGTTTGCCGTATTTGCGGATTGGGTTGCTACACGCTATATATCAACGGTGAAAAGGTGGGGGACGACGTGCTTTCGCCTGCGTTTACCGCCTATGACAAGCGCGCTTTGTACGTAGAATACGACGTAGAAAAGTATCTTCGTGCAGGGGAAAACGTAGTTGCCGTTAAGCTTGGCAACGGATTTTACAACCAAATGACGGAGGACACGTGGGGCTTTTATCAAGCGAGCTGGCGGGAGTGTGTGAAACTGCTTTTCGAATTGGAAACGAAAAATGGTATCGCTTGCGTGAGCGACAGAACTTGGAAAATGACGCCACACGGAGCTACCGTCCACAACGCTATCCGCACGGGCGAGTTTTTCGATGCGAGAAGGGACGATAATTGGAAAGAGAACGGCTACGACGATAGCCAATGGTTCGGCGCGTGCAGAGTGTCGCCTCCTGGGGGCAAGCTTTGCAAAATGGTTATGCCACCGATTAGGGAGTGCGTACGATATTCCGCGGAAAAAATGTGGAAGAGTGAAAAGGGCTGGGTGTTTGATTTTGGCAAAAACATTACGGGCTATATTTCCATGCGCTTGCAAGGCAAAGCGGGCGAGACCGCCGTTTTCCGTTATGCGGAAAAATGCAAGGGGGAAGAAATCGACCAATCTAATCTTGATTGGTACGTGACGGGAAACGTAGAATTTTCTACCGATAAGTACACCTTTGCGGGCAAGGGTGTGGAGGAATGGAAACCAGAATTCGTATATCACGGCTTCCGCTACGTAGAGGTGTCGGGCTTGGAACAAGAACCGCCTATTTCCGCACTTACGGCGTATTTCGTGCATACCGATTTGAAACAAAAGGGAGAATTTGCCTGCTCGGACGAGTTAATGAGTTGGATTTTTGATGCGGGCGTGCGTTCGTTTTTAGGGAATTGGCACGGCATATCCGAGGATTGTCCACACAGAGAAAAGAACGGCTGGACGGGCGATTCGGCAATCTCTTGCGATTACGCTACCGCTCTTTTCGATATGAAACAAGCGTATAAAAAATGGCTTGACGACATGTCGGACGCGCAAAGGGAGAACGGTCAGCTTTGTGCAATCGTGCCCACTTCTGGCTGGGGCTTTAATTGGGGGAGTGGTCCTGCATGGGATTGCGCACTCTTTTTCCTGCCCTATGCCGTATACAAGGAAACGGGGGATAGCGAAGCCTTGTTATCCGTCTACGAAACGGGGAAAAAGTATTTAGAGTATGCCAAGTATTACCGTGAAAAGGGCGGGCTGGTTTGTTTCGGTTTGTCCGATTGGTGTCCTCCGCAAAACGTGCCCGACCTCACTTTGATGAGCAACGAACTTTCCGATTCCTGCTACTATTACAAGATGCAAAAAATCATGGAAACGATTTGCCTTTTGCGTGGAGAAACGGCGGAGGCGGAAACGTACGCAAGCGAGGCGGAAGCAACCAAGCAGGCGATTATCAAAGAATACGTCCACGGGGATAGCGTGGATAACGACGGACAAGGCGCGCTTGCCGAAGTGCTCTTCTTCGACATCGTGGAGGGGGAACAGGCAAAGTCGATTGCAAAAAAACTCGTGGAAAGAGTGCGCGCAGACGGATATATGTTCAAGGTGGGAATTTTGGGCATGAAAGCGCTCCCTAACGCGCTCACGAAATACGGCTACACGGCGGAAGCGTATAAGATTATCAACCGCTATGATTATCCTTCCTACGGCTATTTAAAAGAACACGGTGCAACGACGCTTTGGGAAAGCTGGAACGGCGAAGGCTCGTTAAATCACCACATGTACGGCGACGTAGTGCATTGGCTTTTCCGCAACGTGGGCGGTTTGCAAAACGCGGGGATTGCATACGATAAGTGCGTATTACAGCCCTTCTTCTTTGCGGAAAATTGTAGTGCGCAAAGCAAGACGGAAACGCCCAACGGCATAATCTCGTTCGCTTGGGAAAAGGCGGGGGACGTGATGAAGGCGGAAATCGTTTTGCCCGACGGCGTGCAGGCGGTTTTACGGATAGAAGGCAAGGATATTCCTGTAAAAACGGGAAAAATAGAGATAAAACTCGCCTAAACTTAATAAAAAACGGGAAGCGCCCTTATAGGGCGTTTCTTTTTTTGAAAAGGGTATTGACAAGAGCGTGGGTTGATGGTAAAATGCTTTATAGAAAATTGGAAGGAGCATTATATCGATGCGAAGAAAAAAAAGTTTCTTTAAAGCGGTTTTATTAGGAATGTTTGCGACGGTTTGCGTGGCTTTTGGTGTGCAAGGGCTCACGTCGTTAAATACGAGTGCGGAAGAAAATGCAAACGTTTGCAATCACACGGGCTATTGTTTGGCAAGCGACGTTGCCTCGCAAATCAACGCCTTGCCCGCTCCTGACGAAATTACGTTGGAAAACGCAATGGAGGTCACGCAACAAATACATAATATCGACCGTATCAAGTGGGATTTGGATACGGATGAAGAATTGGAAGAGTTTTATTCCCTCGTGACCGAAGTGGGGGAAAATTTTATGCCCACTCGCTATGAAAACGCGATAAAAAAATTGCAAGAGTTTAAGGGTTTTACTCAATTTGTCGTACAAAAGAAATTTGATTTAGGCGGAGAGGTATTGAACTACGACCCTGAAACGGAAGTGGCGTTTGCTATCCGCAACGTAGACACGGATAAAACCGTGGGGCTGAATATGTTCTATTTGGGCGTGAGCACGAGTGAGCTGGGCGTGGACGCCTATCAAGAATCTTCGGACGGTTGGGCGTTTTCGTATGCTATGCCTGCGGGCACGTATGAGATTGTGGAATTGAATACGGATAAACCTATTCAAATCAACGGCGAAAAAACGTATACGCAATGTACGTACATGTCGTTTAACGGGGAAGAAGTGCAAGGCAACGGCATGACGTTTACGATAGAGGAGAACACGGACAACGTACTTATCGTAATGAATTCGCCTGGGGACTCTTTTTACGCGGTGGACGAAGAAGGTAATGCCATTGAGAACGTGACGGTCACGTATACGGACGATACCGCAACCGAGCAAACGTTTACCTCGGACGCAGAGGGCAAATTCTCTTACCAGATGGCTTTAATCGATGGGGTAAGCTATGCCTTTTCGGGACTCTCTAACGAATATTGCGCTTTTGACGGTTGTACCTACGTACAAGGAGTAGACGGATACGGATATACGGCAAGCGACAAAGCAGTAATGAAAATGGAAAAAGAAGGGCTTTATACCTATTCGTTTGTTTTCTATAAACATAGCTACACCAATTACGCTTCCAATAACGACGCGACGTGTGAAACGGACGGAACGGAAACGGCGGAGTGCGACCACGGCTGTGGAACGAAGAACACACGCACGGTGGCAGATAGCGCGCTTGGGCATAGTTATACCAATTACGTTTCCAATAACGACGCGACGTGTGAAACGGACGGAACGGAGACGGCGGAGTGCGACCACGGCTGTGGAACGAAGAACACACGCACGGTGGCAGATAGCGCGCTTGGGCATAGCTATACCAATTACGTTTCCAATAACGACGCGACGTGTGAAACGGACGGGACGGAGACGGCGGAGTGCGACAACGGTTGTGGGACGAAGAACACGCGTACGGCAGAAGATAGCGCGCTTGGACATAGCTACACCAATTACGTTTCCAATAACGACGCGACGTGTGAAACGGACGGAACGGAGACGGCAGAGTGCGACAACGGCTGTGGAACGAAGAACACGCGTACGGCAGAAGATAGCGCGCTTGGACATAGCTACACCAATTACGTTTCCAATAACGACGCAACGTGTGAAACGGACGGAACGGAGACGGCGGAGTGCGATAACGGCTGTGGAACGAAGAACACACGTACGGCAGAAGATAGCGCGCTTGGACATAGCTATACCAATTACGTTTCCAATAACGACGCAACGTGTGAAGCGGACGGAACGGAGACGGCGGAGTGCGACAACGGCTGTGGAACGAAGAACACGCGCACGGCAGAAGATAGCGCGCTTGGTCACAAGTACGGCGATTGGGTGGAAGTGGAAGCGCCCCAAATCATGCAAGAAGGGGAAAAGATAAAAACCTGTGAACGTTGCGGAAATACCGTGACGGAGAGTATTGCACCAAAGATTTCACAAAAACAAATGACGGTGTTTTTGGTGGTAATAGGCGTTATTATCGTGATGGCGGGCGTAGCCTTTGTCGTGACGAAAAACGAATGGACGAAATAAAAAATAAAAAATGCTCCAATCGGGGCATTTTTTGTTTATAACGTGAATAAAAATACAAAAAAAGAGTGGAAATATGGCTATTTTTGCCAAAAGAGGAAGATAAATTATGACAATTATATTGTCAAACACTTGAAAAAAAATGGAAAAACTGCTACAATAGAATAGAGTTTGTAAAAATCACGCAAAAAGAAAACTGCGTTAGGAGCTTTACGAAAGATGGAAGGAAGAAAAATAATTGACGGCGAATTGTTTGGGAAGATGCTTCTCGGTGGCGCGGGCAATTTGCAAAAAAACGCGCAAAAAGTAAACGATTTGAACGTTTTCCCGATTCCTGACGGGGATACGGGTGAAAATATGTATCTCACGATGCAAGGCGGTGTAAACGAATTGCTTCACGAGGAGAATAAAACGCTTGGTGAAAAGGCGCACGCAATGGCACAAGGTATGTTGTTGGGGGCGCGTGGAAATTCGGGCGTAATTTTATCGCAACTTTTCTACGGGCTTGGCGAAGGGCTGAAAGGCTTGACGGAAGTAGACGTAAAAGGGTTGGGAGAAGCGTTAAAGATAGGCGTGAAATATGCGTACAGCGCAGTCGCGCATCCCGTAGAGGGAACGATTCTTACCGTGGCAAGAGAAGCGATTGAAAATATATCCGCGCAAAATTACGAAGAAATGACAATCGAGACCTTTTTCAACGGGTATCTCGAAGAAATGAAGAAATCGTTGGAAAGAACGCCCGAGCTTTTGGCGGTGCTGAAAGAAGCGGGGGTTATCGATAGCGGTGGAGCAGGGCTCGTGTATATTATCGAGGGGCTTTGCAAAGCGCTTGCGGGGGAAACGGTGGAGAACGTGTTTGCCTCGTCTGGAAATGCGCAAAAAGAGGTGGATTTATCCAAATTCGACGAGAATTCGGTGATGGAATTCGGGTATTGTACGGAGCTACTTCTTCGCTTGCAAAAAAGTAAGACGGACGTAGACGCATTTTCGGTGGAGGAACTGATTGCGTATTTGGAAACAATTGGCGATTCGGTAGTGGCGTTTAAGACGGGCACGATTGTGAAAATGCACGTGCATACGTTGAAACCGTATCTCGTATTGGAATATTGCCAAAGATTTGGCGAATATTTGACGGTGAAGATTGAAAACATGACGTTGCAACACAACGAAACGCATGACGAAGTGAAAGAGGAAGTGGCGGTTGCGGAGGAGTTTAAAATGCCCAAGCGCGCCCGCCGTCCGTATGCGATTGTGACGGTGGCAACGGGCGAAGGCTTGCGTAGTACGTTCAAGGAAATGGGTGCGGACTACGTAATTTACGGCGGACAAACGAACAACCCGTCCGCGGAAGATTTTGTTAAAGCGTTCGACGAAGTGAACGCCGATTACGTATTCGTTTTGCCCAATAACGGCAACGTTATTATGGCGGCGAAGCAGGCGGGGGATATGTATACCGATTCCCAAATTCGTATCATCGAAAGCAAAAACGTGGGGCAAGGCTATTCCGCGCTCGCTATGGTCGATTACGAATTGGATGGTCCCGACGCAATTCAAGCGCAAATGGAAGAGAGCATGGCAGGCACGATTACGGGTATGGTAGCCCGTTCCGTGCGCTCGACGGAGATGAACGGCGTCAAGGTAGAGAAAGACGGATATATGGGCTTTACCGACCATACGATGTTGCTTTGTGAAAGCACGAAGACAGGGGCGGTTTGTGCGCTTGCAACAAAATTAGGGGTTGCGGAAAAGGAATTCCTTATCGTCGTGTACGGCAACGGCGTGAACGAAGAGGAGAAGGAAGAATTGCGTTCTTTTATGGCGCAAAACTATCCGTGCGTAGAGGTTTACGAAATTGAAGGCGGTCAGGACGTATACGATTTCCTTTTAATTATTGAATAACGAAAATAAAGGAAGACAAAAGATGAAAAAATATGCTATTTTAACGGACAGCGGTAGCGATTTAGACAAATCGTTGCGAGAGAAGTACGATATCGATTACGTTTGTATGCATTTTTCGTGCGAGGGAAAAGATTACGACGCTGATTTAGATTGGGAAAATATTTCCGCAAAAGAATTCTATGACGCGATGAGAGAGGGGAAGCGCTTTATTACCGCGCAAGTAAACGTAGAGCAATACAAAACGGCGTTTGAAAAGTATGCGCAGGAGGGGAAGGACGTATTGTACGTAGCCACTTCCTCGGGTATTTCGGCAGGAATTCAAGCCAGCCGTGTGGCGCGTGAAGAGGTATTGAAAAAATATCCCGATATGAAAATCGTTTGCATCGACGCGCTCCGCGCGTGCTTTGCGCTCGGGTTATTGGCAATTCGTGCGAGCGAGCTTCGCGCGGAAGGCAAGACGATTGAAGAAAACGCGCAGTGGATTGAAGAAAACAAAATGACGGTGAATATGATTGGCTCGGTGGACAGCTTGACGTATTTGAAGCGTGCGGGGAGAGTGAGCGCAACGAGTGCGTTTTTCGGCGGACTTTTGAATATTAAACCAATTATCATTGCGGACGCGAAAGGGCATAACTTTGCATTGAGCAAGGTAAAGGGAAGAAAAGTGTCCTTGGAACGCATTGCGGATATGATAAAGGAAGCGTGGGAGGACGTGCCGTATCAGCGCTTAATGATTTGTCACGCCGATTGTATCGAAGAGGCGGAAGAGCTTAAACAAATGATTTTTGTTCGGCTTGGGAAAGAGGTAGAGGCGCATATCGGCTACGTGGGCTCTGCTGTAGGTTCTGCGGTTGGCCCCGGAATGATAGGCGCGTTTTGCTTCGGTAAAAAAGTGACGGTAAATCAAGAAGAATAATATAGGAAAATGGTATGTCGAAAAAACAAAGACCTGATAAAAAATATACGATTCCCAACCCCAAGAAAAAGCATTTGCTTTGGAAAGTTTTATCCGTATTCATACGGATAAAGGCAAAGCGTCCAGAGATTATCAATCTCGCGGGGGAGGAGTTAGAAGATAAGAGTATCATTGTAGCGAATCACTCGGCAAAGAGTGGCCCGCCTGCGTTCGACGTGTATTTCCCGAAAAAGACGGCGAAGTGGGGTGCGCATGAAATGCTTGGTTATTACAGCCAACGTAAGGCGTATTTGCGGGACGTGCTCAATATTAAAAAATTAAAGAAAAAGCCCGGGCTTTGGAATTCTTTTAAATCGGCGGTTGTTGGGTTGTTGAATCCTATTCCTTACGGTGGGATGTGGATGGTACCGACTTTTCCCGACGGTAGATTGATTAAGACGCTTCGATACAGTACTGAATTGTTGGATAAGGATATTCCTATCATGGTTTTCCCTGAAAATTCCAACGACGGATACAAGACGGTATTAACGGAATTTTTCCCTGGTTTCATTATTCTTGCCGAGAAATATTATCGGGCAAACGGTATTGATTTGCCTATTTATCCAACGTACTATCATTTGAAAAAACGCATTATGGTTATTGGGAAACCCATGTACGTGCAAGACATGGTAAAGGAAGGGCTTACGCGTGAAGAAATTGCAAAACGCTACCTTGACGCCGTAAACAATCTGTACTATGATTACGTTCAGGGAAAACGTTTCAACGGCAAAGCAATAGAAGAAGTGGAAGAAAAATAAATGACTTTACGTGAGAAATTAAATTTGGATTACGAGGGGCTGATTGCCAACGGTCCGATTACTATCGTTGCCTTCGGCGACAGCGTCACGCACGGCGCGGTGGGCGCAGGAGAGATGGATTACGAAACGGTATACCATCACCGCCTCGCCAAAATGATTACGGATAAGTGGGATTACGTGCCTATCAACGTTATCAATGCGGGGATAGGGGGCATTACGGCAAAAGATTCGCTTGACCGTATGGAAAAACAGGTGTTTGCGCACAATCCAGAGCTGGTTATCGTGGCGTTTGGGTTGAACGACGTGAACGGGGAATTGGACGAGTATCTAAATGCCTTGCGTACGATTTTTTCCCGCTGTCAAGAGCGTGGTATTGAAACGGTGTTCATGATGCCGAATATGTTGAATACTCGCGTGGTAGAGGGCACGGAAGAACGGTTCGTGGGGTATGCTCACGTGACGGCGGAAATGCAAAACGGCGGTAGAATGGATAAATATATGTATTCCGCAAAAGAGCTTGCGCTTGAAATGGGCGTAAAAGTGGCGGATTGCTATTCGAAGTGGAAGGAACTTTCTAAAACGCAAGACACGACGTTGCTTCTTGCCAATTACATCAATCACCCGATAAGGGAAATGCATCAGCTTTTTGCCCAAACGTTGTTTGATACGATATTTGCGGAGGGCGAAATAGAAGCGAAAGAAAAAGAGAGTACAATGTACCGAAAATAATAAAAATAACACGAAAAATGTAAAAAACGCGGTCAAAAACCGCGTTTTTTTTGCGTCTTGGCGAAGA
Source organism: Clostridiales bacterium (assembly GCA_015069525.1). Classification (GTDB taxonomy): domain Bacteria; phylum Bacillota; class Clostridia; order Christensenellales; family Borkfalkiaceae; genus Scatosoma. The sequence goes on along the minus strand of SVIK01000005.1, from coordinate 15,374 downwards.
AAAAACAAAAATACAATTTTTTAAGCGATTTTGCAAAAATGAGCGATGATTTTTTCGAACATAACGCTCACAAAAAACTGCAAATTTCAGCCAAAAACAAATAAAAAAAAGCAAGATTGCAAAATTTATGTCTATTTTTGGTAAACAACGCTCAAAAAATGATAAAGGCGAAAAAAGGTAAAAAATCGCCAACAAAAGTATGATTTTACAATTTTATGCAATTATATTACAATACCAACGCCGATATGTATTATATAATGAAAAAGGTAGAGTATTATTCTCAAGGGTAATGCCCCCATTTTAGGTAAAGAAAATCCCCCAAAGGGGGAGGACAGATAAGGAGAAGGTTATATGAAGAAATGGCAAGCCGCACTTTTGCTTTCAATCACGCTTGGTGTATTTGCGGGCTCGGGAATCGCTTGTGGGGCGTCCTCGGGTTGTATCAGCTGTGGGGAGGAACAAAGTGCTCCCACGGGTGGCTCGACGGATAAGCTTACGGCGCTTTCCAAACCGAAAGTTTCTTTGACGGGTGCAAAGGCAACGTGGGAAGCAGTAGAAGGCGCAAAAGGCTACGTTTACAAGATTGGTTCGAAAGGCGAAGAAACGAAGGTTGACGAGCCTGTTGTAGTCACGCTTAAAAACGGTGAAAAGCTTTACGTTAAAGCGGTTGGCGACGGAAAGACGACGAAAGATAGTGCTTGGGCTACTTCGAAAACGTGCGAAATAGAGCTTACGCCGTTGTCCGCGCCTACGAACGTCGCGATTGACGAATACGGCTTTGCGTCGTGGTCGCCTGTGGCGGGAGCCGCTTCGTATACCTATATCGTGAGAGACGCCGAAGGCAATAAGGTAGCGGAAGAAACCACGAAACAAACGTATACGAAAGAAGCGCTCAAAGTTGGTCAAACGGTAGAAGTTAAAGCCAACGGCGATAACGAAACGACGAGCGGAAGCGGATACGGCACCAAGGTTGAATGTGAATCGGTAAAAGATTCCTCGCAACAAGGCGGTTCTGAAAACGAAAAGCCGGACGACGTTATTGACCCTGACGACGTTGTTCCTGGCGAAGTATACGACCCTGCAAAGCTCGGTGCAATTTTGAACATCGATAACATCAATTGGAACGCGCTTATAGAAGTGGGCGACAGGGCGGAAATTCCTATCGTATACGCAAAATACGACGGCAAATCCCGTAAGGCGTTTGCTTGGGTGACGAGAAACGGCGGTGAAGTCGTTGAAGTCGTCAGCCGTGGCACGAGATTCCTCGTTGATACGATGGACGACTATACGGTTGAGTATTACATCAACGTTGGCGGACCGCAAAAGATTGCGGAAAGAACGATAAAGGTTAAGGATACCCAAGGCCCTACGTTCAAACTTCCTGCATCTGCGGACGGTATGCTTGCTTATGCAAATAAGCCTTTGAATTTGCCCGCGTCTACGGCATACGATTATAGCTTTGACGGTGGCGAATCCAACGCTACGACGATTAGCGTAAGATACGGTTCGACGAACGTGCCCGTGACGAACGGAACGTTCACGCCGACGCAATTCGGCAACTACACCGTCACGTATACGGCAACCGACGCGTTTGGCAACGAAGGCTCTACGTCGTACACGGTAGAATGTGTGAGAATGGTAGAAATTTGCAACTTCGATTCGGAAGAAGTGGCAGGGGCATGGCAATATTACGAAGGTAAGGAAACGCTTGGCGTGCTCAGCCAAGAAGAACGCTACGGCGACACGGGTAGCTCGCTCAAAGTGACGACGCGCGGTACCGGCAACGGTGGGTTCATCAAGGTATGGGTACAACCTAACTACTTTGATTTGAGCGGATTTGACGAAATTGCCTTCTATATTTGGAGCTCGGCAGAACTCAGCGGTAGCGGTGCAGGTGTGTACTTGTTGAACAACGAAGCAAACCTCAACGCGCCTATCAACCTTAAAAAGGGTGAAAACATCGTTCGCTTCACGAGAGACGAATTGTCGGGTGATTACTTCAATGCAGACGTTATGCAATCTTCGAAAACGGGTTATCGTTCGTCCGACCACATCTGGCTCCAATTCCGTGGACCTGACGGCGTAGACATGTATATTGACAACATGGTCGGTATATTTAACAAGGCGAACTCGAACGCTCCTATGCTCGACGTGGGCGCAGGCGCGGCGATTGCTGGAAGTAAGGATACGAGCGGAGAAGTGACGTATAAAGGCGACTACGGCAACATCAGCGTGGCCGAGGGCGAAACGATTAAATCGGCAATCGAAAAGAACGTACACGCATGTTATAGTGAAGACCCGAATTTGGCATACAGCTACACGGTGAAACTGAACGGTACGGACGTGACGAACGCTGTTAAGAACGGCACGCAAAAGGGTACGTTTGGTGAAACGTATAGCTTGACGGTAAGTGCGACGGCTAACGGCAAGACCACGACGAAGAACACGACGATTGTCGTTCGTCAAAAATTCCCGACGTATGATTTGACGGGCAAAGAAGAGTACACGCTTAGCTACTTCGATACGCTTGAAGACGTGAAGGCTGCATCCTCTTCGACGACGGCGCAAATCAAGATTAAATACGACGTAAACGTTAACGGTAACGTAGACGTGAAGGTAGTTCCTTTGAACGAAACGTTGTCTGTAAAACTCACGCTTCCCGATGAAAATAACGAGGGTGCAAGAAGAGCGATGACGGTTGCGGACGTAGAGCTCATGGATTACATTAATATAAAAGTACTTGCGCATAACTCTGGCCCTGAATTGGCACTTGGCAACGGCACGAAACTTTGCAGAATGAGAACGGGCTGGAACAATATTACGATTGATAAGGCAACGCTCATTCAAGCGATGAACAACGGCGCGTACGATGCTTCGACGGGTATGCTTGAACTCAAAGTACATTGCCCGTTGGAAATTGCGCAAAGATTGATATTCTATAGGGCAACTGCGGTTTATACGGAAGGCAACATGCCTTACGAAAAAGAACTTCCGAAATTGAACACACCGAACGTATCGATTGACCCGTCGACGGGCGTGGCAACGTGGGAAGCGGTTGAAAACGCAGTTGGTTATATTGTAAAAGTAGACGGCGTTGAAATGCCTCAACAAACGGAATTGACGTATACGCTTACCGACGAACAAACCATCGAGGTTAAAGCGGTTGGTGACGGTACGAACTACGATGACGGTGCATATAGCGCAACGAGAACGTTCTATAACGGCAAGGTGCTTCTTAACAACTGTGAAGACCTTATCTACTTCGATACGGCGGCAACGGAATCGCTTAGCGACCAGCACGTATTGGAAGGCAATTCTTCCGTGAAACTTGTTAGCACCGGCAATTGGCAAGTCATGTATATCTATTTGAGAATAGACGATAAGGCGTTGTCGAAAGACCAATGGAAGAAGTACGAATACGTTGAATTCAACGTTTATGCGGAAACGTCTGGACAACAGCTCTATATCAAGAGCACGCCGTTCGCGACGCTTAACCAAGGTGAAAACACGGTACAATTGTCGACGAAGATGCTTCTTGAAGAATGGGATGCCGATGAAAAGATTTATGCAAACGGCTTCTTGTGGTGTCAATTAGCTTCGGCGGGCCACACCGTATACTTCGATAAGATTATGGGTGTCGTTGGCAACGGTAGCGCTTACGTAGAACCTGACCAAGGCGGAGATACACCCGTAGACGATAGCGTTTTGAACGATTTTGATTCGGTGAACGATATGGGTTGGTTGCCTAGCCAATTTGCCAAGAGCAAAACGACAAACGGCGTGACGATTACGAACGTAAGCGGTGGCAATTTGGGATATCCTTCGATTAGCATTCTTGTGAAGAACCCTGACGGAGGGTATTACACGGAGAACCAAATCAAGCAGTTCGAGTCGCTTACGGTGGTTATAAACGTGACCAACGGCGCAGGGGCAAAATTCTGCTTGGGTGCAAACGGTGATTCTGGTGCCATTTTGGTAAATGGTGAAAACACGATTACGTTTACGCAAGCACAGCTTCAAGCGTCTACGCAATTGCTCCTTGACGCAGGCATGTTCTATCTGACGGTGGATAGCTTCTCGACGGATATGCAGATAGAGTTTGTATCGGCAACGAAAAACACGACGGGTGGTGGCGGTTCGGTCACCCCTCCCGTTGTCGATGATAGCGTTTTGAACAATTTCGATTCAGTAAGCGATATGGGTTGGTTGCCTACGACGTTTGGAAAGGAAAAAACGGCAAACGGCGTGACGATTACGAACGTAAGCGGTGGCGATTTGGGATATCCTTCAATTACTATCCTGTTAACGAAGCCTAACGGAAGCTATTATACGGAAGCGGAAGTGGAAGCCTTTGAAACGCTTACGATAGTAATCAACGTGACCAACGGTGCAGGGGCAAAATTCTGCTTGGGTGCAAACGGTGATTCCGGTGCCATTTTGGTGGAAGGCGAAAACACGATTACGTTTACGAAAGCACAACTTATTGCAAGCACGCAAATGTTCTTGGATACGGGTATGTTCTACGTGACGGTGAGCACCTTTACGACGAATATGCGACTCGAATTCGTATCGGCGACGAAAGCATAAACAAAAACAAATAAGCTGTGGCGTGGTAAAACGCTACGCCACAGCGATAAAACAAAAACGATACGGGGGTTCGATTAAGTATCGCTTGAAAGATAAGAAAAATTATTAGTTTGACTATATTTATATAAATAAGAGGAAAATCTTGTGAAAAGAAAATTTTATGAAGAGCCTTCGATTGAGATTTTAAGGGCTGAAAACGAAATATGGTTCTTTAATGAAATTAGTCCTGGTGAGGAAGAAGGCGGTACAAGCGGTGAAGGCTCTGGCGACTTCGACCCTTGGAATTAAGATAAGGAGGACGGGAAAATGAGAATAAAGAAATTACTTCCATTGATAGCGACAAGTGTAGCTTGTTTTGCCTTGTCCTTTGCATTAGTGGGGAAAACAGACAAAGCGGTGGCTGAAACGACGGGCGATACGTCGCTCAGCACGTTTACCATGTACAATGGTGCACAAATTCTCGCTTCGGGTGAGTACGGTGGGGCGGATAGCGATAAGTTGCCTACGAGTAAGGTTGACGGTATGCGCTTTATGGCGACGTTGTCGGTGGCAGATTATTGGGCTATCGAAGAGAAATACGGCGATAAAGCGGTAGAAACCGGCGATGCGAAAGAAGACACTACCGAATGGGGTATGTTATTCACCACCAAAGCCAAGGCGGACGCTTACGAATTAAACGAGGCAAACGTTTTTAACAAAGACACGCACGTTTACTATTGGTTGGCAAATACGAATGACGACGTGACTTGGCATACGGACGAGGTGGGGACTAAGAAACCCGCGACGAACGCTACGACGATGTTCACGCCCGTACGCTACGACGATTTGAGTATGAGTTGGTATAGCGATGGTAGACTTATCAACGATGACAGGTCGCTTGACGGACAAACGCTTGGTGATTATTGCGTGCTTTCCGCGTATATACAATTATCTGGTGAGTCGGCGTGGAAAACGGAGTTGACTGCTCGCGCTTACGTGACGTACATTGACGAAAAAGGGCAACGCGTGTATAAATTTGCCGATTATGCGGACGGGGACATTGAAAACAACTCCCGTTCTATGACCTATCTTGCGCAAAAATATATCGACCGTGATGCTGAAAAATTCGAGTCGAAAGTAGAAAAATACATCGTCAATATGAACGTTGGTTTCACGATTGAATATCATTTCGTAGACGTTGACGGAAAATCCATCATGTACTCTAAAACGGTATCTCCGTCGGGTAATGAATGGCCTCATCAAACGGGCGATACCCTTCAAATGACGGTTTCGGAAATCGTAGATATGAGTGGCGAGCAAACGCTTCTTGACTTGGCGGACGCTTACGATGCACGTATCGACTGGTATAACCCGTACAAGGTATCCGTGTCCACGGCATATGCAAACGACAGAACGACGTTTAGGTTGTATTATGCGAACGAATCTTATGCAAACAGCGTCGATTCCTACGATATTCTCGCAACGATGAGCGAGAGAGATGAAGAAGGTTCGGTAAAATCGTGGTATGAAGACGGTACGCCCGAGGGTACCGACGATTTAAGTGATTATCAGTTTGATAAGAAATATACGCTTTTTGGCGACGAATACCATAAAACGTATTGTACCGAGCATGACGAAGCAGGCGGGTGCATTCACGTTTGCGACAAAACGAATTGTAACAATCCAAAGCACGGACATTGCTCGCAATTGCTTACTACGAAGCTTTACAACAACACGTTGCAAATCAACGCCACCCTTTGGGATAATACGTTAAATAACGGCGAAGGCGGTTGGAGCGACATGGCTCTTGATGACCAAGGCAACGTCGTTTCTGGTTTGAATTTTGCCGATTACGAATATATTCTTATTCGTTTCCACAGCAACATCGGTGGCATGAAAATGGCGATGATTGCTGGTTCTACGACGTCAAACGGACAAACGAGCGTGGTGACGACGGGGGAATGGTACGAAATCAAAGCAGGTTGGAACCGTATTGCTATTTCCGGTGAAGCAATTCAAAAAACGATTAAAGACTATGCAAAGACAGACGCGATTATGGATGACGTTAAGGATGACGAGGATCGCATTATTACGCCCGCATCTTATGCGCCGTATAGAAATAGACAATATTTGCAATTCATTGTAGACGACGATACTTATTATACGGAAAATGTACCTGCAAGTGCCCAATCGGCAGTTGATTGGACGTTGCATTTTGAAGATATCGTCGGCGTTAAGGAAAGAGCAGAAGTTAAAGAGATTGATAACGGCGGGTTTGAAGACGACGATACGCTTGCAAATATTGGCGCGGCGAATTTTGACCTTTCGTTAAATACGGATGCGCAATTCACATTCAAAGGCAATCAATCTTTGAAATTGCAAGATAAGAGAAGAGAACTTGGCGTAGATGAACAAAAAGGCTGGGCAAACGTTAAATTATTCCTTAAAATGGATGGGAAGCCGATTACCTTTGCCGAGCTTGTGCAAATGGAAATTTCCTTCGAGCTGTATACTACGAGTGAGTTAATTCTTTGGTTCGCTGAATGCGTTTGGACGGACGCTGCGCCGATTAAAGTAAACGCATGGAACACCATCCGTATGAGCGGTTGGAGAATGGTAGACGCGGTTGAAAAATTTGTTTTGCCGTACGGCTACGATTCGGGCTATGACCCTGAAACGGGCGCCATTCAACTCGCGTTTGCGGGCATGAAATACGACACGACGCTTTATATAGACAATCTTCAAGCGAACTACGTGACGCCGAAAGACCAAGTGGTAGAATTGGACGAATTCACGCAACTTCCTGGCAGAACGGAAAAACTTACCGCGCCGACGTGGATTCATAATGTATACGGTAGTGACCCGAATGCGAAGTATGATGAAGCTACGGATACGACCGACATTCTCTTCATTACGGACGCAAAGTATTTGTCGAATATTCCTTATTGGTCGGCGATTCCCGAGGAAACGAATAATACGAGCGAGAACGTCGTGTATTCGTATGAAGTAATGTTAAACAACGAATTGGTTTCCTACATTCTCGTGGATGGGCTAGGATACGTAACTTCGTTAAACGGAAGTGTCTTTTACCAAGGTAGCGCACTCGATTCGTATAGTGTACGCGCAAAAGAAGTGACAACTACCGACGGAACGACGGTCACGAGATATAGCGATTGGGTAGATTACGTATGGAACGATAATATTTCCGACAAAGAAAACTTTAACCCGTACACTGGGGTGGGCTATAACGTGGTAGCGGAGGTGGCCGGCGAAGACGGATATTTCTGGTGGCAATACACCCAAGATTATAAAGCGTATCAGCAACTTCAAGGGAATACTATAATATTTGAGACGCCGAACGTGACCATTTCGGAAAAAGGCATTGCGTCTTGGGACATGGTCGAAGGGGCGTTTGCGTATGCAATACTTATCAATAATGAGTGGAAGACGGTTAATGGGAATGAAGAACCGACGATATCTTGGCTTCAAAAGAGACAAATCGCTTTGAACCCTGGTGATTCCATTTCTGTAAGAGCTGTCACGCAACATAGAAGAGACGAAAAGGGCAATTACTTGAAAGCCGATGGTAGCGTTGTCACCGAAAAAACGACGGACGCAAGCGGAAATCTTGTTGTGGATACTTCAAAGGCACAAATCATTTATGCGGGTGCTTGGAGCATGCCACAAACGTATAATCCAACCGTTATCGGTAAAATCACCACGCAAACGGTGAATATTCACGACCAAGAGGGAAATGTAATCGGAACAGAACAACGCGAAAGTGGCGAAACGATTTACGACGTTGGCGCGGCGCGTGGTGACGTGTTCTGGGAAACTTCGAGGATTGTAAGCCCCGTAAGCGGTAGCGATTACGCATGGAAATTCGTGCTTGGTGATAAGCAATCCAGCGGTATTATGTTGTTGCCTTTGAATATCAGCGGTCAGCCGTTGACGAATAGCCAATTGCTTGCGGCGGATTATATTGAAATTTCCGTTTATGCTGGTGAAAGCAATAGCGTAGAAGGAACGTTCAGATTCAATGGTGAAGTGCCTCCTGTGGGAGAAAGTACGTTAAAGCCTGGACAATGGAACGTTGTGCGTATTCCCACGCTGGAAATGTACAAAATTATTCAACAATATATTACTGATACGGCAAGTAGAGACCTCTTAGATATACAAAACCCGTATTCCAACGGTTATTCGCCTTTGTCGCCTAAACCGCTTTCAAGACTTTGCGGATACGCGGTATTTGAAGTTGCCAATGCAAAGGCGGGCGATTATTGGATTATCGACAGCGCGCGTCTTGTATATGACGAAGATTCTCCTACGTATGCAAGTAGCGCTTCGTATTGGTTCACGCAACACGATTACGATACGATGCCGATTACCGCATACAACGCTTTGCCTCCAAAGACGACCAACGATAGCAGTTTCTACGATACGACGATTGAAGATTTGGAAGCTCGTATTGATGAGTTGAGCAGACAAATGGCAGAGCTTGAAGAAAATAGCTCTGAATGGCTTAAGTTAAATACAGAGAAGAAATCTTTGCAAGATACGGTGACGAACATCAACAACACGGTGGAATCGTTAAGAAAATACGAGAATCTCGATTACGATACGCTTATCCAAAAATACGTGGATTGCGGTATCAATACGATGATGGGCTTGTATGATTATGCAAACTATTCTACGGAAGGGCACGACTTTGCGGTAGAAATGCTTAAAAAGTGTGCGGAGAATGATTTGGCGTACTTGCTTGCATGGTCGGGTTCTACGTCGTTGACGCCAGAGCTTCTTACCAGCGAACAAGGTAAAATCATGAAGAAATGGCTGGTGGAATACATGTCGTACGGTGCGCTCGCAGGGATAATGCTTTGTGACGAACCTGGCGCCGTGCTTTTCGACAACATTGCCGTATCGAAAGACGCATTTAAGGAATTCCTTGGGGAAGATTATCTGTATCATGCAAACTTGCTTCCCAATTGGACGTCGAAAAACGGTATCATAAACTCTAAGAACGATACGATGGAACCGTGGTGGGATGCGGAACCGTACGGGTATACGTATGATTACGCAAAATACATAGACGAATACATCAGGATGTATCAGCCCAAGGTTCTTTCCTTCGACGTATATCCTATCGTTGGTAGAAATGACGAGACGAAAGTATTGAATGGCGTAGACAACGTAGACGAATCTGTTATGACTAGATGGTTCTATACGAATGGAACAATGTCGAAGAGTAATACTATCAGTACGGAGGGTAGCTATTCCGAGTTGTTTGTTATGCCAGCTGGTACGTACATGAATATAATGCTCACGGAATGGGGACAGCCCGAAGATGCTAAAGCGGTTTTAGCTAAGTATAATAAAATTGCGATAGATATTTATTCGGACACGGAAGAAACGTTGAGACTTTTGAATGAAGAAACACGAACGCTAGCAGCGGGACAATGGACGACATTGACGTTTACTTCTGAAGAGTGGGTTGATATACTGTCTGTTTCTGGAACTTACAACTATTATCAGATGTATATACTTGTAGACGATACGGATGGGGCTACGTTGTATATCGATAATATTCGTGGTATAATAGAAGGCGAAACGCGTTATTTGAGAAAAGGATATTATCAAAACCTTGCAACGATACGCGATGCGTCTATCAAGGCAAATATTCCTTTCTGGACGTATATTCAAACGTGTTCTTGGCATGAAGGCGGACGTTTGCCGACGGAAAACGAACTTCGTTGGAACGTAAATACGTCGCTTGCATACGGCGCGAAGGGTATCCAATATTTCTGCGGGGTTGTACCTTACAGCTCTGGTGGGGAAACCTTTGACGGTGCGCTTTTTGACGGCGCAGGCGTTCCCACCTTGCTTTACAATTACGTAAAGACCATGAATAAGCAAATCAAAGGTATCGACCATATCTTGATGAATTCGAGAAACCTTGGCGTTGTATATGCAGGTGGCTTGCCTCAATTCTACACCGTAAACAGCGATAGTTCGTATACGCAGCTTACGGCGGAGGAAAATGCACTTGAAAAACCGACGCTTGGCACGTTGACTGCGCAAGAGGCAGGATTAGTTAGTGTGGATGTTATTCAAGGTAATATTCTTATTGGCTGTTTCGATTATAACGGCAAGACGGCTTATTACGTTGTAAACAACTCGACGACCAGTCTCGCGCACGTAGACCTTAAGTTTGGCGAAACTCCTTATGGACATCCGATGACGGTTTACGGTGCTGCAAACTCTGTAGGTTGGATTCAACACTTGCTTGCAGGTGAAGAAGATAACCTTGAAGAAATGACTTCTACGTATGCGACGGGTATTCCTGCCACAGTAGACGGCATGAAGATGACGACGAACGACGAGGATAGATTGTCTCTTCGTAACTTGATGGCAGGTGAAGCTGTTCTCGTTGTAATGGACTAACTTTAACAACAAAATAAAAAACGCCGTGGCTTTCAAGCCACGGCGTGGGGAAACCCAAATCATTTAGAAAACAACTGGTTTTTATAACGGTTGCGATACTCTTTGGGAAGTAGCTTCATCACTTGCGAAAAGCTTTTCGTAAAGTGGGAGCTGTCGTAAAACCCACAGTCTTGTGCGATTCGCGCAATGGAATAATCGGTAGAGCGAAGAAGTTCGCAAGACCGTTCAATGCGGGTTCTCAAAAGATAATTAGCAGGCGAGCATTTGCAAAGCTTTGCAAACTGTTTCAGTAGTGACGAACGGGACATATTAGAGATTTTACATAAATCGTTGATAGTAAAATTCTCACTATAATTTTTCTCGATAAACGTAATGGATTTTAAAATGCTGGACGTATCCAAGAAAGTGTTTTTAGAAGAGTTTGCGTTGCCCGTCGCCATAAGCTTGGCGAAATCGGCGAGAAGGTTGAGGATTTTTAAACACTTGTTCTCTTCGTGCAACTGCCCCGATTCATCCGTAAGACACATTTCGGAAAGGATATTCATTTCATGCAAATGAAAAACGAAATCGTTTTGTGGAATGGTGGGGAAGATAGCAAAATCGTTTTCAACCCGTAAATTGGGTTCAAGCTCAAACAAAAACGAATATCCGTAAATTTCTTTCAACAAGGCTTGGTATTTTTGCATAAACGCATCGGAAAGTGCGATATGAAAGACGGTCAATTTTCTCGTTTCTTCGTATCCGTGCTTAAAATCGGGCGGGATAACGAATACGTCGCCTGTCTTGACGGGAAAGCTGTTCTTTCCAATATAATGTATGCCCTCGCCTTCGGTGATAACGTTCACCTCGTAAAAGGAATGGGAATGCATATGTAAAGGAAAATCGTTTTCGTGAAAATACGTCGTGGCAAGTATCTTTGGATACAAGTCGGCGTGGATATGATAACGACTACGGAAAATGTCCTCAAAATTGTAAGAAGACGTAGGATGTTCGATTTCAGTAAAATTTTTCATAGTTGCTCCTATTGGTAAGATTATATTAATTATAACAGATTTTACAAAAATAAGCAACGATTTTACAAAACTTTGAATAAAAAATCTATGGAGATTTAAAAATATGGCTAAAAAGAAAGTAAGCAAAAGGAAAATCTTGTATTGGATTGTTGGGATAATCCTGGGTGTTTATGCATTGTCCATGCTTATTCCTTGCTGGTTCCTTCTCATCAACTCGTTAAAATCGAGCTTTGACTATCAAGGTTCCGCAGAATTTGGTAAGTTAGGGCAAAACGCATTCGGTTTCCCGCGCGAATTTATTTTCAATTATAAATCCGCGTCTAAGGAAGCAGCTACTTTGGCGGGTGGTACGATTGTAGAGTTGTATCTTAACTCTATCATCATTACCTTCTTGGGTATGGCGCTTGGCGTTATCTCAACGGTTATGACGGCGTATGCATGCGCAAGATTTAAGTTCCGTGGCCAAGGGCTCATTGTCGGTATCGGCGTTGGTGCTCTTGTATTCCCCGACTTCGGTTCGGCAGCGGTTATTTACAACTTCTTTGTAAAGACGAACTTGATAGAAACGTGGGGCGTATTGTTGCCTGGCTTAAACCCGTTCGGCATGATGTTCCTTATCGTTTACGGTCAATTTAGGTCTATTTCGGGTACGTATGCCGAAGCTGCGAAGATTGACGGCGCAAGCGAACTTCGTATCATGATTCAAATCATGGTGCCCATGATTAAGGGCGTTATCGGTATGATGATTGTTATGTCGGCAATCGGTTCGTGGAACAACTACTACGTATCCTACATGTACTTGACGTCCAAGCCTACGATTGCATACGGTATGTACTTGATGATGCAAAACATTTCCATGAAGGAAAACATCCCGATGACTTGTGCAATCATGGTTATTTGTATATTGCCCCTTGTCGTGCTCTTCGTTTCCATGAGAGATACGATTATTTCCAACACGGCTGCTGGTGGCTTAAAGGGCTAAAAGGAGGAGAAAAAGATGAAAAACTGGAAGAAAGCTTTATCGTTATTGATTTGTTCTTTGATGCTCGCAACGCCTTTGATGGCATGCGGGGGAGAAGAAAAGCAAGAAAATAACGACGATTTGAAGCAATCGAACACGGGAATCAAAGACACGACGAGTGAATCGGGCGACGAACCGTTCGGTAGAGATTATTACGAAGTGCCTAAGGAATTCCGCTGGGTTGCATATAGTACGCCTCCCAATGAGGCCGTAGGTTCGGATAAATACGAGAATAACCCCGATTATAACTTCACGGACGGTGACAATCCACATTGGCAACTCATGAAGGATTGCGGGTTTAACTATGCACAGCCTATTCATTACGACTATGACGACGTAATGACGGAAAAATCGTTGGCAAATGCAGAAAAAGTGGGCGTGAAGGTTTTGATTACGAGTTCGGACAGACAAAACCCCGATTCCTTGGGTTATATCTCCGACCAAGGCGGAACGTATCAAGAAGCGAAAAACAAAATTCTCGCAAACGAAACGGCAATCAAAGCGCACTATGACAAATTTGTAAAATACGAATCGTTCGCAGGTATCTTCGGTTGCGACGAGCCGAGCGCAGATAAGTTTGCGGCGATTGCAGCGGCGCAAGATTGGTGGGAAATAAATTATCCCAAACACGAATTCTACGTAAACTTGTTGCCTGAATACGCTTCGGACGACCAACTCTTTGGAACGTTCAAAGGCAAATCAGGTTATAAGACGTATGCGGACCACGTGGCTCGTTTCTGCGAAGAAGTGAATCCGTATATTATGAGTTATGACCATTATTGCCTTGGCGGTAGTGGGGAATACATCAGCAACTACAATTTCTTAGGCGGATTCTTCTACAATCTTGCAATCGGCGCAAATAACGCAAAGGTGCTTGAAAACAAATACGGTTGGGAAGTTCCTTTCTACATCTACTTGCAATCGATGGGCTTTGAAGGTAAGGTACAACCGACGGCATACGAACAATGGTCTTGGCAAGTGTATAACTGTCTTGCGTTCGGTGTCACGGGTATTCAAACGTTCAACTACTGGCCTCACCTTTCTCCCGATAACGGTAGCACGCCGATTACCGACGCTATCGTAGACAGATACGGTAAGAAGACCAAATTGTACAACTTCGTACAAAAAACGATTTCCGACATCGCTTCCTTCGAAGACGTATACCTTTCTTACGATTGGGAACACGCTTGCGGTTGGAACGCAGACGGTAAAGGCATGAGCGAGTTGATGCAAGGCTTGCAAGGCTACGACGGTTTCGTAAACGCGAACGGCGAAAGAGTGAAAGGCTTTACAGACATCGCGGGAATTAACACGAACCAAGAAATTCTCATCGGGCAATTCGCAAGCTATGCGGATAGAACGCAAAAAGCGTACTTCGTATCCAATGCAAGCGATATTCAAGCGGCGCAATTTAAAGACGGTGGTGCTTTCGTATCTAAGAATAGCTACGGTAAAGCGTATAACGTAGACGTGACGTTGTCGTTTGGGGCAAACGTAGCATCCGTTAAAATTTACAAACCGGGCGTAAAAGACGAAAATAACGTGGCGCTTCCCGAAACGGTAGCGGTTTCTAACGGCAAAGTATCCTTTACGATTCCCCAAGGCGAAGGGTTCTTTATCGTACCCACGTATGCGTAAATAAAAGAATAAGGAGAAAAGACGATGAAAAAGAAAACGATGGCAAAAATTGGCTCGCTTGCACTTGCAAGCATGTTGACTGTCCCTATGTTTGCAGGTTGCGGAGATGAAGGTGGCGCAACTGCTAGCGGTGGTAATGCAAATGCAGAATATTCCCTTCAAATTTACGTATACGAACAAGGCTACGGCAAAGGTTGGGTAGAAAAGGCTGCGCAAGAATTCGTTAAAAAATATCCCAATTATAAATACACTATTCACGGGGACGGCGGTGCATTGGAAAAAATGTACACGCAGATTAAATATGATAACTGTAAAGTAGAGGACGCGCCTATCGATATCGCGCTTATCGACGACTCGAACTACTACGAATTGGTCGGCCTTGGCAAGTTGGTTGATTTGACCGATTTGATGGACGCAGAGCTTCCCGACAGCGACCAAAAAGTGAAAGATATTATCCCCCAAGACCACCTCGATTGGAGAGCGGTAAACGGTGTACAATACGGTATTCCTTGGCAGGATAACTGTGCAAACGGTATTATTTATAACAAGTCGTTCTTTGAAAAGTATGACCTCCAAGTGCCTGAAACGATGGACGAATATTTCGAGCTTTGCGAAGAAATCCTTGCGTTGGACCTTTGGGATGACCCTACGTATAGCGACGTAGAAGCACCGCTTGTATGGGCAGGTGCAGGTGG
>SVIK01000004.1 GCA_015069525.1 Clostridiales bacterium | reverse complement strand
GATAAGATTAAAGCGGCGTACGACAAGCTTATGCAAGACGTACAACCTGTATTTACGAAGATGTATCAAGCAGGCGCTAACGCTGGCGCTGGCGATAATGCAGGCGCAGGGGATAACGGCGATACCGAATTCCATCAATAATCGGCTATTGCACGCGCTATCGCGACATAATGAAAGACGGCTTCGGGTTTGGCAATTTGTCAAACCCGTAAGTGCTATAAAAGGTGTTTAACTATGGCAGACAAGAAGAATTATTATGAAACGCTCGGCGTGGATAAAAAGGCTACGCCCGAAGAAATTAAAACCGCGTACAGAAAGCTTGCGATGAAATATCACCCCGATAGAAATCAGGGCGATGCGGAAGCGGCGGAAAAATTTAAAGAAATTAACGAGGCGAACGAAACGCTCTCTGATAGCCAAAAACGCGCGGCGTACGATTACGAACTGGAACACCCTGGCATGGGCGGTTTCGGCGGTTTTGGAGGCGGTGCAGGAGCAAGCGGTTTCGGGGGCTTTGGTGATATCTTCGGCGATTTGTTCAGCGGGTTTGGCTTTGGCGGTGGCGCACAACGTACTGCCCGTAGCGAAGTGGGTGAAGATATTCAGCGGGAAATGACGCTCTCGTTTATGGACGCGGCAAAGGGTTGTAAAAAGACCTTCTCCTACACGAGAAACGAGCCGTGTTCTTCCTGTAAAGGCACGGGCGCAAAGAACGGTACGGAATTCTCTACCTGCGGAAAATGTAAAGGCTCGGGCGTGGTACAACAAATTCAAAATACGATGTTTGGGCGTACGATTCGCCAAACGGTTTGTCCCGATTGCGGGGGGAACGGGCGCATCGTCAAGGAAAAGTGTGGCGAGTGTCGCGGAAAGGGCTATCAACGCAAGGAAACGACCGTTTCTATCGATATCCCCGCGGGCGTGGATACGAATAGCTATATGCGCAAAAAAGGCTTTGGGCAGGCAGGACCTAACGGTGGTACGCCGGGCGATTTGATTATCGTATTCCGTGTAGAACCGCATAAGATTTTCGTGCGTGATAGGTTCGATTTGAAGATTGATTTGCCTATCTCGTACAAGACGGCTTGTCTTGGTGGCGTGGTAAAAGTGCCTACTATCGACGACACGTTCGAATTCACCGTGCCCGAGGGTACGCAAAGCGGGCAAGTGTTCACCGTGCGCGGAAAGGGCATTAAATCGGCAAGAAACGGCACGGGGAATTTGCTTATCCGTGTGATTGTGGAAATCCCTACCAAGCTTTCCAAGGAACAAAAGAAGCAAATTGAGAAAATGGACAACGAAATCGATTTGAAACAATGCGAGCGCATGAAAAAATATGCCGATAACGTCGGCGCGCTCTACGGCGATAAACCGTATAAGTAAAAGACGAAAAGCAGAGTTTTCTCTGCTTTTTCTTTTATAATAATAAAAAATATTTATAAATACTTGAAAAAACTGTCGATATGTGTTATACTAATTATGCTCAACAAACTGAATAAACGCAAATTATGGTGTAATTTTCTTTTTAAGGGATAATTATGTCTTTTTTTGCCACAATAGTACTATGAATTTGATAAAATGCAGATTCTACTTGTGCTATTGTGGTTACACCATTTTGCGTAAGGTTTGTTGAGCGACAATCGAGTCTGCGTTTTTGTGCGTCGGCTTCGGTTGGCGCACTTTTTTATTTTAGGAGGATTTATGAAAAAGAAAATTACAAATGATGAAGTAGGACAAGTTATGGGGGCAATCGCGGAAAAAATCCGCGATGATTTAGACTATGAATTTAGAGTGGCGCAAAGCCAAATGTGGATAGCGGAAAACGATTTGGTGGATTCGTTGAACGAAAAACAACAGCCATTATATAAGGATTACGTGGAAAAACGAGAATATTTTTACAAAATAGCCAAAGAAATGTATCAAAGAAAAATTTAAGGCTACGTGAGAACAAAACCAAAAACCGCTTGGCGATACGCCAAGCGGTTTTGCTTTTAAATAGATAATTATTCGACCGTTTCTATCGTTTCCGCGGGGTTGGACATCGCTTCCGTGTAAGCGGACGTGCCTTCCATAGGCGCTTTCTTTCTTGCAAGCAAGAACAAGCCTAAACCAATCGCAAACAGTACGGGCAACGGGATTAAGCTGATGTTAATCCACGTGGAGTTGGAGAGGGGGAAGAATATCCCCAAAAGGCTGGTCAAGCCAAGACCAAGGATAGCTGCGCTCTTGCCGAAGATATCGTAGATACCGAAGAATTCGCCCGTTTTGTCCGCAGGGACGAGCTTGGTAAAGTAGGAACGGGACATCGCTTGTACACCGCCTTGGAACATACCTACGGATACAACGAGAATCCAGCATTGCCATTCTTGCGTGAGGAATACGGCGAAAACACCGATAGCCGTGTAGGCGATAATCGCTACGAGAAGCAACTTTTCGCACGCGACCTTCGCGGAAAGCTTACCAAAGATAAGTGCGCAAGGGAAGGCTACGAATTGCGTGACGAATAACATGATAACGAGTTTTACTTGGTCAAAGCCCAAGTCCGTGCCCAATGCCGTTGCCATTTTAATAATGGTATGCACGCCGTCGATATAGAAGAAGAACGCCACCAAGAACAAAAGCGCTTTCTTATTCTTTTTGAATTCCTTGAAAAGGGAGCCAAGACGGCTAAACGTAGCGCGTATAGGCTTTTCAGGACGGGGCATGAAGTTGGTTTGTTTATAATTTTTAAGCAAGGGAAGGGTGAAGACAAGCCACCAAACCGCCGTAATCAAACAGCCGACGGAAAAGGCGGGCCCTTGGAACCACTCGAACCCTTTTACCATATTCCCAAGCACGTATGCGCCAAGGCAAAGGGCGAAGGGAATACAGCTACAAATATATCCCCAAGCGAAACCGTTTGCGGAGACTTTGTGCATTTTTTCGTCCGTCGTGATATCGTTAAGCATGGAATCGTAGAACACGTTTGCCGAAGCAAAGCCCACTTCCGTAATGATATATACGATAAGGAAAAGGATGCCCGCAATCGTAAATTTAGAAATGAACGAGAAGAGCGAGAGCAACCCGCAAGAGCATATGCCTATCAAGGCAAACATCATAAAGATACCACGTTTTTTACTGAAATCAGCATACGTACCGAGGATAGGGCAAAGGACGACGGCAATTATCGTGACGATAACGTTTGTCAAGCCCCAAACGGACGAGAGGTTGCCAGAGGGGGAAAGATAATTGAAGTAGAGGGATAAAAGCGCCGTGGCGAGCATTACGTATGCGGAGTTCGCTACGTCGTAGAGTATCCAGCTCTTTTCCTTTTTGGTAAAGCCTTTTTGTTCGGCTACCTGCGTTTTGGTTTCTTCCATGAGAGTTTATTCCTCCGTAATTTTAATACCGCTATAATTATAACGGAAAATTTCGTCAAGTTGACGTTTTTGCAAAAGGGTGGAAAGGTTGGAAAAATATTCGTTGATTTGCGCCGTCGCTATCGAAATAGCGCTTTCGAATTTTCCAAACAACACTTGGTTGATTTCCTCGCAAAGCGGGTCGTCCTTTTTATGTATGAACATATCCCCGAACTTTCTTTCCATGCCCGCTATTTTCAATACGAAATGCGCAAACGCATGGAACGGCTCGCATTTCTTAGAAAACCAACCGTTGAGTTTTCGCATGCTCTTTATGGAGCGCGCGATATTCTCTTGCGGAACGTTTAACGCCTTGGAACAAGCTTCCTTCGTGCCGTTTTCGTCCTTTATCGGCGTTGCCGTGTTATAGCCTCTAATCGGTTTTCCGTCCTTCTTTAAGAGGAACTTATCGAATTCCGATTCGATTTTTCCATGCGTGAGTTTGTCCGAGGAGTTATCGTCGATATACTTATGACAAGCGACGTCCAAAAAGAAGTGGCACAAAAATCCCAAAATATACGCCGAAAACGCGCCGTTGTCTTGCAAAATCTGTTCGGCGGATTCGCCCTTGCTATTTTCCAACAGCATCGTGCCCATATCCAAATAAAAACCCTCGGCAGGGAGCGCATGCAAATGCGTGCCAAAGCTACGGATTTCGTTTTTATTCATGGGGCGATGATAGAACAAAATATCAGGGCCTTGTGTACCGAGCGCAAAAGCTTGGGGATAGTTTTCTACGTGTGCAGAAAAGCAATCGGGCAGATTTTTGAGGACTTCCTCGCCAAAGCGGTAATGAGAATACAGGGCAGGCATAACGTTTCCTTATTGTAATATTTGCATTTATTATCTACATTATAGCACATATTTTTCCAAAAAGATAGTGTTAGAGCCATTTTTTTGATAATTAAAAGAGAAAAAAACCAATCTTTGTGACTGCATAAACCACTCGTTATTTGCGGATACTGACAAAGAAAAGCAGTATATTTTCAAAAATGAACGGGGTATGTATGCGACGAACGATAAAAATGGGGTGGAAACATGTTAAATAAGCGAGAAAATGACGTAATGAACGCCGTATACACCCTTTGCGTGGGGAAAGGCGTGTGTTTGGTATCCCCTGCGGAACTGCTTGCGATGTTGCCCGTGAAAAAGAAATTGACGGAAGAAAGCTTGGATAAGATTTTAAGCGCGCTTGCGCTGGACGATTATTTCGAGCTCCTTTCTTCCGAAAGAAAAGGGGAGAAAATGTACGTGATTTCTCTACACGCAAACGGTTATGCGTACAAGCGTTGCTCCCTGCAACAAAAACGGGATTTTGCCGTGAAAATCGGTTGGGCGGTCTTTTCCGCGGTGATAGCTTTCCTCGTCGGGTATTTGTTAAAACGTATTTTTTAGCTTAGCTAAAAAAATTACGCATAAGCAGTTTACATTTTGCAAAAGAAATGTTATAATGTAAACAAATGTTTTGAAAACGGGAAAGGAAGTATGGATTTCAAGTTGCATTCTGCGTTCGCTCCGACGGGCGACCAACCGCAGGCGATAGAAAAATTAACGGAAGGCGTTTTAGACGGCATGCGTGCACAAGTGCTTGTCGGCGTGACGGGTAGCGGTAAAACGTTCACGATGGCAAACGTGATTAAAAACGTCAATCGTCCTACGCTTGTTATTGCGCACAATAAGACGCTCGCCGCGCAACTTTGCAACGAGTTTAGAGAGTTCTTCCCTGAAAACAGAGTGGAATATTTCGTTTCCTATTACGATTATTATCAACCGGAAAGCTATATTCCCACCACCGATACGTATATCGAAAAGGACTTGTCGATGAACGACGAGATAGACAAGCTGAGAAACAGCGCGACGGGCTCGATTATGGAGAGAAAAGACGTTATCGTCGTGGCGTCCGTGTCGTGCATTTACGGATTGGGTGCGCCTGAGGAGTATTTTAGGCTGTCCCTTTCCTTGCGACCTGGTATGGAGTGGGAAAGAAACGATTTAATCCGCAAGCTTATCGAGCTTCAATATAGCCGAAACGACGTGGATTTTAAGCGTTCCACCTTTCGCGTGCGGGGGGATAGCTTGGAAATTTTCCCCGCCTCCAATTCCGAAGTGGCGATACGCGTAGAATTTTTCGGCGACGAGATAGAAAAAATTTACGAAGTGGAAGCGTTGACGGGCAAAAAGCTTAACGAGCTTTCGCACGTGGCGATTTTCCCTGCAAGCCAATACGCCGTGGGTACGGAAAAGCTGAAAAGCGCACTCGCGATGATAGAGGAGGATTTGCAAGGGGAAGTGCGTGCGTTTGAGGAGGCGGGCAAGATACTTGAAGCGCAACGTTTGAAACAGCGTACGGAACACGATTTGGAAATGATGCGCGAAATCGGGTATTGTAGCGGTATTGAAAATTACAGCCGTTATTTCGACGGGAGAAAACCGGGCGAGCCTTCTTTTACCTTGCTCGATTATTTCCCGCAAGGGGAGTTTTTGGTGTTCATCGACGAAAGCCACATGACCGTACCGCAAATCCGCGCGATGTATCACGGCGATTTATCGAGAAAGAAAAACCTCGTGGAATACGGGTTCCGCTTACAATCGGCGTACGACAACCGTCCGCTTACCTTTCCCGAGTTCGACGCGCGTATCCCGCAAGTGGTGTACGTTTCCGCTACCCCTGCTCCTTACGAATTGGAACAAGCAGGGCAATGTATCGAACAGCTTATCCGTCCTACGGGGCTACTTGACCCGCAAATCACGGTGAAGCCTACGCGCGGACAAATTGACGACTTGCTTTCGGAAATTCACACCGTCACCCAAACGGGGGGAAGAGTGCTCATTACCACTCTTACCAAGAAGATGGCGGAAGAACTTACCGATTATTTAAAAGAACACTCTGTAAAAGTGAAATATATGCACAGCGATATCGACACGTTGGAGCGTATTGATATCGTAAACGGGCTCCGTCTTGGCGAATTCGACGTGTTGTGTGGGATTAACCTGCTCCGCGAGGGATTGGACTTGCCCGAGGTGAAGCTCGTGGCGATACTCGACGCGGATAAAGAGGGGTTTTTACGTAGCGAAACGTCGCTTATTCAAACGATTGGCCGTGCGGCGAGAAACGCCGAGGGACGGGTGATTATGTACGCGGACGTGATAACGGATAGCATGAAACGGGCTATTGGGGAAACCGACCGCAGAAGAAAGGTGCAAGACGACTACAATAAGGCGCACGGTATCGTGCCCAAGACGATTATAAAAGAAGTTAAGTCCACGCTCAATATCACCAAGAAAGCGAAAGGGGAGGAGATAAAAATGCAGGATATCCCCGACGAGATTGAAAAGCTGAAAGCGCTTATGAAAGTGGCGAGTGGGCAACTTGATTTCGAGAGAGCGATTGAGATACGGGAGAAAATAGCGGAATTGAAAATGAAGCTCCGTAAAGCGCGGTGAGCCAACGCTGGCAAGTCGTTCTATCTTTCATAAGCATTTGGAAATAACGTTATCGTTCACAATAAAGGTAAATTACGACCGAAGGACAAAGCATTAAGGACAATAATATGCAAGAAGAAATTGTAATCAAAGGTGCAAAAGAGAACAACTTAAAAAATATAGATTTGAAAATCCCGAGAAACAAATTGACGGTATTTACGGGGCTTTCGGGAAGCGGGAAAAGTACGCTTGCTTTCGATACTATTTTTGCCGAGGGGCAAAGACGGTACGTAGAGAGCTTATCTTCCTACGCCCGTCAATTTTTAGGGCAAATGGAAAAGCCTGACGTCGAGAGTATCGACGGGCTTTCGCCTGCTATTTCTATCGACCAAAAAACGACCTCGCGCAACCCCCGTTCCACGGTGGGGACGGTGACGGAGGTGTACGATTATTTTCGTTTGCTGTTTGCGCGCATCGGCGTACCGCATTGTCCCAAGTGCGGACGGGAAATCCGCCGTCAAACGGTGGACGAGGTTTGCGATAGAGTAATGGCGTTGCCCGAGGGGAGTAAAATTTTAATCAACGCCCCCGTCGTGCGCGGAAGAAAAGGGGAATACGTAAAAGAATTAAACGGTTATAAAAAGAGCGGGTTCGCCCGTGTGAAGATAGACGGAATCGTGTACGATTTGCAAGAGGAAATCAAGCTGGAAAAAAACATCAAGCACAACATTTCCGTCGTGGTGGATAGGCTCGTGGTGAAACCGACCGTACAAAAGCGTTTAACGGATAGTTTGGAAACGGCGTTAAAGCTTGCGGACGGGCTCGTTATTATTGATAACGAGGGGGAAGAAACGTTGTATTCCGTCAATTACGCTTGTCCTGATTGCGGAATTTCCATTGAGGAAATAGAGCCGAGATTATTCTCGTTTAATACGGTGTACGGCGCATGCCCCACCTGTTCTGGGCTTGGGTTTAAGCAGTTCGTAGACCCCGATTTGATTTGTCCCGACAAGACGAAAACGCTTAGGGAAGGGGCGATGAAAGTGACGGGCTGGAACTTGGGCTCTCATTCCATGGCATTGATGGAGCTTTCCGCCGTAGCTAAGGCGTACGATTTTTCGTTGGACGTGCCCGTTAAGGACCTGCCCAAAGAAAAATACGATATTTTGATGTACGGCGCGGACGAGCGCGTGGATATGGAATATCATACCCGTTCCTTTTCAGGGAGTTTTAAAAAGACGTGGGAAGGGTACGTCAATAATTTGCAAAGACGGTATGCGACCACCACTTCGGATGGGGTAAAGAGCGATATCGAGCGTTTAATGCGCAACGCGCCTTGCGACGGATGCGGAGGGAAGCGGTTGAAAAAAGAAGCGCTTTCCGTACACGTGGGCGGTAAAAACATTTGGGAACTTTGCGAGATGTCGGTGGACAATCTTTGTGCGTTTATGGACGGTTTGAAAGAAACGCTGACGAAAACGGAGCATTTGATAGCCGACGCAATCATCAAAGAAATCAATAGCCGTTTGGGCTTTTTGCGCAACGTGGGGCTCAACTATTTGACGCTTGCGCGGACGGCGGTCACGCTGTCGGGCGGGGAGAGCCAACGTATCCGTTTGGCTACGCAAATCGGGAGTGCGCTCACGGGGGTGCTCTATATCTTGGACGAGCCGAGCATCGGTTTGCATCAACGGGATAATGAAAAGCTTTTAAACTCCTTGAAAGGATTGCGCGATTTGGGGAATACGCTTATCGTCGTAGAACACGACGAGGATACGATGCGCTCCGCCGATTATATCGTAGATATAGGGCCTAAGGCAGGGGTACACGGAGGTGAAGTCGTGTGTGCGGGTACGCCCGAGGAAATTGCCAACTGTAAGCACTCGATTACGGGCGATTATTTGGCGAGAAGAAGAAAGATTGACGTGCCTTGCGTGCGCGCGAAGCCGAGCGATAAATGGCTGAGAGTAAAGGGCTGTCAACAAAACAATTTGAAGAATATCGACGTGGATATCCCCGTAGGCTTGATTACCGCCGTGACGGGCGTTTCGGGGAGCGGGAAATCGAGCCTTGTAAACGAGATTATTTATCCCACGCTTGCCAATACGCTTAACGGTGCGAAGCACGCGCTTGGCAAATACGCGGATATGCAGGGGATAGAGTATTTTGACAAGGTAATCGATATCGACCAATCGCCTATTGGCAGAACGCCGAGAAGCAACCCTGCTACGTATACGGGCGTATTCAATTTGATACGTGATTTGTTCTCGATGACGCCTGACGCAAAGGAGCGCGGTTATAAAGCGGGACGCTTTTCCTTTAATATATCGGGGGGCAGATGCGAGCATTGCTTTGGCGACGGGATTATCAAGATAGAAATGCATTTCTTGCCCGATATCTTCGTGCCGTGCGAGGTGTGCGGTGGGAAACGGTATAATAGAGAAACGTTGGAAGTGAAATATAAAGGCAAGAGCATAGCAGACGTACTCGATATGACGGTGGAGGAAGCGTGCGAATTCTTCCAACCTATCCCCAATATCTATAATAAGATAAAGACGCTCAACGACGTGGGGCTTGGGTATATCAAGCTGGGGCAAAGCTCGACAACGCTTTCGGGCGGGGAAGCGCAACGGGTGAAGCTCGCTACCGAACTTGCTCGCCGTTCGACGGGCAAGACGCTGTATATCTTAGACGAACCGACGACGGGGCTTCATAGCTACGACGTAGAAAAGCTGATTAAAATTTTAACGAAACTTCGAGAGGGCGGAAATACCGTGCTGGTTATCGAACATAATTTGGACGTGATTAAGACGGCGGATTATATTATTGATTTAGGCCCTGAGGGGGGCGACGGCGGTGGGACGCTCGTTTGCACGGGCACGCCCGAAGAGGTGGCACAAAAGGAAAACAGCTATACGGGACAGTTCTTGAAAAAAGTGTTGGATTAAAACAAAAACGGAGTTTTTGAAAACTCCGTTTTTATATTTTCTTGATTTTTACGTTTCCGCACAGCACGTCGGAATAGGAATACGCCGTTTTGCCAAGGAAATTCTCGTCGTCGGGTTTGACGGTAAACAGCGCGGGGTATACCCCCGATAACACGCCTTGATAACTCACGCTTTTATTCCTGCCAAGGTTTACGCGGACGGCAACGTGTTGGGCAGAGCAGTCTTTTACCATTTGTTTAACGTCGGATATCTTCTTTGTCGGTTTAATCATAGAAAAAGTATGCGCACTTTTGCGTGGTTTTATGCTATAAAAGTAAAAAATTGCCAAAAAAACTCCTTTTATTCGTTTTGCTGGGCGTTCTATTTGTCTGCGTTTGCGCATACGATAGATAGGCAATAAATGGAAAAGGGGAGCGAAAAAAATGTTGATACAACCACAATTTGAAACTTATCGTTATACGGGCGAAATCGATTGTTTAAAGAGCCAATCTATGGTGGAATGTCGTTTACCAGGGAGCGAAATAGGGAGCGTATTGGCGGTGCGTGCTACCGCTGTGCCGACGGAGTGCGTTTGTGCGGACGGCGAGGTACGGTATGCGGGAAAGGTGCTACTGAGCATCGTTTACGAGGACGGAAACAGAAAGATTTGCCGTGCGGAGCGGGGTGTGGAGTTCTTCCACAAGGCGGACGGAAGCACCGTCACGCCCGCTTGTTTTGCGAAAACGGCGTATTCCATTGATAATATCACTCACCGTCGTGAGGGCTCGGGGTTATATATCACCGTCGTGGTGGGGGCGCACGTCAACGTGTACGGCGGAAAGCAAATGGAATATTTGACGGGCGGAGAAAACGTCATCGTCAATGCGGACGCTTGTAAAATTTGCAGAACGGTGTGCGTATCGGGGGAAACGGAGACGGAGGACGAATTTGAAAGCGATTACGTTGGGGACGTCTTATTGCACAGCGAAAAGGCGGTGGTCACGCACGTAGGGGTAAGCGCGGGCGAAGTGATAATCGAAGGGGATTTGTCCTTGAACGTGTGCGTATTAAGAAGTGACGAGGGCGTTTGTTCGTATGAAAGGATTTTGCCGTTCTCTATGAAACTCCCTTGCGAGGAAGCGTTTGGGCAAACGCGGGTAAGCGCGCGCGTTTGTGTAAAATCGGCACAGCTTAGCGTGTCGGCGGACGAGGAAAGGGGAAAGAGCAAAATGCTGTTTAGCTATGTGCTTTCCACCGATTGTTTCCTTACGGCTACGGAGGAGATAACCGTTGCAAAGGACGCCTTTTCCCCGCTCGCGGAAGTGGCGATTAAAAAGGCAAAAGGCGAGGGCATGTATTTAACGAAAACGGTTAAGTATACCGAACGGATAAGCGGAGAAGCGGTGCTTTCGCCCGAAACGGATGGGGAATACGCCTTGGAGGCGGGTTTGTTGCCCCGCGCGGTGGTGGAATGTAAGAAAACGGAGCGCGGAGTGGAAGCGGAGGGGGTAATTCTTGCCGAAGTGTTGTTGCGTAGCGCGGACGGGGGCAGAAAGAGCGCGTCGTTATCGTTGCCCTTTGTCTTTCCCGTGGATTGCGAGGGGGACGTGTTTGAAACGGATTCTATCGTTTGTGGGCTGAACGTGCGAAGAAAGAGTAGCGGAGAAACGGAAGCGGAAGCTACGATTCGGCTTTGCGTGCGCGCATACGAGCGTATGGAGTGGGAGTATATCGACGGCATAACGGAGGGCGAAGCGCACGTGGAAAGCGATTGCGCCGTATCTATCTTCGTTCCGCGCGCAGGGGAATCGCTTTGGGAAGTGGCAAAACGGCTTTCGCAAGACCCTGAGGAATTAAAGAAAAGCAATCCCGAATTGGATTTTCCCGTGAAAGAGGGTGAGAGGATTTTCGTGTATCGGCAAATTAAGTGAAATTCGCAAAAAACGTTTATAAAGTATTGAAATTTTGGCGAAAATATGCTACAATAGAAAAAGAATCCGTGCGGTAGGCGTTCCCTACCGCAATTTTGGGGACGTAGGCGGACAAGCTATGGCGACGGTGAAAATCAAAGCGCATGCAAAAATCAATCTCACGCTGGAAATACAGGGCGTAGAGGGTGGATACCATATGCTCGATTCGCTGGTGGCAAGCGTTGATTTGCACGACGTAGTGGTTTTGAAAAAGCGCAAGGACAAGCTCTCTTCTATCGTAATGAAAGGGCTGGGGAGTGAAGAAATTCCGCCCGAAAAGAACAACGCTTTGAAAACGGCGGAGCTCTTTTCCCGAGAATTTGACGTCAACGGCGTAGATATCACCGTGTATAAGAATATTCCTATGGGCGCAGGGCTTGGCGGTTCGTCTGCGGACGTCGTCGGCGTGCTTCGCGGTATGGCAAAGCTGTATAAAATTGAGGACGAAGTAGGGTTAGAACGGCTCGCGGAAAGGTTGGGGAGCGATACGAAATATATGCTCCGTGGCGGTTTTGCAAGAATGCAAGGGCGTGGAGAGAAACTTTCTTTTTTGGATATAGACGAAACGTTGCATTGTTTGTTGATTTGTCCCAAGGAAGGGGTAAGCGCAAAGGTGTGTTATCAAAAATACGACGAGCTTCCCCGTACCCTTCAATGGCGGGAAAGCTATACCCAAGGTTGCATTGAGGCTTTGTTGAAAAAGGATAAAAACGAGGCGGGTAGGTATTTAACGAACGATTTATACGTGCCTGCGTTGCATATATGTCCCGAGGTGGAAACGGCGTACGCGCAGGCGGAATCGTTTTCTCCGTTAGGGACGACGATGACGGGTTCGGGCAGTTGCGTCGTCGCGCTGTTTGAAACGAAGGAGCTTTGCGAGTGGGCAAAGAGCCGTTATCGTGGAAAGTTTAAGACGATTGTGGCAAAGACGGTGTTGCCGAAAAAGGAAAAAGAAAGAAAAAGCCTTTGGCGGATAGATAATTGACGGGAGAAAAGTTATGGAAGAAAGAATGATTGACGACGAATACAAAAGAGGCGTGCGTTTGAAGAAAACGGAAGAAGGGTACGTGGACGTGACGGACGAGCTTTCAGAAGATACGGACGAGGGGGAAGAAGTCGCGTTTGAATTCCCCGTCCAAGATACGGACGAGGACGATGAGGACCTTGTAGGGCTTTCCCCCGAAGAGGCGATGGCGCTTCGTAAAAAGAAAGAAGAAGAGGCGAAACGCTTGCGCGAGGAATACGAACAAGTTTGTAAAACGGGCGACGAATTGCTTGCAAAAGAGAGCTTTGCCGAGGCGGAGGCTGTCTTTGAAAAGGCGCTTATGCTCGACCCCGTGGCAACGGAAGCGTCCGTTGGGTATTGGCGGGCAAAGACGGAGAATTTCTCTAATCCCGACGCACTCGTGGGGGAATACGCCGACGCAAGCATTGAGAGCCTTGAATACGATTTGGGCATGGACGCCGTAGAAATTATCAAACGCGATTATAAAGCGGAATTGGAAAAGCGCTATGCAGAGTTGAAAGAGGAGGAAGCACCCCTTGCGGAAAAGGTGGAATCGGCACAGGAACGCCGTAGAGGTATTCTTTCCGCGCGGTTGAAGCGTGCGACAATCGTATTTTTCTCAATAGCGTTGCCAATGGCGGGGCTGTTGGCGCTCAGCATTATTTTCGGTTTGAAAATAGCGACGCCCAAAGGGGAGGATTATATCCCGATGGTGATTGGGTTTGGCGCAGGATTTTTCCTTTTCTTCGTGGCGTTTATCGTGGCGACGAACAAATGGATTAACGCTTTCCGTATGCGTAGAGCAAACGAGAGATTGGGCGCGACAGAAGAGGGCGAACGCTTGGTAGAAGTGCGCGATTATATGACGATTTACGAGTGTTTGCTTGAAAAAGACCAAAAATAGAAGTAGAAAAAACGCGTAGCGTGGGTATCGATATGCCGATTGCGCGTAAAAAAGAGTGAAAAAATAAGAAGCAGAGGGAAAACTCTGCTTTTTTTATTACGAAAAAGTGGAAAACCGTTGCTATTTTTTCATTTATTTGGTATAATGGGGAAAAAGCAGACGTAGTCTGCTTGCTTTTCGCGTACAAAAAAACGTTGGGGAACTATGAAAAAATTATTCGCTTATTTTAAAAATTACAAAGCGCAGAGCGTTTTAGGGCCTTTCTTTAAGCTGTTAGAGGCTCTTTTCGAGCTGTTCGTTCCCATCGTTGTAGGGCTGATTGTCGACAAGGGCTTAGGCGCGTTTGTGGACGGCGGATATCCCAATGCCGACACGGGCTATATCGTGAAGATGTGTTTGCTCCTTGCGGGGTTTGGGCTGGTCGGGCTCGTCTTTTCCGTGACGGCGCAATATTTTTCGGCGAAAGTAGCCACGGGCGTGGCGGGGGATATGCGGAAGGATTTGTTCCGCAAAATTCAATCGCTTTCGTACAAGGATATCGACAGGCTGGGCACGGCGACGATGCTCACCCGTATGACGAGCGACGTGGATAAATTTCAATCGGGGGTAAACCTTGCGCTTAGATTGTTTTTGCGCTCCCCGTTTATCGTGTTCGGGGCGATGATTACGGCGTATTTTGTAGACCCCTCTTCTATTGGAATTTTTGCTATTGCGATATTGGCGCTCGCCATAGTCGTATTTGCGGTAATGCTTATTTGCATGCCCCTTTATAAAAGAGCGCAGGAAAAATTGGATAGAGTACTCCTTTCCACGCGGGAAAATCTTGCGGGAGCAAGGGTAGTGCGCGCCTTTTGCTTGGAAGAGGAAGAAAGGGCGGTTTTCGACGCCCGTAATACCGAACTGAACAAGAGTAGAAAGTTTGTGGGCGTGATTGCGGGGATAACCAATCCGCTTACCTACGTCCTTGTAAATCTTGCGATAATAGCGTTGATTTATTCGGGTGCAATTCGCGTGAATTTGGGCAATCTTTCCCAAGGTAGCGTATTGGCGTTATATAACCTTATGGGACAGATTTTAATCGAGCTTATCAAGCTTGCCAACCTAATCGTGACGGTGACGAAAGCGATGGCGTGCGGAAGTAGAATTTCCGCCGTCTTACAAATGCAACCGTCCTTACAGGTGGAAGAGGGCTTGGAGGAGAGCGCTCAAACGGCGGAGTGCGTGCGCTTTGAAGGGGTATCGGTGCAATATAACGACGACGCCGTGCCTGCGTTGGAGGACGTGTCTTTTTCCGTGAAGCAGGGCGAAACGGTGGGGGTTATCGGCGGTACGGGTAGCGGAAAGACGACGCTCGTCAATTTAATCCCGCATTTTTACGACGTGAAAGAGGGGAACGTTTTTGTCAACGGCAAGAACGTGAAAGAAAAGGATTTGCAAAAGTATTTGCGAAACAGGATAGGCGTAGTACCGCAAAAGGCGGTGCTGTTTAAGGGCACGGTGCGTGAAAACTTGCTTTGGGGGAGAGAAGACGCAAGCGACGAAGAACTTTGGCAAGCCTTGAAAATTGCCCGCGCGGACGAGTTTATTGCGGAAAAACAAGGTTTGGATACGCCCGTTGAGCAGGGGGGTAAAAACTTCTCGGGCGGACAAAAACAGCGGTTGACGATTGCGCGCGCGCTCGTGCGGAACCCTGAAATTCTCATCTTGGACGATTCTTCTTCCGCGCTCGATTATGTGACGGACGCGGAGCTCCGCAAAGGAATAAAGCAATTGAAAACGACGACGTTTATCGTGTCGCAACGCGCTTCTTCCGTGCGGGACGCCGATAAGATTATCGTTTTGGACGACGGAAAAACGGTGGGCTTGGGCACGCACGAGCAATTGATGCAATCGTGCGAAGTGTACCGTGAAATCTACTTCTCGCAATACGACGACGGGGAGGGCAAAGCGGTATGAAAAAGAAGCCAAGCACTTTGCGCCGTGTGTTGCGCTACGTAGGGAAATATCCGTTGTCCTTGTTCGGTTCGCTGTTCTTTGCGCTCGTATCCGTGGGGGCGATGCTGTTCGTTCCCGTCTTCTTTGGGGACGCAATCGATTGTATTATCGACGTGGGCAGGGTGGATTTTGCAACCCTTTCCCTCGTGTTTATCAAAATTGCCGTTGCGGTGGGGATATCCGCCCTTGCGCAATGGTTGACGGGGATTTGTAATAACCGCATTTCTTGCAACGTGGTGCGCGATTTGCGCAAGGACGCGTTTGCAAAAATACGAAAACTCCCTTTGCGCTACGTGGATACGCACGCGCACGGAGAAACGGTCAGCCGTATCGTGGCGGACGCGGAACAGTTTTCAGACGGGCTGTTGATGGGATTTACGCAATTTTTTACGGGTGTGATTACCATACTTGGCACGATAGGGTTTATGTTGGCGACCAATTGGAAGATTGGGCTCGTGGTTATCTTTCTTACGCCACTTTCTATTTTTGTGGCTCGGTTCGTGGCTACGCATACGCATAAATTTTTCGTGGAGCAAGCGAAAACGCGCGGAGAACAAACGGCGTTTACCGAAGAGGCGATTGCCGGCTTAAAAACGACGCAGGCGTTTGCACGGGAAGAGGAAAACGAAGAAAAATTCGACGAAATTAACGGGAGATTGAAGAAAGCGTCTATGAACGCTACCTTCTATTCCTCCCTCGTCAATCCTTCTACGCGCTTTATCAACAATATCGTTTACGCCGTCGTTGCGCTTATCGGGGCGCTGGACGTGGCGAACGGGAATATGGTTGCAGGAGTGGCGTTCACCGTCGGTGGGTTGACGAAATTCCTTTCGTATACCAACCAATACACCAAACCCTTTAACGAGGTTTCGGGCGTGATTACCGAGCTGAAAAGCGCGTTTGCTTGTGCGTCGCGTATTTTCGAGCTGATTGACGAGGAAGAAGAAAGTTCGGACGAAAACAAACCTACCCTTACCTTGACGGAGGGGAACGTGCATTTTGAAAACGTTAGCTTTTCCTATTCCAAGGAAAGAAAGCTCATTGAAAATTTGTCTATTTCCGCAAAGAAAGGTCAGCGCATTGCTATCGTTGGACGGACGGGTAGTGGAAAGACGACGCTCATAAATTTGCTTATGCGTTTTTACGACGTGGACGCGGGCGTAGTGCTTGTCGACGGAACGGATATTCGCACGGTGACGAGGCGTTCTCTTCGGGAACATTACGGCATGGTATTGCAGGAAACGTGGTTAAAGAGCGGTACGGTACGCGAAAATATTAAGATGGGCAAGCCCGATTGCACGGACGAAGAAATGATACAAGCGTCCAAAGCTACCCACGCGCATAGCTTTATTAAGCGTATGGAAAAGGGCTACGATACCGTGCTTTCCGAGGACGGAGGCAATCTTTCCGAGGGACAAAAGCAACTCCTTTGTATTACGCGCGTTATGTTGGCGTTGCCACCGATGCTTATTTTAGACGAGGCGACCTCGTCCATTGATACGCGTACGGAAAGAAAGATAAACGACGCGTTTGAAAAACTGATGCAAGGGCGCACGACGTTTATCGTGGCGCATAGGCTTTCCACAATCGTGCACGCCGATTGTATTTTGGTTATGGAAAACGGGCACGTCGTTGAGCAGGGCAAACACACAGAATTATTAAAAGCAAAAGGAGCGTATGCAGAGCTATATAATAAGCAATTTGCATAGTGCGTAAATAAACGATGGAAAAAAGTAGAAATCAAAAATGGAAGCGGTTTCGTGAAACCGTATATCGCAACGCCTTACAGCTTATCTTGGTGGGTAGCGTGACGGGCGTGTTTGCGGGCGCGGTGACGACGTTTTTCAATATTCTCGCCGAGAAGGGGGAGGAGTTTTCGCAAGGCGTATACGCTTTCGTTAGAAGCAACCTTGCGTTAATACCGTTGCTCTTTTTAGTGCTTTTGCTCGGTGCGTTTTTGATAGGCGTGGCGGTACGGATATCGGACGCGATACGTGGGTGTGGAATTCCGCAGGCGGAAGGCGCAACGCGTGGGTTAATACGGTTTAGATGGTTCCGCGACGCTACGGCGAATTTCGCAACGTGTGTTTTAAGTATCTTTATGGGGCTTTCTATCGGCGCGGAAGGACCGAGCGCGTTTATCGGCGCTTGTGTGGGCGACGGTGTGGCAACTACGCTGAAACGAAACGAAATGATTAAACGCTACCAAATTACGGGCGGGGCGTGTACGGGGCTTGCCGTGGCGAGCAACGCGCCGTTGACGGGTATTATTTTTGCCTTTGAGGAAGCGCATAAGCGGTTTACTCCCGAGGTGTTTATCTGCGCCTTTTCCTCCGTTGTGTTCGGTATGTTTACCCGTTCGCTTATCTACTTTTTATTGGGTATGCAGGTGCATAACGCCTTTGATACCTACGTGTTTTACGAATTGCCTTGGCAAACGTACGGCTACGTGGTGCTTGCAGGCTTGCTTTGTGGATTATTGGGGATTGCCTTCCATAAATGTTCCTTTAAACTGCGCGATTTATTTTTAAAAATTCGTTTGAAAAAACCGTACTATGAAAAAGTATTGCGTATAATCATCGCCGTACTTATCGGGGGCGTGGTATCCCTCTTGGCATCGGGCGTTATGGGTGGCGGACACGGTTTGATAACCTCTCTCGGTACGAAAGGGGGGACGGAACAACCGTCGGTACAAACGGTGTTTGGATTGCCTTTGATTTGGGCGTTGCTTATTATACTATTGCTCCGTTTTTGCATAACGGGTGTAAACGTTGCGTCGGGGATTCCCTGCGGAATATTTATTCCCATCATCGCCATGGGCGCTTGTCTTGGCGCGCTCTTGAACGGGCTTTGGTTAGAATGGGGCATGGACGCAAAGTACTGCGATTTGATGGTGATGATTTGTATGTCTGCGCTGTTTACGACCATTGTGCGCGCACCGATTACCGCCGTTGTGATGATTTGTGAATTTACGGGGAGCTTTGCTCCGTTATTGCCCGTTATTATCGCCGTATCTATCGGCTATACTATTGGTGAAACCTTCCGCGTAGACGGCATTTACGAGGATTTATTGGAAATTTACGAAAAGGAAAGCGGTATCCATGAACGCGCGGTACGCGAGGTATATACGCTCGTCGTGGCGAACGGCTCGCTTGCGGAAAAGCGGGAGGTGCGCGACGTGTTGTGGCCGTCGGGGGCGAGAGTGACGGAAATTCACCGCGGAGAAGAAGTGATTTTGCCCGAGGGGGAAACGGTGCTTCATGCGGGGGATACGTTGACGGTTGTTTGCCGTACGGATAACCCTGAAAAAGTGCGGGACGATTTGGTGCATATACTCGGCTAATGCGGTTAAGGCATATCTGTTTCTTGCGTTTCATATACTAAACAAGAAGAAACGAAGAGGTTGGGTATGCGGTTATACGACGAGATTTTTAAGGATAGTGACGGGCTTGGAAACGCTCGTTTTGCCGTTGTAATCGGCGGAGGCGGATATTTCGAAGGCGTGAAAACGGTGGGGGATTTCTCCCCTGAACAAATCGTTTTGTATTATCCGCATCAAAGCGTGGAGATAGAGGGAGAAGCGCTCTTTATCAAAAAATACTGCGAGGGCGATTTGCAGTTGTCTGGAAGAATACGTACCGTCCGCGTAGTAGACGGCGAAACCTCGAAAAAGCGAGGGTAAGCGGTATGGTTTTCAAAACGCGCGACAGGTTGGAGATAACGGGGCTTATGCCCGAACGCTCGCTTATGCGGTTGCGACGGGCTGGCATAGAATTATACGACGTGAAAAAGGTACGCAAAAACGCTTTGCGGTTTAGCGTGACGAAAAAGGACGGAGAAAAGGTCTTTGCGATTTATCCAAAATCGGGAGAGAAAGAAAATGGCTATGCTCCGTATACCGTACGTTTTTTAAAGCGGGGCGGAGTGGGCAAGCTCGTCGATTTTTGTAAGGATAGGATAGGCTTTGTCTTGGGCGCAATGCTCTTTTGCGTGGGCGTGCTGTTTGCGGACGGATTGGTGTTTGGGGTGGAGTTTTCCGCTTCGAAAACGTACGCAAGAGAGGCGGTGCAAACGCTGGAAGAATTTGGAATAAAACGCTTTGCCAAATACAAGGCGGGCAACGAGGATTTGATATGCTCCCGCTTGCTTGCCCTTGACGGCGTGGAATTTTGCTCCGTGAAAAAATCGGGCATGTGCGTCGTCGTAGAAATGCGGTTGGGAGGAGAACCGTTGCGTGCGCCCGTGCGTGGGGATATGAAAGCAAAACACGTGGGCGAAATTACCGCTATTACCGTGATGCGCGGTACGGCGCAAAGACAGGCGGGCGAGAAAATAGCGGTGGGAGATACGCTTGTCGGGGCGTGGCAAGAAAGCCAAGACGGAACGAGGACGGCGGTGGACGTGGTGGCTCGGGTGAGCGTTGCTTGCGTATACGAAAAACTAATCCCTGCGAAAGACGAACAAGAAGCGTTTGCTATCGCGTATTTGGACGCGGGGTTAGACGGCGAAGAAATTGTTTCGCAAAAGACGATGGAAAAAACAGAGCAAGGCTTCGTCGTGCGGTTGACGTATACGGCGATAGAAAGCTTAAATTATTGAAAATTTCCGCTTTTGGCGGAAAAGGGGGAACGTTGAAAGGTATTAAAATAAGCGACAAGGTGGATTTGCGGACGGTGGACAAGCTGGCAAGAGTGTTGGGCGCGTTCGATGAAAATCTCAATTTCCTTGCGCGCGAGTTAAACTTAACGGCGTACGTAGAGGGCGTGAAAATCCGTCTGGAAGGAGATGCGGAAAGCGTGTCTTTGGGCGTGAAGGTATTAAACGCGCTTGCCAAACTTTCCGAACAGGGCGAAACGCCCGACGAGGGGCGCACGGCGTATTGTATCGAGCTGGCAAAAGACGGACGCACGGAGGAGCTGGCAACGCTGTCGGCTGGTGCGGTTGCCGTCACGGCGAGGGGAAAACAAATCAAGTGCAAGACGGTTGGGCAAAAGGAATACGTGGACGCAATCAAGAAAAACACGGTGGTGTTTGGCGTAGGGCCTGCCGGTACGGGGAAAACGTATTTGGCGGTATGCATGGCGGTGACGGCGTTCAAAGCCAAGCAGGTGGAGAAAATTATCCTTACTCGTCCTGCCGTAGAAGCGGGGGAAAAGCTCGGCTTCTTGCCAGGGGATTTGCAGACGAAGGTAGACCCGTATTTGCGTCCGCTGTACGATGCGTTGCAAGAAATGCTCGGGCTGGAAACGTATGCCAAATTGATGGAAAGAGGAGCTATTGAGGTTGCTCCGCTTGCGTACATGCGTGGTAGAACGTTATCCAACGCGTTTATAATCTTAGACGAAGCGCAAAATACGACGAAAGAACAGATGAAGATGTTTTTAACCCGTATGGGCGAGGGAAGCAAGACGGTCGTGACGGGGGATATTACGCAAATCGATTTGGACGGAAAAGAAAGTGGATTGGTACAAGCCACGAAAATTTTGGAGGGCGTCGAAGGGATTGCCGTGTGTAAGCTGACGGCGCAGGACGTCGTAAGACACCCGTTGGTGATGCGGATTATCCGCGCGTATGAAAAGGCGGACGAGGAAAAGCCCGTACGCCGTGAAAATAAAAAACTGAAAGTTGAACGAGAAACTTCTAAAAAGGAAGGGGAGTGACAAAAGATGGAAAAGAAAGAATTTATAAACGAGTGGACGAAAACGCATACGTTTAAAAGCGTTATGTGGTATTTGTTGCATTACGTCATTTTCGTAGTGTTGGCGGCGTTGCTGTTAATCGGTGATAAGTTGCCCAATCTAAAAGAAAATCTTTCACAAGAAGGCGCGAATTATTTGTACGCAATATTCAGTACGCTTTTGCTGTTTATTATTACGTATTTGTATTTCTTCTTTGAAAATAGAGAAATGCTAATAAACGGCAAAAAGATAGCGTTGCTGTTTACCGTATTGTATTTATATTTGATAATGGCGTGTTTAATCGGGTATCAAATTGATATTTACGCCCGTCCCGTAGCGTTCGTCGCTATGATGATTTTCGTATTGGTGGGTAGACGGGAAGCAATTTTCATGAACGTTATATGCGGGCTTTTGGTGTTCAATATCGACGCTTTCGCTATGCCCGAATCGGCGGTGTCCATTAAAGAATGCTGTTCTTCGCTACTCATCTCCTTTACGGCGGGCATGTTCGCGATTTTCTTTGCGAGCAAAGCGCGCTCCCGCGTGAGTATCGTCGGTATCGGTTTGTTTATCGTCGTACCGATTGATTTGATTATTGCGCTACTGGAAATCCCCACGCTTATGGAAGGCGCGCTCGAAGGACCTTCGCCTTGGCAAGCGTTGTTGACGGAAGTGGGATACGGCTTGTTCGGTGGTGTTATGTCGACGGTTATATTCCTTGCCTTCTTGCCTATTTTAGAGTGGGCGTTTAACTGCCTTACCGCCTTCCGTTTGCGAGAGTTGACAAGCTCGGACGCGAAAATTTTGAAGAAATTGAAAGCAGAAGCCCCTGGTACGTACAACCACTCTATGATGGTTGCGCAACTTGCGGAAGCGAGCGCGGCTGCTATCGGTGAAAACATGGATTTTGCCCGTGCGGCGGCTTTGTACCACGACGTTGGTAAATTGCACTATCCCGAACATTTCACGGAAAATCAAGGGGAATACAATTTGCATGACGAGCTCACGCCCGAACTTTCCGCAGACATTATTCGTTCGCACGCAAGGGACGGGTATAAGCTTATCCGTACCCACCATTTGCCCCAATTCTTGGCGGACGTGGCGCTTGAACATCACGGCACGATGCCTATCCGTTATTTCTATGCAAAAGCGTTGAAGATGACGGACGGGGAATTAAATATTGAGGATTTCTCGTATTCGGGTCCCAAACCGCAGAGCAAGATTTCCGCGATTATTATGATTTGCGACGCGGCGGAAGCGGCTGTGCGCGCGGCAAACGCACGTACGCCCGAGGAAACGGAAAAAGCAATCCGTGCCGTTATCGAAGAAAGAATGGATTTGGAACAGTTTGCAGAGTGCGATATCACGATGGCAGAATTAACGAAAATCCGTCTTGCGCTCGTCAACTGCTTGTCGGGGG
Organism: Clostridiales bacterium; assembly: GCA_015069525.1. GTDB lineage: Bacteria > Bacillota > Clostridia > Christensenellales > Borkfalkiaceae > Scatosoma. The sequence goes on along the minus strand of SVIK01000004.1, from coordinate 3,263 downwards.
TATATCATCACCGTATCAAATATCCCAACATCAAATACCGTCGTACGGATAGCGGAACGAAGGGAGAGAACGAATGAGCAAGTTTTTCGTGTACACGGACGAGGAAGAACTTTCCGATTTTCAAATAACGTCGCTTTGTGAAGCGGTGGGGGAAAGCGTGCAATCGGACGTGCCGTTGGCGGTGGAATACCTTTCCGTTTCGGCGGAGGAAATACGCACTTTGAACGCGGAAAACCGTCAAATTGACAGGGTGACGGACGTGCTCAGTTTTCCCACTTTGGACGGGATTAAGGGCAAGAAAATCAGCGCAAAGGATTTCCCTTACGATATGGACGAGGAGGGGAATTTGTTGATAGGCTCTATCGTCATATGCAAACAGCGGGCGAAAGAACAGGCGGAGGAATACGGCCACTCGTATGAAAGGGAATTGCATTATTTGCTCGTACACGGCATTATGCATTGTCTTGGCTACGACCATATGACGGACGAGGAACGGGCGGAAATGCGAGAAAAGGAAGAACAAGTGCTGAAAAAGCTCGGTATTACGAGGGAGTAGGCGGAGAAGCTCCACATGGAAAAGATGAGAAAAAAGCTAAGGAGAATTTTCAAATGAAAAGCGGATACGTTGCCGTAATCGGCAGAGCAAACGCGGGAAAAAGTACGCTAATAAACGTGATGGTTGGGGAAAAAGTATCGATAGTATCCCCAAAACCCCAAACCACGCGCGATAGAATTTTGGGGGTATTGACGGAGGACGATTATCAAATCGTATTCGTGGATACGCCCGGTATCTATAAGGCGAGAAACGCCCTTACCGATATGATGATGCGTACTACGGAAACGAGCGCGAAGTCGGTAGATTATATTCTCTACGTCGTAGACGGACACGACGGGATAAGCGACGAGGATTTCGAGCTGATGAAAAAGTACAAAGCGCTGGGAATTCCTATGGCGATTGCGTATACGAAAATCGACATTATGCCCAAGGAGAATATTCCTTTGGATATGGCGAAATTTTCGGACGCGGGCTTAGATTTGGACGTTTTCCCCGTTTCTGCGCGAAAGGGTAGAAACGTAAAAGCGCTTAGAGATTTCCTTGTTTCCAAAATGCCCGAAGGCGAAAAGGTGTTTGAAGAAGATATCGTATCGGACAAGAGCGAGCGTTTCATGATTGCTGAAATCATGCGTGAAAAAATCTTGCTCAAATTCGATAAAGAAATTCCCCACGGTATCGCTATCATTATCAATACTTTTGCGCAAAACGAGAACGGCGTGTACGAGGTGAACCTTGATATCGTGTGCGAAAGAGCCAACCACAAGGCAATCCTTATCGGCAAGCAGGGCAGGGCGATAAAAGAAGTATCCTCGTTTGCCCGTCAAGATATGGAAAAATTCCTCGGTGCAAAGGTATTCTTAACGACGTACGTCAAAGTAAAAGAGGATTGGCGGGAACGCCCGAACTTGATTAGGGAATACGGCTACGAGGATTTGAAGTTCTAAACACCCTAAACTTCGCCCTCATAAAAATCCCCTTTTATCCACAAACTACCCTTGGGAGGGACGTATGCGGGATAAGAACGGGGAGAACGAAGCGGCTAAAATGGCGTGGAAAATGTTTCAAGAAACGGGTAGCGTGGGCTATTATATGCTCTATTACGATTTGATTAGGAAGAAGTAGAAAGTTCGTATTGCACGGCTAAGCGATAATGCTACGGCTAAGCGATAGCGAACGACGAAAGAGGCGTGGTGTTTCACCACAAAGGAAAGCGAGAATGGACGTAAAGACGGAAGCAATCGTATTGCAGGCAATCGATTACAAAGACGACGACAAGCTGTTGACGTTGTTTTCGCCTACGCTCGGCAAAATTACCGCAGGGATACGCGGGGTGAAAAAGCCGAAAGCCAAACTCGCATTTTCCGCACAACCCTTTTGCTTTGCGGAATATATTCTTGCGGAAAAAGGCGGTAGATACACGGTGACAAACGCGTATCTGCACGAAAGCTTTTTCTCCCTCCGCACGGATATAGACAAGTTCTATTCGGCGTGCGCGGCGGCGGAGCTTTGCCGTGTGCTCGCCCAAGAAAACGAACGGTACGAAGGGTTGTTTATCGGGTTTATCGAGTGTCTAAAATCCCTTTGCTTAGGTGGCGAAGACGAAGCGGAAGCGCTGATAGCGTTTTCGCTGATAGCGCTTCGAGAAAGCGGTTATCCCCTCGACCTTGCGTATTTAGAGGAGTGCGACGGGGATATCGGCGACAAGCTTTGGTTTGATTTTGCAGACGGGAGATTTACCTCGTTTGAGCGCTGTGTGCAAGGGGAACGTGCCAGCGTATCAACCTATCATACCTTGCGCAAATGCGCGGGTTTATCCTACGACGAAACCGCGACGAGTGGAGGGAAGAAACGGGCTTTGCGCCTAATAAAGGCTTTCCTTGAAGAGAAAACGGAGTCGCGCTTTGAAGGGTTAGGAGAATTTATCCGTTGCTTGGGAGAGTGACGGCACGTGGGGCACACCCTCAATGGAGGGATAAGGGAAAATAAGTATAAGGAGTGCGGAACGCCCCACCGCGAAAGGAATTGAATAGTTATGGAAAACAAAAATGAAAAGCCCGTCGTCACCCGCGCGGAGAAGACGGACAGAACGAAGAAGTTAATTCGTTCGTTGCTGGAACAAAAGGCGTTCAAGCCGAACGATTTAATCGACGAGGGCGCAAAGCTGTACGTAGAGCAGTTTGAGAGTGAGGAAACGCCCAACAGCGTGAAAGGGCGTATCGGTTCGGTTATCGACGTGATGAAAAAGGACGGCGAAATCGTTTTAGAAGGTAGCATGTATGCGTTGAAAACGGAGATTAAAAGGGTAGAAACGCAGGTAGAACAACAAGAAAACACGGCAGAAAAGCCGAAAAAGACAAGGGCGACAAAGAAAAAGAAGGAGGCGGAAAGCGCTCCCTTAAAGGAAGAAACGGACGGAAAAGCTACGGAAGAAACGGAAGAAAAGCCCAAGAAAAAACGCGCGACGAAAAAAGCGGTGAAAGAGGAAACGGACAAGGAAAAAACGCAACCTTTGCCCCCTCCGCCCGTACAACCGATTGCGCCCGTAATACCCGTCACGCCTGAAACTGCGCCCGAGCCTATCCCCGAAGAAAAACCGAAGAAGCGGGGGAGAAAGCCCAAAGCGGAAAAGGTTGAAAAGACGGAAAACGTAGAGGTAAAAGCGGAAGAAAAAGAAGCGAAAAATACCTCTACGGATGAAAAATCCTCC
>SVIK01000102.1 GCA_015069525.1 Clostridiales bacterium | reverse complement strand
GTTGCTACACTCTATTTTTCGTTTCAATCGTCACACTTGAAATGGACATTGTAAACGCGATTAGATATAATACTACCAAAGTATTATATCCATATCAAGTATTATTCATTTTTGACGATTGAAAAAAACTCCTTATTGTAAAAATAGAATGTAGCATATTTATTATACTTCTTTTTTGTAATAAAGTCAATACATTTCAAAGTCTCTATCAAGAAAAAACAGCTTACATTTTGTAATACAATTTTTTGCATATTTATACTATATTATGAATACAAAAAAATGCGCTTTTTAACTGTCGAAAAAAACGCATTTTTTGTTAAATTCTCATTTTTAGTAAAAATCAACGGACAGTTCGCTTTCGCAAACTGCCCGTTTTTAAGTGTTTTTACATCATTTTTGGCTTATTTTGTCGCCCTCGGATGTCTTATATTCGCTTGCGCTGCGGACAAACGAGCGATAGGCACACGGTAAGGCGAGCAAGAAACGTAGCTCAAGCCGATTTCGTGACAGAATTCGATGGACGAAGGGTCACCGCCGTGTTCACCGCAAATACCGCAATGCATTTCGGGACGAACGCTCTTACCGTCTTCAACTGCCATCTTCATAAGTTTACCAACGCCCGTCGTATCCAATCTTGCGAACGGGTCAGATTCGTAAATCTTGTTTGCGTAGTATGCGGGCAAGAACTTACCAGCGTCGTCACGCGAGAACCCGAAGGTCATTTGCGTCAAGTCGTTCGTACCGAAGCAGAAGAATTCCGCTTCTTTTGCGATTTCTTCCGCCGTCAAGCAAGCACGGGGAATTTCAATCATCGTACCAACTTCGTATTTAAGCGCAACGCCCGAAGCCTTGATAACTTCGTCCGCCGTCTTTACGACGATGTCTTTTACGAATTTCAATTCTTTGGTTTCGCCCGTCAAAGGAATCATGATTTCGGGAACGAGTTTCCAGCTAGGATTTTTCTTCACGACGTTAATCGCAGCCTTGATAACCGCCTTCGTTTGCATAACTGCAATTTCAGGATAGGTAACCGTCAAACGGCAACCACGGTGACCCATCATCGGGTTGAATTCGTGCAAGGAAGAAATAATTTCTTTGATTTGCGCAACCGTCTTGTTTTGCGCTTTTGCAAGCGTCGCGATATCTTCTTCCGAGGTAGGAACGAATTCGTGGAGGGGCGGGTCGAGGAAACGAATGGTTACGGGGTAACCGCCGAGCGCCTCGAACAAACCTTCGAAGTCTGCTTGTTGCATCGGTTCGATTTTCGCCAAAGCCGCTTCTCTTTCTTCTACCGTATCCGAGCAAATCATTTCACGGAACGCGCCGATTCTTGCGGGGTCGAAGAACATGTGTTCGGTACGGCAAAGGCCGATACCTTGCGCGCCGAATGCAACCGCTTGTTTTGCGTCTGCAGGGGTGTCCGCGTTCGTTCTTACGCCGAGCGCCTTATATTTGTCTGCAAGGTCCATAATTCTTCCAAAGTAACCGGAGTTGGGGTCTGCAGGAACGGTTTTAATAAGCGTATCGTAGATAGTACCCGTCGAACCGTCGAGGGAAAGCACGTCGCCTTCGCGGAAGATTTTACCTGCGAGTTCGAACCACTTTTCTTCTTCGTGCATTTTGATATCGCCACAACCCGAAACACAGCACGTACCCATACCGCGCGCAACAACCGCCGCGTGCGAAGTTTGTCCACCACGAACGGTGAGGATACCTTGCGCGTATTTCATACCTTCGATATCTTCGGGGGACGTTTCCAAACGAACGAGGATAACGTTTTCGCCCTTCTTGCCTTCGATAACCGCGTCTTCTGCCGTAAATACGATTTTACCAGCAGCCGCGCCGGGGGACGCCGCAATACCTTTGCCTACGACGTTGTTCTTGTCCGCATCTTTGAGCGCTTTCGCGTCGAATTGAGGGTGAAGAAGCATATCAAGGCTCTTTGCGTCGATTTGCATAAGCGCTTCTTTTTCGGTAATCATACCTTCGTCGATAAGGTCACAAGCGATTTTGATAGCCGCAGCCGCCGTTCTCTTACCGTTACGGGTTTGAAGCATATAAAGTTTTCTGTCTTGAATGGTGAATTCCATATCTTGCATATCACGGTAGTGATTTTCAAGAATATCGCAAACTTTCAAGAATTGTTCGTAAACTTCGGGGAACACTTCTTTCATTTGCGCGATAGGCATAGGCGTACGAACGCCTGCAACGACGTCTTCGCCTTGCGCGTTGGTAAGGAATTCGCCCATAAGTCCCTTTTCACCCGTTGCAGGGTTACGCGTGAACGCAACGCCCGTACCGGAAGTTTCGCCCATGTTACCAAACGCCATCATTTGTACGTTTACAGCCGTACCCCAGCTATAGGGAATGTCGTGGTCCATACGATAGATGTTCGCACGGGGGTTGTCCCAAGAACGGAATACCGCTTTAACCGCTTCGAAAAGCTGTTCTTTGGGGTCGTTGGGGAATTCTTTGCCGAGTTGCTTTTTGTATTCGGCTTTAAATTGGTTAGCGAGCGCTTTCAAGTCGTCAGCGTCAAGATCTACGTCTTGCGTTACGCCCTTCTTTTCTTTCATTTCGTCGATGAGCTTTTCAAAATACTTCTTACCGACTTCCATAACGACGTCGGAGAACATTTGAATGAAACGGCGATAGCAGTCCCAAGCCCAACGGGGGTTACCCGATTTGTTTGCGAGCGTGTTGACAACCTCTTCGTTTAAACCGAGGTTCAAAATGGTGTCCATCATACCGGGCATAGACGCACGCGCACCCGAACGAACGGATACGAGCAAGGGGTTTTCCTTGTCGCCGAACTTCATACCGCAGATGTTTTCCATCTTTTCGATATACTGCATAATTTCCGCTTGAATATCGGGGTTGATTTGTTTACCGTCTTCGTAATACTGCGTACAAGCTTCCGTAGAAATGGTGAAGCCTTGGGGAACGGGAAGACCGATATTGGTCATTTCCGCAAGGTTTGCGCCTTTACCACCGAGAATTTCACGCATTTTCGCGTTACCTTCGGTAAAGAGATAGCAATACTTTTTTGCCATAATGTTTATTTCCTCCAAAAATGATTTTTCTTCTTTTTTTAACCGCAAAAAACCTCTCACGCCTTACTTGTAGTGGCGTGGGAATTTTTCGCATATTTTATTTTAATATAATTTGAAAGAAATATCAAGTCTTTAAACGCTATTTTTTGATATTTTTTGCAAAAATGCGCAAATTTTTTTTCTTTCTCGCTTTTTTATCTTTTTATCGCGCGCCGTTACGCGTACGATAAAAAGCTTGCGCCCACGACGCCGACGCGGTCGGCGAGGGACGCTTACGCGTTGGTTGCGCAACCTGCGGTTGCTTGTTGAAAGGCTTGTTTCCGTCTTACGACGGCGATTGCCATCGAGGCGCAAAGACGCTGTCTTTGTAATCTGCAAGGGAATAACTTCTCACGCAAGGCAAGGTGAACCTTGCGTTCGGTCACCGTTCGCGCTTACTTATGCGCTCTCTCATCTCGCCCCTACAAAGCATTATCAATGCTTTGCTTTACGGGTAGCTC
>SVIK01000101.1 GCA_015069525.1 Clostridiales bacterium | reverse complement strand
CGTCCCCAGCTTCGCCAAACGCCTTCGCATCATTTCTTGGTGAGAAGCGTAATCGTTTGCCCCCTCCACCGTCTTGATTTTAAAACGGCGATAACTGCTTCTTTCCGCCTCACCGTCAACGAAGACTACCATTGAGCCCACTTTGTCCACACCGCTAATATTGGAAATATCATAACATTCCATACGCTTAGGATATTTTTTCAATCCCAACAGCTCCTGCAAACGTTTGCAAGCGTTTTTCGTCATGTCGTCTTTATGGCGTATCTTATCAATCGATTTATTGAGATATTCGTCTGCGTTCTTCTCCGCCATATCCAACAGCTGTCTTTTTATTCCCGCTTTTGCTATCGTTATCGTCACTCTTTTTTGGAACTTTGTCAAGAAATAATTTTCAAGCAATTCCTTTTCGCAAAACTCCTGCACGATAAGCTCTTGCGGGATTTCGTGGGTAGAATAATATTGAATAATAAACGCCGTCAATGCGTCCGTTTCGGATAAAGACGCGTCTTCTAACGCAAAGTTCGCCCCACCTTGCATAATTCCGCTACGCGTAATTAAGACGTTTACGGAAGAATATAAATAATTCGTCTTTAACGCGATTATATCCGCGTTTATCGAACGATTTAACGACGTAATTCTCTTTAATTTAAGTTTTGAAAGCATTTGCAACTTTTCACGGTATTCCATGGCAAGCTCAAATTCCTCGTTTTCTGCAAACTTCGTCATCTTCTCCCGAAGCAACGCCTCAGCTTCCTCGTAGTCTCCGTCCAAAAACGACATCGCTTTCCTTACCCTTTCCGCATAAGCCTCTTTACTGCACAAATGTGCACAAGGCGCAAGACAACGGTGCAAATGATAGGCAAGACACGGCTTTTTGGGCTTGTCCGCAACTACGGTTGTACATACGCGCACGTTATACACCGATTCTATTACGTCTAAAATATCTTTACAGCGCACGCCACCCATGAACGGCCCAAAATATTTTCCGTCTTTTTTGATTTTGCGGGTAATGCAAAATCTTGGAAAATCCTCCCTCGTCGTCACCTTGATATACGGGTACGTTTTATCGTCTTTTAAAAGTATATTGTATTTCGGTTTATACTTCTTAATAAGATTGTTTTCTAGCGCCAACGCGTCGATTTCCGTCTTCGTAATAATATAAGAAAAATCAACGATATTCTCCACCATTGAAGCTACTTTTTCGGGCTTCGCGGAAGCGTGAAAATATTGGCGAACTCTGTTTTTGAGAACGCGCGCTTTTCCTACGTATATTACAATCCCGTCTTTATCGAGCATAATATACACGCCGGGAGAATCCGGTAATAATTTCAATTTTTCCTGCAATTCGCTCATATTTTACCCGATTTTAACCAAGTGACTTTTACAAACAATCTTTCATTATTATTATATACCAATTTTCAAGATTTTGCAAGAGAATCATAGAAAAAATACCGCTTAACAGCCCAAAAACTCAATCCCTTTTAAAATTACGTCGTTAATAGAATCGTCCGTGAGGCTGTAAAAGATAATTTTTCCTTGCCGAACGCATTTAACGATACCCGCACTCTTCAAATAGCGAAGCTGGTGGGACACCGTCGTTTGGTTAATCTCCAAAATTCTTGATAAATCCGTCACGCATAATTCGCTTATAGCGAGTGCGGATAAAATTTTCACCCTCGTATAATCGGAAAAGACAGAAAAAAAGCACACTACGCCTTCGAGAATATCCCCTTTGGGGACGTAATCCTCAATTAGACGCTGTGTGCGTTTATCTAAAAGCAACGTTTGTGACATATGTTATCCTCCAAATATGTTTTCTTGGGAATATGATAACATATCATAATTATCACTTTTTCGTTTATTTTGTCATAATTTCAACTTTCGTGTCAACCGTTAAGAAATCTTTTTAACCGTATAACCCGCTTCCTCAATCGCTTGAATAAGCGTTTCGTTCGCTACCTCCGTTTGAACGGTTGCCGTCTTCTTTTTTAAATTTACTTCTACGTTTTCTACTCCGTCCAAAGCCGTCAATGCTTTCGTCACGTGCGCTACGCAATGTTGACACATCATACCTTCAATTTTTATCGTTTTTTCCATAGTATTCTTCTCCTTATTCTCCTTATCTTCCTTATTTTTCTTGTGAAATCTCGTCAATCTTAACGCATTGGATACTACGAAAAGCGAGCTTAAACTCATACAAAGCGCGCCTATCATGGGATTGAGCGACAACCCGATAAATGCAAAAGCGCCTCCCGCCAAAGGAATAGCCACAACGTTATAGAAAAACGCCCAAAAGAGGTTTTGATGAATATTTCGTACCGTTGCCTTGCTTAAATCTATCATCGTGTTAATCAACGATAAATCTCCGCGAGAAAGCACTACGTCCGCGCTGTCAATGGCAACGTCCGTGCCGTTTCCCATAGCCACGCCAACGTCCGCCTCTTTTAATGCAGGGCTATCGTTAATGCCGTCTCCAACCATAGCGACAAACCCACCAACGGAGCGCACTCTGCTCACCGCTTCCGCTTTATCCTTGGGCAAAGCTTCGGCAAAATAATCTTCTATGCCTACCTTTTGTGCAATTGCTTTTGCTACGTTTTCGTTGTCCCCCGTAAGCATGGCAACACGAATTTCTCGTTCTTTTAGCTTTGCAACGGCGCTTATACTCTCTTCCTTTAAGGTATCCGCAATAGCAAAAAAGGCGAGTAGTTTACTTTCGTCCGATAAAAAGACAACCGTCTTTCCTTGCGCCGAATATTCCTTTTCAATAGTGAATACTTGTTTTTCCGCTATTTTGCCAAGCAAACGACGATTCCCTAAATAATACGTTTTTCCGTCGTATTTCGCCTTTGCGCCTTTTCCCGTTTCATACACGTATTCTTCCACGTTAAGTTTCGACACGTTATTCGTTTGCGCATACGTTTTTATGCACTCCGCTATCGGGTGATTGGAACGTTCCTCGATTGCATTTGCTATCGAAAGCGCCAAAGCTTTATCTACGTTGATTATCTCAAAATCGGTGACGGCAGGTTTTCCCACGGTAAGCGTTGCCGTTTTATCTAACAAAACGCAGTTGATATCCTTTGCCTTTTGCAACGCCTCGGCGTCTTTATACAAAATACCAAGCGACATGCCCCGCCCCGTAGCTGCCATCACGGCAACGGGCGTCGCCAAACCAAGCGAGCATGGACAAGAAATAACCAAAACACAAATGGCGTAATTTGCCGCCGTGGCAACGTTGGAAATAGCAAACCAAATTATAAACGTGATAACGGCAACAAGCGCTACGGCTGGCACGAAAATCCCTGCAATTTTGTCCGCCGTCTTTTGCAAAGGCGCTTTACTTGCTCCCGCTTCTTTTACCATTTTTACAATTTGCGAAAGGGTTGTTTCCGCACCGACTTTTTCTGCCAATACCTTGATATAACCGCTTTTAACGATATCCGCACCCGTGACGTTATCTCCTTCGCCAACCTCAATCGGCATGCTCTCGCCCGTAATAGCCGCCCTATCCACGTACGCGCTTCCTTCTACGACTTTGCCGTCCACGGGAATATATTCTCCGTTTTTTACAACCAATAAATCGCCCGCTTGCAAATCGGAAAA
>SVIK01000100.1 GCA_015069525.1 Clostridiales bacterium | reverse complement strand
AACAAATTCCAATTTATCGAGTTGTTAATCTTTGTGGGAAAATTTTCAAAAGTGTAGCACACTATATTTTGTAAGCAAAGTCGTGTGTTTTTGCAAAGCAAAAAAGTAAAGAGTAGCAAAATTTGCTACTCTTTTATAATGTCTAAAAAATCCCTAAGAGAAGAGCGGATAACCGCTCGGTTTTTTTATAACGCAAAAAGCCGACTGTTTTGCAGTCGGCTTTTACCTTACATTTTCAACGATGATTAGTCTGCTTTTTTAAGCGTTCTGATGCATCTTGCGCAAACGTATCCGTTCGTTTCCTTTCCGTCTTCCACGTAGGAAATTTTCTGTACGTTTACCTTGAACGTTCTTCTCGTTTTACGGTTAGAGTGGCTGACGTTGTTGCCCGAAGCTTGACCTTTACCGCAAATATTGCATACTCTCGACATATGAACACCTCCGTTGGGATAATTTTTCCGTGTTTAGTACATAAGATATTGTGTTGAAAGGCTTGAAAAAAACAAGCACTTACAAACAAGCATAAATAATATATCATTTTTAATAAGAAAAATCAATCAAAAATAAGCCCTAAAAGACAAAAAATAAAAAATATTCCGTTTTTTTTGGAAAAGTACTTGCCAAAATAGTGCAAATAGTGTAAAATGAAATAGACTATTGGAGAAAATTTATGTCAGTTAATACGAACAACGCATACGGTAAAATTTCCATATCCGACCTTGCTATTGCGAAGGTCGCTTCTCATACTGCAATGGAATCGTACGGAATCGTGGAAATGGTTTCGCGCCGTTTTACCGATACGCTTGCCGTGCTCTTGAAAAAGGATAACGGCGGACGCGGTATTAAAGTGACTACGTTTGGAAACAGAATTTATATCGACGTTTACGTAATTATTAAATACGGCGTGTCTATTGCGGCGGTTGCGGATTCGTTGAAAGAAGCGATTAAATATAAAGTAGAAGCCTTTACGGGCATGATTGTCGATACGGTGAACGTCAACGTTATCGGCGTAAAACTCTAAAAATATAAAGCGCACGCTCTTTGGGCGGTTGCGCTTTTTTGCGTACAATCCTAATAAGGGAGTTAAATAGAAAGTTAAGGAGCATGAATAATGCATAAGACGATAAATAGTACCGAATTTAGAAAGATGATTCTTGTCGGTGCAAAACAATTGGAGATAAATCGCGCGAAGGTCGACGCGCTCAACGTATTCCCCGTTCCCGACGGCGATACGGGTACGAATATGTCGCTTACTATGCAATCCACGGTGAGAGAGCTTAACGCTTGTCAGTCGAACGCCTTTTCCGAAGTGTGCAACAGCGTTTCTAAGGGCGCGCTTCGCGGGGCAAGAGGGAACTCCGGCGTTATCCTTTCCCAAATCTTGAAAGGGATTTGTTCCGTGCTTGGAAATTGTCAAGAAGTAGATACGAAAACGTTTGCAAAAGCTTTGGAACAAGGTACGAAGGTGGCGTACGGCGCTGTGTCCGTGCCGAAGGAAGGTACTATCCTCACCGTTATCCGTATGATGAGCGAATACGCGGTGAAAATTGCAAGCAAAAAGAAGACTTTTGAAGAATTCTTTAAAGAAGTTATCGATGAAGGGGAAAGAGCGTTGGCACTTACCCCTACCCTTCTTCCCGTTTTGAAAAAAGCGGGCGTAGTGGACTCTGGTGGCGTTGGCTTGATGGTGATTATCAAAGGCTTCGCATCCGAGCTTACGGGGGAAGAAATTGTAGATAGTGTGACGGAAACGGAAGCGCCTTCGCCCGAAGCGGAATTTGGTGATAATTCCTCCATTATCAATATGGATTTGGGCGATATTCAATACGCGTATTGTACTGAATTTTTCATTATCAATATGAAAAAGAGCACGACGCTTTCCGCGATTGACAGATTGCGCGAAAGATTGATGGGCTTGGGTGATAGCGTTATTTGTATCGGCGATTTGGATTTGGTAAAAGTGCACGTCCACACCAACCAACCTGGTAAGGCGCTTACCTATGCGTTGGAGCTTGGCGAACTTGACCGTCCAAAGATTGAAAATATGCTGGAACAAAACCGCCAAATTAAGGCGCAATTGGAAGCGGAAAAGAAGGAAATGGGTATGCTTGCCGTATGTGCAGGCACCGGTCTTACCGAAATCTTCAAGGATTTGTCGGTGGACGGCGTAATCGAGGGTGGACAAACGATGAACCCCAGCGCAAGCGATATCGCAACGGCTGCACAAAAGATTAACGCGGAACACATTTTCGTCTTCCCTAACAATAAAAATATTATTCTTGCGGCGGAACAGGCAAAAGCGCTCGTGGAAAATAAGACGATTCACGTAATTCCCACAAAGAACGTACCGCAAGGCTTCTCGGCGGCGTTGGAATTCAACCCCGAAGCGAGTGCGGAAGAAAATAAAACGAACATGATTCACGCGCTTGACAACGTGAAGGCGGGACAGGTGACGTATGCCGTGCGCAACACGTCGCTGAACGGATTTACCATCCGCGAAGGGGATATTATCGGTTTGGACGATAAGAAAATTTTGGCGAAATCCCGTTCCGTAGAAGAAACGACGTTGAAGCTGATTGCCAAGATGAAGGAAGATTTCCACCAAATGATTACGCTGTATTACGGCGAGGACGTTAAGGAAGAGGAAGCGGAAGCGCTTTGCGCGTCGATTGCGGAAAAATATCCCGATTGCGACGTCGATTTCCATTGTGGCGGACAATCGGTATACTATTATATCCTCTCTTTGGAATAATGTATAAACAATGCATAGATTTATAAAAATACAATGATGGTACAAAGGCGATGGGGCGAGGACGTTTCGTCGCCTTTTGCATAGTAGGAAGGAACGGGAGCAAGAAGAATGAAGTTGTCTTTGCTTCGCTCGATAGGCGAAAAACGGGAAAAGGATTTTCAAAAACTTGGGCTGTACGACGCGGAATCGCTCGTTCGCTTTTATCCGCGCGCTTATCTCGATTTAACCGAGCGTTCCTCCTTAAAAACGGCGTATCATAACGACGTCGTCTTGATTGCTTGCGAAGTGGTAAGGCTTGCTCCCGTGAACTATTCAAGCAGGCAAAAGATAGTAAAAGCCTATTGTTCGCAGGACGGATATCCCTTTACCGCCGTATGGTTTAATCAGCCGTACGTCGCGCAAAAGTTGAAAGCGGGAGAGTATCTTTTTTACGGCAGAGTGCAAAACAAGTTCGGGCAAATTTCTATCGTGAACCCGACCTTTGAACCGCTGGATAAAAATTATCGTCTTAAAGGTATCGTGCCCGTGTATCCCTTAAAGGGAAAGCTTAACCAAAAGCTTGTGCGTACCGCCGTGAAAGAAGCGTTATCCCGTACGGATATCGGGAGCGTTATTCCGCAAAAAATTATACAAAAATACAATCTTCCGCCCTTGGAAAAAGCCTTTTATCAAGTGCACAATCCAACGAGCAAACGGGAAAAGGACGAGGCGAGCGAGCGGATTGCTTTGGAGGAATATTTTACGCTTATTTCCGCGTTCAAGATTATTAAAGGCGGGAAGGAAGAAGCGAGAATACGTCGCTACGGCGTGACGGCAAGCGAGGTGAAAGCGTTTGCAAGCCGATTTGCTTTTGAATTTACGGACGGACAAAAGCACGCCGTCAACGACATTTTTGAAAACTTGCGCGCGCCGACGAAGATGAACAG
>SVIK01000099.1 GCA_015069525.1 Clostridiales bacterium | reverse complement strand
AGAGCTTGGCGGTTTGGAAAAGATGAAAGAAATGAACGTGGCAAAGGCAAACCTTTTGTACGATTATCTCGATTCGCAAGATTATTATATTACGCCCGTAGAAAAGGAAAGCCGTTCGATGATGAACGTGACGTTCGTGACGGGCGACGCGGACTTGGATAAGAAATTTGCAAGCGAAGCGGCAAAATGCGGGCTCGTGAATTTGAAAGGTCACCGTTCGGTTGGCGGTATGCGTGCCTCCATCTATAACGCAATGCCCAAAGAAGGCGTTGAAAAGCTTGTAGAATTCATGAAAGAATTCGCAAAAAATAACCCTAAAAAATAAAATAACATCAAAAGAAAAAGCAGGTGAGAATTATGTTGAAAGTTAAGTTGATGAATAAAATTGCAAAAGTAGGTACGGACGTCCTTTCGACGACGAAATACGAAGTGAGCGATAAGGTAGAAAACGAAGACGCAATCATGGTGCGTTCGGCGGCGTTGCACGATATGGAGTTTTCTCCCAATTTGCGTGCGATTGCGCGTTGTGGCGCGGGTGTAAACAATATTCCCGTTGACAAATGCACGAAAGAGGGTATCGTCGTATTCAATACGCCTGGTGCAAACGCAAATGCGGTAAAAGAACTTGCAATTGCAGCGTTGATATTGGCTTCCCGTGATATCGTTGGCGGTATCAAATGGACGGAAACGCTTGCAGGGCAAACGGGCGTTGCAAAACTCGTAGAAGCGGGTAAAGGCGCGTTCGTTGGACACGAGCTTGCAGGAAAGACGCTCGGTGTAGTCGGCTTAGGAGCAATCGGCGGTATGGTTGCAAACGCGGCTATCTCTTTGGGTATGAACGTACTCGGCTACGACCCGTACATTACGGCAAAAGCAGCGTGGAGCCTTGCTCCCTCCGTTCGTCAAGCGGCTGACTATGCGGAAATCTTTAAGAGCTGTGATTATATTACGCTTCACGTTCCCGCAACTCCGCAAACGAAGAATATGATTTGCGAAAAATCGATTGCAACGATGAAAGACGGGGTACGCATCATCAATCTTGCCCGTGCCGACCTTGTCAATGCGGAAGACGTAAAGAAAGCAATTGCAGAAAAGAAGATTGCCCGCTACGTCGTAGATTTCCCTACGGAAGAAACGGTTGGCGTAGAAGGGATTGTAGCAATTCCTCACCTTGGCGCGTCCACGGTGGAATCGGAAGACCATTGTGCGATTATGGCAGCGCAAGAGCTTGACGAATTCTTGACCTGCGGTAATATCCGCAACAGCGTAAACTTCCCTTCGGTAAGCGTTGCACACTCGCTTTATCCCAGAGTTTGCATTATGCACGAGAATATTCCCAATATCCTCACGCAAGTGACGGCGGCTTTCTCCGCAGAAGGTATCAACATTGAAAGCATGGCAAGCGGTTCGAAAGGTGACGTAGCGTATACGATTGTGGAAGCGAACTCGGTTGCAAGTGAAGACGCTTTGGCGAAAATTCGTGCGGTTGAAGGCGTATTCGGCGTAAGAGAATATACTTTCTAATCGAAAATCAAGGAGAAACACATGATAACGGTAAAACCTTTTTCGGCGCTTCGCCCCACAAACGAATACGTGAAAGAATGTGCTGCGCTTCCTTACGACGTAATGTCAAGCGATGAGGCGAGGGTAGAGGTGCAAGGCAAACCCTATTCCTTTTTGCATATTGACAAGGCGGAAATCGATTTGGATAAGTCGATTGATTTGTATGACGAGCGCGTCTATGCGAAAGCTGCGGAAAATTTGAAAAAATTTGAAGCGGACGGCGTTTACAAGACGGACGAAAGGAAAAAATATTATTTTTACCGTCAAATCATGGACGGTAGAGCGCAAACGGGGATTGTCGGTTGCGCGTCTATCGACGATTATATTAACGGCAAAATCAAGAAGCACGAGCTCACGAGGGCGGATAAGGAACTTGATAGAATTCGTCACGTAGACACCTGCTCGGCACAAACGGGCCCTATTTTCTTGGCGTATAAAGCAAGCGAAAAATTGGACGAAATCATTGCCACGCAAACGGCGAAAGCTCCGCTTTACGATTTCGTGGCGGACGATAATATTCAACACACCGTTTGGGATAGCGACAGCGTAGCGGTAGACGAGGAGATTGAAAAGGCGTTTTCCGCGTTGGAAGCGCTCTATATCGCAGACGGGCATCACCGCGCGGCTTCGGCGGTTAAGGCGGGCTTGAAACGTCGTGAAGCAAAGGGGAACTACGATGGCTCGGAAGAATTCAACTTCTTCCTTTCCGTTATCTTTCCTGCAAATAGCTTGAAAATTTTTGATTATAACCGCTTGCTCAAAGACCTTGGCGGAAGAACGCAAACGGAATTTTTAGAAGCGGTGGAAAAAGCGCTCGGTAAAGTTTCGCTCTATACGGGCGACGGCGCTTACCGTCCCCAAAAAACGCACGAAATCGGGCTTTACGTGGGTGGGAATTGGTACTGCGTAGAATTTAAAAAAGAGATTTGTAATGCGGAAAAACCGTCCGAGCGATTGGATTGCGCTATTTTGCAAAAGGAATTGCTTTCCGCTGTTTTGGGTATTCACGACCCTCGCACGGATAAGCGTATCGATTTTGTTGGTGGTATACGTGGGCTCAATTATTTGGAAAAACGTTGCCACGAAGATATGGCTGTGGCGATTGCCATGTATCCTACGACGTTGGAAGAGCTTATTGCCGTTGCAGACGCGGGTGAGATTATGCCACCCAAGTCCACGTGGTTCGAACCGAAGCTTCGAAGCGGTATTTTTATCCATAAGATTTGATTGAAAAAGGAGATAGACAATGTCCGAAACGATTTTAAAAGAAGAGGAACGTATTGCGTACGCTTTGCGTTCTTTGTATCGTCAATACGGATATTTGCCGTATAAAATGAGTAAATTCGAGGCGTACGATTTGTATGTCTCGAATAAAGACTTTTTAGTGGGCGACGGTGTAATTACGTTCAATGATACGGACGGGAAATTGCTTGCGCTCAAACCAGACGTCACGTTGTCCATTATCAAAAACAGTAGCGACGAAAACGGAAAACAAAAGGTTTATTATCACGAAAACGTGTATAGAATTTCCGGCGAAACCAAGCAATTCAAGGAAATCCCGCAGGTTGGTTTGGAATGTATCGGTGATATCGGTACTTACGAGGTTTTCGAAACCTTGCTTCTTGCAACGCGGAGCTTGGAAACGATTACAAACAATTTTGTATTGGATATTTCCCACCTTGGCATTTTGTCGGCGACTCTTGACGAGATTGGCTGTGGTAATACTTTTAATAAAGAAGTGATGCACTTGCTTTCGGAAAAGAATTTGCACGAAACGGTGGCACTTTGCGAAAAGTACGGCGTTGATGAAGAAAACAAGAACAAGCTTTTAGCAATCGTGCGTGCGTATGGCGATATCAAAACGGCACTTGGTATGTTAGAACCGCTTTGCAAGGGCGAAAAAGCCAAGGAAGCGTTTGCGGAACTGAAAACGATTTGTTCGCTTTTGGAAAATTGTGGCTACGGCGATAAAATCCGTTTGGATTTTTCCGTGGTAAACGATATGAAATACTATAACGGTATTGTGTTCAAAGGTTTTGTGGACGGCATTTGCGAGGGCGTGCTTTCGGGCGGTCAATACGATAAATTAATGGCGCGTATGCACAGAAAATCGGGGGCAATCGGTTTTGCGGTATATCTCGATTTG
>SVIK01000003.1 GCA_015069525.1 Clostridiales bacterium | reverse complement strand
AATCTTGCTCAACCCCCTCGGCGTTCCTTCCCGTATGAACATCGGGCAGGTACTCGAAGTGCACCTTGGCTACGTGTGCAAACAGCTCGGCTGGAAGATTGCTACGCCCGTATTCGACGGCGCAACGGAAAAAGATTTGGAAACGCTCTTCCGTGAAAACAACTTGCTCAACCCCGACGGCAAAGTCGACGGTAAGTTCCAAGTGTTCGACGGTAGAACGGGTGAACCTTTTGAAAACCGCGTCACCATCGGCGTACAATATATGATTAAACTTATCCACCTTGTAGACGATAAGATTCACGCACGTGCAATCGGTCCTTACAGTTTGGTCACGCAACAGCCTCTCGGCGGTAAAGCGCAATTCGGTGGACAAAGATTTGGTGAAATGGAAGTTTGGGCGCTTGAAGCATACGGCGCGGCGCACATCTTGCAAGAAATTTTGACGGTTAAATCGGACGACGTCGTCGGGCGTGTTAAGACGTACGAATCGATTGTCCGCGGGGAAAATATCTCCGAACCTGGTATTCCCGAAGCGTTTAAGGTGCTCTTGAAAGAGTTGCAATCGTTGGCGCTCGACGTGAAAGTGCTTACCGAATCGGGTGACGAGCTCGTTATCCGTGAATTCGAGGAAGAAGACGAAGCGGCGGATAACCTTGCAAAAGAAAGAGATATCGCAAAAGCGGAAGAATTGGAAGAAATCGACTTCGGCGTAGACGTTGAAGAAGAGGACGACGACGAATTCAACGTGAACATCTTCGAAGAAGACGGCGACGATGAAGACGGATTTGACGATGAAGGCGAAAGCGACGATGCGTTTGAAGACGATTTGGACGATGACGATTTCGGCTTTGACAAGCTGTTTGACGACGGCTTTGAGGACGAAGAGTAAGGAGGAGAAAACACTATGTACGAATTAAATGATTTTAACTCTATTCAAATTAGCATTGCTTCTCCCGAAAAAATTAGAGAATGGTCCTTCGGTGAAGTGACGAAGCCGGAAACGATTAACTATCGTACGCAAAAACCGGAAAAAGACGGTCTTTTCTGCGAAAAGATTTTCGGGCCGATGAAGGACTGGGAATGTCATTGCGGTAAATATAAGAGAATTAAGTATAAAGGCCACGTTTGCGAAAAATGTGGTGTAGAAATCACGCGTTCGAAAGTGCGCCGTGAAAGAATGGGGCACATCGAATTGGCTGCTCCCGTGTCGCATATCTGGTATTTCAAAGGCGTGCCTTCGAAAATCGGTTTGCTCTTGAACATGGGACCTAAGCAACTTGAACAAGTTATCTACTTTGCTTCCTACGTCGTGCTTAACCCCGGTAGCGTATCCGAACTTGAATATAAGCAAGTTATTACGGATAAGCAACTGCGTGAAATCGAAGAACGCTACGGCGATTCTTCCGTCACGGGCTTGAAAGTGGGCATGGGTGCGGAATCCATTAGAGAGCTTTTGATGGCTGTCGATATGGATAAGGAAAGCGAAGAATGTAAAAAATTGCTTGACGAGGGCGCAAATAACCAAAAAGGCCCTGGTCAAAAGGCGATTAAGGCGATTAAGCGTTTGGAAGTTATCGAATCGTTTAGAAAGAGTGGCAACCGCCCCGAATGGATGATTTTGACGGTGCTTCCCGTTATTCCTCCCGATATTCGTCCCATGGTACAACTTGACGGCGGTAGATTTGCTACGTCCGACTTGAACGATTTGTACCGTCGCGTTATCAACCGTAATAACCGTTTGAAGAAGATGATGGAAATCGGCGCGCCCGATATGATTATCAAAAACGAAAAACGTATGTTGCAAGAAGCGGTTGACGCGCTCATCGACAACGGTCGTCGCGGAAAGGCGCTTTCCGGCCCCTCCAACCGCGATTTGAAATCGCTTTCCGCAATGCTTCGCGGTAAGCAAGGTCGTTTCCGTCAAAACTTGCTTGGTAAACGTGTAGACTATTCCGGTCGTTCGGTTATCGTCGTAGGGCCTGAACTCAAAATTTACCAATGCGGTTTGCCTAAGGAAATGGCAATCGAGCTTTTCAAGCCGTTCATTATGAAACGTCTTGTAGAAAGCGGTCAATGCCACAACATTAAGACGGCAAAGCGTGCCGTAGAAAAAGCGACGAAGGATATGGTTTGGAACGTTTTGGAAGACGTTATCAAAGACCACCCCGTACTTTTGAACCGTGCACCTACGCTTCACCGTTTGTCTATTCAAGCGTTCGAACCCGTGCTTATCGAAGGGCGTGCAATTAAAATTTCGCCCCTTGTCTGCGGACCGTTCAACGCCGACTTCGACGGTGACCAAATGGCTGTGCACCTTCCCCTTAGCGTAGAGGCGCAAGCGGAAGCAAGATTCTTGATGCTTTCGGCAAACAACATTTTGAAACTTGCCGACGGTAAGTCCGTAATGTCGCCCACGCAAGATATGATTATCGGTGCGTACTGCTTAACGATTAAACGTCGTGAAGAGGGCAAGACGTACGATGAACAAGGTCGTCCCGACCCGAACGGCGAAGTTTACGAAGCACCTATGTACGCTTCCGAAAACGAAGCTATCCTTGCATATCAAAACCAAATCGCACACGAACAAGACGAAATGTATCTTAAACGTGTGGTAGAACTTCCCGAAGGCATGTTCGAAGATTTGCCTTTGCCTTACAGATGTCCTATCGAAAACAAAGAGGGCGAAACGCCTATCAAGTATGCGGAAGTACGTCGTAATGAAAAGACGGGCAAATTGGAAGTTTCCGGTGTTATCAAAACGACGATTGGTAGACTTATCTATAACGAAGGCTTGCCTCAGGATTTGGGCTTCGTAAAACGTAATACGCCCGAATCGTTCTTGCGTTTGGAACTTGACACCGAATTCATCGGTAAAGCGCGTGCTATCGGTAAAAAGCACCTTTCCAAGATTGTAGAAGCTTCGTTTAGAACGGGTAAAGCGCCCAAGGCTTCCTACGTATTGGACGCAATGAAAGAAAGAGGGTATAAATACTCTACGCTTGCCGCTTTGACGACGTCCGTATTCGACATGAAGATTCCTCCGGAAAAGAAGGAAATCATCGAAAACGCGGAAAACGAAGTGAGCAAAATTGCAAAGAAATACGCGCGTGGTCTTTTGAACGAAGAAGAACGCTACGGTGCAGTTATCGCACAATGGGATGCTGCAACGGATAAAGTGGCAGAGCTTTTGAAAAAGCAAGGCGAACAAGACAAATTCAATCCTATTTGGATGATGGCGGACTCTGGTGCCCGTGGTTCCATCGACCAAATCAAACAGCTTGCTGGTATGCGTGGTCTAATGGTTAACCCCCAAGGTAAGAAGATAGAAGTTCCCGTAAAATCGTGCTTTAGAAACGGCTTGTCCGTTCTCGAATACTTCATTTCCTCGCACGGTGGACGTAAAGGTTTGACCGATACCGCATTGAAGACGGCAGACTCGGGTTATCTTACCCGTCGTCTTGTAGACGTATCGCACGAAATCATCGTACGCGAAGACGATTGCTATGCTGGTAGAAAGCCTCAAGGCATGAAGGTTCGCGCTATTCGCGATATCGTAGGTAAGGAAATCGAAGGTTTGCGTTCGAGAATTCTCGGTAGATTTGCGGCGGAAGACGTAATTCACCCTGAAACGGGCGAAGTACTTGTTTCGACCAACCAATTTATCGACGAAAAAGAAGCAGACGCTATCGTTTCGGCAGGCATTAGTGAAGTTTCTATCCGTAGCGTATTCGCATGCGCGTCCAGATTCGGCGTGTGCGCGAAGTGTTATGGTAAGAACATGGCAACGACGCTCCCTGTACAAGTGGGCGAAGCCGTCGGTACGATTGCAGCGCAATCTATCGGTGAACCTGGTACTCAGCTTACGATGCGTACCTTCCACACGGGTGGTATCGCAGCGACGGGGGACATCACGCAAGGTCTTCCCCGTGTCGAAGAATTGTTCGAAGTTAGAAAACCCAAGGGATGCGCAACCATTTGCGAAGTCGAAGGTGTGGTATCCATTGACGATTCCGACGGTTCGAAGCATATCCGTATCAACGACGAAGTTTCGGGCGAGCTTAAAAAGGAATACAACCTTCCCTTCAATGCGGAAATCAAGGTTAAAGAAGGCGAAAAGGTCGTACCTGGCACGTTGTTGAACGCAGGTAGCGTATATCCCCAAGACATCCTTCGTGTACAAGGTGTTAAGGGCGTACAAGATTATATTCTTGAACAAGTACAATCCGTATACCGTTCGCAAGGCGTTGAAATCAACGACAAACACGTTGAAATCATCGTTCGTCAAATGCTTAAAAAGGTTCGTATCGAAAACGCAGGCGACACCAATTTGTTGCCGGGCGAGCTCGTAGATATGGTGACCTTCCAAGACGAAAGCGCGAAAGCTATGCAAAAGGGCGGTAGACCTGCTCTTGCAAAGCGTGTGCTTCTCGGTATTACGAAAGCGGCGCTTGCAACCGACAGCTTCTTGTCGGCGGCGTCCTTCCAAGAAACGTCGAGAGTGCTTACGGAAGCGGCTATCCGCACGAAGCGCGATTATCTCGTCGGTTTGAAGGAAAACGTTATCATCGGTAAGCTTATTCCCGCTGGTACGGGTACAAAGGCGTACAAGACCGTCACGCCTCAGTACATCGGCGCATACAAGGCGGAAGAAACGCTTGTAGAAGCGGAAGAAAAAACGGAAACGACGGAAGAAACGATTGCATAAAACAGTCGTTTAACGAAAAACTCTCTCACGAAAAACGTGGGAGAGTTTTTATTTTAAGGGGGATATGTACGCGTTGAAGGTTTTTCTTGACGCGTAGCGTTAATAGCGAAATAAAACGGAGAGCGTATAATAAACGCTCTCCGTTCGTTGTTTTGTGATGGTTTAGCAGAGCTCTATTGCATGGATATGCATACAATCGTCTGCGGTATACGTTTGGTCGTTTTCGTCTTTCGCGGTCGTGGAAATCGAGCCGAAATACAGCCAACCGTCCCCTTCGTTGTAATATCTATCGAAATAATATTTTTCGTAGTTTTCAGCGGTACATACAGCCTCTAACGAGGGATTTGCTTGGGTAGGGTCGCAATCAATCCAGCAACGCATGATAATGCTTGCGTCCACCGCGTCGCAATTTGCGCCCGTTTTTACGATTTGCCAAGCGATGGTGTGTTTATTTCCGTCTGCAAGGTTGTAATTCTTTTCCACGTAAGGGGCGTTCGAAAGATTCAATTGTCCCGTGACAAGCCCTACGTGTTCGCTGTTGAAGCGGATAGAGAAGAAGGGGGGCCAAGTTGCTTCGTGTCCGCCAGGCATATATTGATAATACGTTTTAGAACCGTACGAACCCATGGTATAGAATTGTTCCCCGCCTAACGAAGCAAACGGGTCGACGGTTAACGTCACTTTGATAATATCGTTTGCCCCGTATCTATCGTTATTGAACGTCATTTGCGAATAGGAAACGTTGGTAGACGAGGAGGTCACGCCGACGTCCAAGGTCTTCGTCGTATCGTTCCAAACGGCGTTTTCGCTGTTTTTGGCGATGGAAGGAGGGGAAATCAACTGCGTTCCCGTTGAGAAACGGTTGACGGTCACGTTTACAACTTTTTCCGCGCTACTATTGCCCAAATCGTCTTTGCAAACATATACGAGCTCGTATTCGCCGTGCGTTAATTGCGCTTCCACACCCGCGGAGAGAATCTCAAGCAATTCTCTGTTGCCGTTTACGAGTCGGTAAATCCAAACTTGTATATTTTGGGACACGTCCGTACCGTTGCAGGTTGCCGTGGCGGTAGGGATAACGAAGGAAGAACCGACGTTCACTACGATATCGTTTGTATTGGATACGTTGACGATAGGGGTTGCGCTTTGGCTTGCCGTAAAGTGCAACGTCTTTACGACGGTGTTTTCGTTGGCGCCCGTCACGCGATAACGGATAATCCAATTTTTATAATCCTTAACGGTGAGTGTTTTAGCGGGGGAATCCGCTTGCATATACGAATCCAACCATTGCAAAACGTTTCCGTTTTCGTCGCAGTAGCCCACGTCGATTTGGATGGTATTGCTGATGTCCGTATCGTCGTAATCTTTCGCCGTCGCGGTAGGAACGCTGACGATATCGCCCAATCGTACGTTTTCCAATGCACTACTATTATAAGTAATGCTTGCATTGTCGGAAAGTTCGGGGGAGGTAAGTAGCTTGCCGTCCAATTCCCCGTATTGTTTAATCAGTTCAATCAACTGTTGCGCGGCGAGTTGATGTCCTTCTGCATCGGGGTGCGCGTCTTTGCCCGTAATGTTTGCTTCCACGCGGGAATAGTACACCTTTTCCACGCCTTCTTGGCGAAGCTGTTCTACGGCGAGCTTGATACAGTTTTCCGTTTCCAGCTCGTTTCCGCCCGTCCACATCAAGCCGTAAATGCAAAGGATGGGTGCGTTTGGACGTTTCGCGCGGAGCGCTTTGATAAACTCTACGTATTTTTTAATGAGCGCGCCGTTTCCGCCCGTTCCCATACTGAACGAATCGTTCGTGCCAAGCGATACGATAACGACGTCGGGGTCGGTTTGGCTCATATCGTATACGTCGCGTTTTTGTTCGTGGTACCTATCGAAGATATCTTGCACGGTGTAGCTAACCGTTCCGTTGGGAATAGCCACCGCCATGCCCGAATAGGAAACGCACTCGTATTCCGCGCCGAAATATTCGCTGGCAATCGAGGCGTAGGTGTTCGTGCCGTCTTGGTCGTAAATCATGCCTTCGCTGTCAGGCAGGTTGCCATATCCGCAGGTAATCGAATCGCCGTAGAATTCGAAAAGCAAATCCTTATGCGCAAACGGGCTGACGAACGTGCCGTCGGTGGTAAGCCCCCAAATCTCGCATTGCGCCAAGGCTTGTTCGGTCATCTTTAATACTTTCAAGGTATGGAAGCCGTTTTCAACGGGTCCAACCAAGGTAATGGCAACGCCGTTGGCGTCTACGGCGGATTTATAATAATAGAAAGGTTCTCCGTCTAAATAAATTTTTAATCCGCCCATGCGCCCGTTCGATAGCGCTTCGTATACGTCGAAATTGATATAACAGGTGACTGCCGTGCCGATGAAATTCACTTCGAAACCGCTTGCCGTATTGATAAAGCGCAAACGCTCGTTGTTTGTGCCCGTGGGATAAGCGCGCCCAAACGATTTAACCTGTGCGGGATTGGTCGCCGTCACTTGTTGTCCAAGCGCTTCCAATACCTCTATTTGCATGGTGTCCGTTTGCCCTTTATATTCCGCCGTAAGCGTCGTCACACCCGCTTTCAAACCGATTAAGGTCGTGCCGTCCAATCTTGCAATCGACGGGTCGGCAAAGGTGAATTGCGGTTGTGCGCTACTGTCTACTGCCGAGTTTTTCCAAACGGTGCATGCAATCGTTTTGTTGTATGCGTCGTTGTTAAGTATAACCCATTGCGAATCTTGGGCAAATGCAATCTTATAAGAATAATCGAGATAGTCGCCGTATTCTGCTCCGCAAACTTCGCAAGACGCTTGCTTTGTTGCCGTTGCTACGCCACCCGTATGGGGGATTTTTTCATCAATTTCCGTGCAATCGTCGAAAGCGCACTCGTGCCAATGCTCGTTCTCGTCTGCTTGCCAATCGCCCGTAAAATCGTGTTGGCGGAAAGTGCCGTATTCAAACGTATGCGTATCGTCCTTTTCACTTTCTTTGCAAGCGCAACTGAAATAATAGGTCGCCTTTGTGGAGCAGGTTGCGTCCGCTTTTTTGTATGCGTCTTCTGCAACTTGTTGGTCGAATACGTGTACGTGCGTTCCAAAATCGCCGTAAGGCGTTTTGCAAGTTTCGCAAACGGCTTTTTCCGTTTCCGTTGCTACGCCACCCGTATGGGAGATTTTTTCATCAATTTCCGTGCAATCGTCGAAAGCGCATTCGTGCCAATGCTCGTTCTCGTTTGCTTGCCAATCGCCCGTAAAATCGTGTTGACGGAAAGTGCCGTATTCAAACGTATGCGTATCGTCTTTTTCACTTTCTTTGCAAACGCAACTGAAATAATAGGTCGCCTTTGTGGAGCAGGTTGCGTCCGCTTTTTTATAGGTATCGTTTGCGACTTGTTGGTCGAATACGTGTACGTGCGTTCCAAAATCGCCGTAAGGCGTTTTACAAGTTTCGCAAACGGCTTTTTCCGTTTCCGTTGCCGTGCCACCCGTATGGGGGATTTTTTCATCAATTTCCGTGCAATCGTCGAAAGCGCATTCGTGCCAATGCTCGTTCTCGTTTGCTTGCCAATCGCCCGTAAAATCGTGTTGACGGAAGGTGCCGTATTCAAACGTATGCGTATCGTCTTTTTCACTTTCTTTGCAAACGCAACTGAAATAATAGGTCGCCTTTGTAGAGCAGGTGGCTTCGCTTGCTAAATATTCCGCTTGGGCAATCTTTTGGTTGTAGTTATGGGAGTGCGCCAACAAATCGCCGTACTCTTGTCCACACACCAAACAAACCGCTTTTTTCGTTTCCGTCGCCGTACCGCCTTGATGTCCGTTCGGCCCGCCGTAAGGGAAGAAATCCTTTCCTTTTTCTCCGCACGTACAAGAATAATAATAGGTCGCGGAGGTGGTGCACGTCGCGGATTTTTTCAAGTAGGTGTCGTTGACAACCTCTTGCGTAAAAGAGCAGACGTGGTCGTTTGTTTGAGGGGGAGTTGGCGTAGGGTTGCCGTCGCCTTTACAGCCTGAAAGAAGGGATAAAAAGATAACCGCAGAGGATATGTTTGCAATCCATTTTTCATAGTAATTCTCCATTTTTATAGGATAATAATTTTTGTATAACAAAAATCAAACCTACTATATCATATTTTTGCGAAAAAATAAATAGCGAAAATAATTCAACGTTTAACGATTTTTAACTTATTCAAACAAAAAATGGATAATAGGGCGCGAGTGGGCGTTCTTGGTAATTTTTTATCAAACTTTTTTTCGAAAAAGTATTGAATTTTTCTTCGTTTTGGTTTATAATAAATATAGGACTTATATATGTATATATAAAAGTTGAAAAGGGGCGCGGAAGAGGTTGGCAAAACTTTCCGCGTAAAAAGCACGCAAAAAGGAAAAAAATTTTATTCAAAGGCTTGACAAAACGCTCAACGTTTGTTATAATGTATTCGTGAGACAAAAGGGGCGTCGCGCAGGCTTTGCGTGTCGCCTATTTTCATGGGATAGCAATCGGCGAGATAGGAGGAGAAATGACTGGTAGAATACACTCGTTTGAATCCTTCGGTACGGTAGACGGGCCTGGTATCCGTTTCGTAGTATTTTTGCAAGGTTGTCCGTTGCGTTGTCAATACTGTCATAATCCCGACACGTGGAAAACGGGTGGGAAGGAATATACCGCGCAGGAAATTGCACAGCGCGCTTGGAAGTATAGAAACTACTTTGGTGAAAAGGGTGGCGTCACCGTCACGGGGGGCGAACCGCTTTTGCAAATCGATTTCGTCACGGAGCTGTTTACCTTGCTTAAAGAAATGGGTATGCATACGTGCGTGGATACTTCGGGTTTTACCTTTCGGGCAAACGACGTATCTTGCGTAGAGAAGCATAAAAAATTGCTTGACGTCACCGATTTGGTATTGCTCGACATCAAGCATATCGACGACGAAGCTTGTAAAAAGCTGACGGGACAGAGCAACGAAAACACGCTTGCGTTTGCAAGGTTTTTAAGCGATAACGATACGCCCGTTTGGATACGACAGGTGCTCGTGCCTAATATCACGGACAATGACGACTCGTTAAAACGTACGCGCGCGTTTATTGATACGCTGAAAACGGTGGAAAGGGTAGAGGTTTTGCCCTATCACACGATGGGCGTTGTCAAGTATGAAAAGCTTGGGATAGAATATCCCTTGCAAGGGGTACAAGCCCCTTCGACGGAACGGGTAGAGAACGCGAAACGTATTCTTTGCGGAGAAGGAAAATGAACGAAAAGGAACTTGGTTATAAAAAACAACTGCAAGGGCTTTGCTGTGTGGAAATCAGCGGAGAATCTTGTGCCAACTGCTTAACGCTTATGCCTATTTTAGAAAGGCTGTGTAGCGAGCGTGCAGATTTAAAGCTCGTGCACGTGGAAGCGGATTATTCCACGGTGGCGTTAATGGAGGAGTGGGACGTCACGCGCGTACCTACGATATTGCTTACGGACGGCGAGGAGATTTTCGCCCGTTGCGCAGGCTTTCAACCGGAAGAGATTTTAGAACTTTGGTTGGACGCAAAATTGGAGGAGCGCAAGGCGCTTAAAAAATAACGGCAAAAAATCCGTTTATGAAACGGGTATTAGATAGCAAAATATATTTTTAGGAGTAATGATATGATGCAATACAAAGGTTGGGAGGGATTTGTTCCCGGTAAATGGTGCAACGACGAAGTAGACGTGCGTGATTTCATTCAACGCAACTACACGCCGTACGAAGGCGACGGCAAGTTCTTGGCGCCCGCAACGGAAGCGACGAAAAAGCTTTGGGATATCGTTTGTGATTTGACGAAGAAGGAACTTGCAAACGGTGGCGTTTTGAACGCGGATACGAAAATCGTTTCCACGCTCACCTCGCACGACGCAGGGTATTTGGATAAGGAACTTGAAAAGATTGTCGGTTTGCAAACGGACGAACCTTTCAAGCGTGCTTTGCAACCCTTCGGCGGTATTCGTATGTCGGAAGGCGCACTTGAAATGTACGGCTACAAAATCGACCCGAACGTAAAAGAAATTTTCACGAAATATAGAAAGACGCACAACGAAGGTGTGTTCGACGCGTACACGCCCGAAATGCGTGCGGCTCGTTCTGCACATATTCTCACTGGCTTGCCCGATGCATACGGAAGAGGACGTATCATTGGCGACTATCGTCGTGTAGCGCTTTACGGTGTGGATTACCTTATAAAGAAGAAAGAAGAAGATAAGCTTGCAATCAACGGCGATATGACGCCTGAAAAGGTAAGAAACCGCGAAGAAATCGCTGACCAAATCAAAGCGCTTAAAGGCTTGAAAGCGATGGCAGCTTCTTATGGTTGCGATATTTCCCGTCCCGCTGAAACGGCGCAAGAAGCGATTCAAGCGTTGTACTTTGGCTACCTTGGTGCAATCAAGGACCAAAACGGCGCAGCTATGTCCATCGGTAGAAACACGACTTTCCTTGACGTGTACATCGAACGTGACTTGAAGAAGGGACTTATCACCGAAGAACAAGCACAAGAATTTATCGACCATTTCGTTATGAAGCTTCGTATCGTTAAGTTCATGAGAACGAAGGAATATAACGAACTCTTCTCTGGCGACCCGACGTGGGTGACCGAATCGATTGGCGGTATGGGCGTAGACGGCAGAACGCTTGTCACCAAAACGTCTTTCCGTATCTTGCACACGCTTGACAACCTCGGCCCCGCACCCGAACCTAACCTTACGGTGCTTTGGTCGAAGAGATTGCCGGTAGAATTCAAGAGATTCTGCGCAGACCTTTCCATCCGTACCTCCTCCATCCAATACGAAAGCGACGAATTGATGCGTCCTGAAATGGGTGACGACTATGCAATTGCTTGCTGTGTAAGCTGTATGAGAGTGGGTAAAGACATGCAATTCTTCGGTGCAAGAGCAAACCTTGCAAAATGCTTGCTTTACGCTATCAACGGCGGTAAGGACGAGCTTATGAAGGATAAGCAAACGGGCAAACCCATGCAAGTTTCCCCCGAATTCACGCCGATTTCGAGCAACGACGCGCTTGACTTCGATGAAGTATGCAAGAAGTTCGATAACATGATGACGTGGCTTGCTGATTTGTACGTAAACACGCTCAACCTTATCCACTATATGCACGATAAGTACAGCTACGAAGCGCTTGAAATGTCCTTGCACGACACCAACGTACGCCGTTTCTTCGCTACGGGTATTGCAGGTCTTTCCTGCGCAGCAGACTCCTTGTCGGCTATCAAATACGCAAAAGTATACCCCGTACGCAACGAAGACGGTATCGTAGTAGATTATCGTATCGAAGGGGAGTATCCTAAGTATGGCAACAACGACGACAGAGCGGACGAACTTGCCGTATGGATTTTGAAGACGTTCATGAAGAAGGTTAAGAGCCATTACACCTATCGTGATTCCGTACCCACGACGTCGATTTTGACGATTACGTCCAATGTCGTATACGGTAAGAAGACGGGTAATACGCCCGACGGTAGACGTGGCGGTACGCCTCTTGCTCCTGGTGCGAACCCCATGCACGGCAGAGATAGCAACGGCGCACTTGCTTCGCTTGAATCGGTTGCAAAGCTTCCTTACGAATATTCGAGAGACGGTATTTCTAACACCTTCTCGATTACGCCTGGCTCGCTTGGTAAAGACGACTAAAAATTCCGTAGGCTTGCCTTTCTCGGTAAAGGGAAAGGCAAAACCCGAAAGGAAAATCATAAAATAAAAAGAAAGGAGATAATATTATGTCGAACAGAGTTGATAATTTGGTAAATATGTTGGACGGCTACGTTAGCGACGGTGGATATCACTTGAACGTAAACGTATTCAATCGCGAAACGCTTTTGGATGCACAAGCGCACCCTGAAAAATATCCTCAGCTTACTATCCGTGTATCCGGTTATGCTGTAAATTTCATTAAGCTTACGAAAGAACAGCAAGACGACGTTATTTCCAGAACGATTCACGAATCCATGTAATTAAAAATGGCTTCGTTTTGGAAAACAATCATTGTATAAAAAAGACTGTCGCCTGAAAAAGGGCGACAGCCTTTCGTTTTTAAGGATGAAGACCTATGTATATTTTGCATGTATTAAATGCCGATACGTGGCGAGAATACGCCCGTTTTGTCGATAAAAGGAATTATGCTCAGCTCATTGCCACAGCGGTGGAGGATAGGCTGAAAAATGGCAAGACGGAGGAAATGAAAAACTCTGCAACCGTTATGCACGCGTTCGTGTTAGAGGGTAAATATTTTGCGCAAAAGGACGGAAAGGTTATCAAACGCGCCCTCCGCCATTTTGACGAAGTGGGCTTGTCCAACGATATATTCGAGGCGCTTGAAAGCCTTTTAGACGAAGGTTGTACGGCGTTTGCTTTGGCGAAAGAGGGGCACTCGCCCGCATCGCTTACGCAAGGCGAAATAACGGTATGCATTTAAATGAGGAGTTATAAAAAATGACGAAAAAACAACGTAGAGCCGTAGAAAAAACGGCGAAAAAACATCCCGTCGTATTTGTCATCATCTTTTTATTGGTGGCGTCTATCGGGCTTTGCTGTTTTTTGCATTGGAAAGGGATTATTCATATTTCTTTCCTGGATAAAATTATCCCGCAACAAAACGAGCAAGAGAATCCTTTGGATATAGACACCGTAGGCGGGAAATTCACCGAGGCTGACATTACGGAAGTTAAATCGAACGATTTAAGTATTCACTTTTTAGAGCTCGGCAATAAATACACGGGCGATTGTACGTTGATTAAGACGGGCAATACCGAAGTGCTCATTGACGCGGGTTCGAGAAAGAGTAGCGCGGAAACGATTAAGGCGTACGTAGATACGTTTTGTACGGACGGCGTATTGGAATACGTAATTGCTACCCACGCGCATCAAGACCATATCGCAGGTTTTGTAGGCAATAGCGACGGCAAGGGTAGCCGTACGGGTATTTTTTATCAATATGAAATCGGCACGCTTATTCAGTTTTCCCAAAGCGAGGCAACGTCCAATTTATACGAGGAATATCAAGAAGCGGTAAGTTATTTGCAATCGAACGATACAATCGTTTACGACGCGTTAGAATGCTGGAAGGGCGGAAATGCCACGACGGGTGCGCGTAGAACGTTCGTCTTGGACGCGGAAAAGGATATTACTTTAAATATTTTATATCAAAAGTATTACGAACAAGACGCAAGTAGCGAAAACGACTATTCCGTTTGCACGTTGCTTTCGGAGGGGGATAATCATTATTTGTTCACGGGCGATTTGGAGGAAGACGGAGAAGAATCGTTGGTGGAAAGCAATAATTTGCCTCAGGTGCGTTTGTTTAAAGCGGGACATCACGGCAGTAAAACGTCCAACACCGATACGTTGCTTTCGGTAATTCGTCCAGAAATCGTCTGCGTTTGCTGTTGTTGCGGTAGCGACGAGTACACGGAAAATACGGATAATCAATTCCCTACGAAAAAGTTCACGCAAACCGTTTCCAAATATACCGATAAGGTGTACGTGACGAGTATCGTAGCCGATAATAAAGACGGATATACGTCCATGAACGGCAATATTATCATTTTGCCTAAGGACGACGGTATTAAGGTGCGTTGTTCGAACAATACCACTCTTTTGAAAGATACCAAGTGGTTTGCTCAATATAGAAAATAAAACACCGTAAAAAGGAAAAGCTATGTTTTCAAGGACGGAAAAGCTGATAGGTGCTCAGGCACTTGAAAAACTGAAAAAAGCCCGTGTGGCGGTGTTCGGCGTCGGCGGAGTGGGTGGCTACGTAGTAGAAGCGCTCGCTCGGGCAGGCGTTGGCGCTATCGACGTGATTGATAACGATACGGTAAGCGAAAGCAATATCAACCGTCAAATTATCGCGCTTCACTCGACGGTGGGGCAAGCGAAAACGGAAGTGATTGCAAAGCGAGTAAAGGATATCAACCCCGACGTGGTAGTGACAAAGCATAACCTCTTCTTTTTGCCTGAAACGCCCTTTGATTTTACCGTGTACGATTACGTCGTGGACGCTATCGATACGGTTAGCGGTAAGCTTTCGATAATCGAACGGGCAACGGCGGTGAAAACGCCCGTCATCTCGTCCATGGGTACGGGAAATAAAATGGGTACGTCGTCGTTTGAGGTGGCGGATATCACGAAAACGAGCGTTTGTCCTTTGGCGCGCGTTATGCGCCGAGAATTGAAAAAACGGGGCGTAGAACACGTAAAAGTGGTTTATTCGAAGGAAGAATCGATAAAGAGTGAACCGTCCGTTTTAGAGGGCGAAAAACCCGTCCCTGCGAGTATCTCGTTCGTTCCGCCGATGGCGGGGCTGACAATTGCAGGCGAAGTGATAAAAGATTTAATTAAATAAGCCAAACAAAAAAACGCCGTTGCGGTGGATAACCGCAACGGCGTTAAATTTTTATTGTTGAGATGTAAGAACGTCTTGCATAATCGACGGGTTATACTCGTGGCGCAAGGAAGCGTTGCCTATTTTATCGATATCCACGCGGTATAATAAAAAACTTTCCTTTTCAACGTTTTCTATTGGCGTAAGCAATTGTAAGACACAATAAGTAATTTCTTTATCGTAAATAGCATATTTTTTTACGGCGATTTTCTTAAAAGAAAAAGTTTCTCCGTCCTTATTTACAAGTTGTAAATTTTCTTTATAGTTTTTATTGAAAAGAGCTTCTATAAAATAAAGTCTATTATCCATTGTTCGTTTCCTTAACACAAACGACTAATTGTCGTATTATTTTTAAATGGTAAAATTGTTGAAGATAAAATAGTAATTTTAAAAACGAGCACACATCGTACAGCAAAAAACCGATAAATCACTCATGACGAAACGTAGTATTCCATTATTTACGACCATATGTCGTAAATATATCTTATCACGATAGATAAACATAGGTCAAGTGTTTTACGACGATTTGTAGTAAAATTATATTATACTAAATAAATTCGTAAGAAAAATTTACATAATATAATAGGGCGTAGAGATGAAAGGGATAGGGATTATTATAAAAGAATTAAGAAAAGAAATGGGTTGTTCGCAAAATCAGCTTGCCGACGTGTTGGGTGTCACGCAGGATAGTATTTCGCTTTGGGAGAACGACAAACGTATTCCTGATGCGCCTTATATTATAACAATGGCAAAATTCTTTGACGTGACGACGGACTATCTTTTAGGGCTTTCAGGCGATTATAAGCGTGTGGCGGTTGGTACGGATTACGAACAGGAATTTGTGAAAGAAGAAATCCAGCTTATATATGAGTATCGAAAGTTAAGCGACGATAAAAAGAAATTGGTGGACGAACTGATAAGCGTCTTAAAAAAATAAAGAAAAACGCCGTTGCGGTGGATAACCGCAACGGCGTTAAATTTTTATTGTTGGTTTTGTGGAGGGGAATCGAGCCGTTTTTCCAGCTCCGTTTTCGCCTTTTCGTATTCCTCTTCCGTCAACGCGCCGTCTTCTTTTAACGCGCGCAATTTTTTCACGACGGATTTTACGTCGTGCGCAAGGTGTGCGCCGTAGAGTTTGCTTTCCTTTTGATAAACGTCCATTTTATCGTGCAGTTTCTTAAAGATTATCCGTTTATGGTATAAGATAAGAAGTACGCCGTACACGATTAAAATAATGCTCATCAATTGCGACGGGGAAAGGAAAAATCCAACCGAGCCACGGCTGTCCCCGCGTAAAAATTCGATACAAAAACGGAATACGCCGTATGCAAAACAATACGTTTCCAAGAAATGTCCGCGCAGTTTTTTATAAGCGAGCATCATACCTATAAACAGAAGAAGCTCGAACCCTGCTTCAAACAATTGCGTGGGGTAGACGGGCAAGCTCCAATCGCCGTGAACGATTAACCCCTCGTTTACCTGCTGATGTGCGGCAGGACTATGCGGAGGGAAACGAACCCCCAACACGCTATCGGTGATTCCGCCGTAGCAACAGCCCCCGAAGAAACAACCGATTCTGCCAAACGCGTGTCCTAACGCGAGGGCGGGGATAAGTAGGTTAAAATAAAACAAAGCGTTGCCCTTGATTCTCGGGCAAAAGAAATGGATTAGTAGTAGCAAAATAGGGAAAGTGACCAAAACGCCCCCAAGCCAAGTGATTCCGCCAAGCACGAGCTTTTTCTCTGCAATCGAGTGGAATAAAGAATTGGCTACAAACGCACTTCCCACGAGAATAGGGAAAGAGAAGGCACAAACGAGCAAAATGCGGTTTACCGTTTTTCTTTGCGTTTTTTCCTTCTTTTCCAAGATTAGGATTGTGGTGATGGTAAAGGCAAGCAAGCCCAATACCGTCAGCGCTTGAAATAGAGGGATTTGAATTGCTCCGATTTTCAAGATGGGATACATAGTAAGCTTCCTTTATCAATCGTCCAATACCGTGGCTTCGATTTTGGTGATAGCAACGGATAAATCTTCTTTTACGACGTCTGCGGGCAAAGAAGTACTTCTTATTCCCATATTATAATCGCGGACGATACCGTTAGAGTTGTTGTCTTGCGTGTAAACGAAGGTATCCACAACAGCGCCATTATAAAGGATGTTGCCCGAAATTTTTACGTCGGTAGCAAGGTCGTCGAAAAATTCGATGCGGGTATATACGCGGAGGTCGTGATAATATCCGCCGTCTTGGGTATGAATCATTTGGAGATACGAAATTTCAGGTGCATTTCTGTACACGAAATCGTTGCCAAGGCGCAGTTCGCGGTAAACGCCATGGTTATTGCTTGCGCCGTTGCAGTTTTGCTCCATGCAATTGCCTGCCATCGTCGAGCAACCCAAGCCAAAACAGCTAAGGCAATCGCCTACGGTGTTGCAGGAGAAGGTTTCGCCTAAGCAACCGTATTCTCCGCATTGATAGGAATTCCCGTCCATCGTATACGAACAATTGCTACAAGCGCCACAATCGCTACAATACGTACTATTACTGCTACTGACGGAAGAGGTGCAACCAAACAAAGCTACGCCCCCGCCAAGTGCGAGGAATATAGGGGTAATAACCATCCATCTTTTCAATTTCATATTTTTGTTCTCCTTAATAAGTATTTTATTATAAGGCGTATTTTTTTGTCAAGCTTACGATAAGGGCGGAAGATTAGTTTTCCGCTTTTACCTGTTCTACGTCGTAAGGCGTGCTTTGGTATACGAAATAATTTAACCAGTTGTTAAAGAGTAAGTTTGCATGTGCGCGCCAAGACACCATAGGGGGCTTGGCGGGGTCGTCGTTGGGGAAATAGTTAAACGGGATTTTTATAGGCTTGCCTTGCGACAAATCGCGGAGGTATTCGTTTTTAAGGGTATCCGCGTCGTATTCTGAATGTCCCGTAATAAAGATTTGTCT
Organism: Clostridiales bacterium; assembly: GCA_015069525.1. Classification (GTDB taxonomy): domain Bacteria; phylum Bacillota; class Clostridia; order Christensenellales; family Borkfalkiaceae; genus Scatosoma. The sequence goes on along the minus strand of SVIK01000003.1, from coordinate 10,695 downwards.
ACCGTTTTTCGTCGTCACAGCGTACACGCCCGTTTCCTTAGACGAAGCCAAAATGCGTAAGGGCCATACCTTTTCGATATCCTCGCGAAGCACGGTGGTATGGCGGGATTGCGGTACGTAAAAAATATCGTCAAACCCACGGAATAATATAGACGATTTATATTCTACCTCGTGCGGGAATACGCCGAACATCTTTTCGGGTACGGCGTGTTTTTGTATGCCGTAATGATAATAAAGCCCCGCTTGCGCCCCCCAACAAATATGCAGAGTGCTGTGTACGTGCGTTTTGCTCCATTCCATAATCTCGCAAAGTTCTTGCCAATATTCCACTTCCTCAAAGGGCATGTGTTCCACGGGCGCGCCCGTAATAATCATGCCGTCGAATTTTTCGCCCTTCACGTCGTCAAACGTCTTATAAAAAGCGAGCAAATGTTCTTCCGCGACGTTCTTCGATTGGTGCGATTTCGTGCGGATGAGGGTGGGTTCTACCTGCAAAGGCGTATTGCCAAGTAGCCTTGCAAGTTGCGTTTCCGTTTCGATTTTTTTAGGCATCAGGTTGAGGATAAGTATGCGCAAAGGACGGATATCTTGCGAGATTGCACGCGTTTCCGTCATTACGAAAATATTCTCGTCCGTCAGCGTTTTAACGGCGGGTAAATTGTTGGGGATTTTAATAGGCATAAAATAAATACTCCTTGCAGTATAACGCGCTCGTTATATCGATGCAAGCGCTTGCGTAATATCGTCGATAAGGTCTTGATAGTTTTCAAGCCCGCAGGAGAGGCGTACCAAGTCGCCAGGGACGCCCGCATTGATGAGCTCTTGTTCGTTCATTTGTCTATGCGTTGCGCTTGCAGGGTGCAAACAACAGCTTCTTGCGTCCGCTACGTGCGTTTCGATAGCGATTACTTTCAACGCTTTCATAAACGCTTCCGCCGCCTTTCTTCCGCCTTTTACGCCGAAGCTGACAACCCCGCACGAGCCGTTGGGGAGGTACTTTTGCGCAAGTGCGTAATATTTGTTGGAGGGCAAGCCCGAATAATTTACCCAAGCGATTTTGTCGTTGCTTTCCAAAAACTCCGCCACCTTTTGTGCGTTCAAGCAATGGCGGGGGATACGCACGTGCAAGCTTTCCAAGCCAAGGTTGAGATAGAACGCGCTTTGCGGGGATTGCGTACAACCAAAATCGCGCATGAGTTGCGCCGTCGCCTTGGTAATAAACGCTCCCTCTTTCCCGAATTTTTCCGCGTACGTAATGCCGTGGTAGCTATCATCAGGCGTGCAAAGTCCGGGGAATTTTTCTTTATGCGCCATCCAGTCGAACTTACCAGAATCGACGATACAACCGCCCACGGCAACGCCGTGTCCGTCCATGTACTTGGTCGTAGAGTGGGTGACGATATCCGCACCGTGCTCGAAAGGACGGCAGTTGATAGGGGTGGCAAACGTGTTGTCGATGATAAGAGGTACGCCGTGTGCGTGCGCCACTTTGGCGAATTTTTCAATGTCGAGCACGGTCAACGCAGGGTTGGCAATCGTTTCGCCGAATACCGCTTTGGTGTTGGGCTTGAACGCTTTATGCAGTTCCTCTTCCGTGCAATCAGGGTCTACGAAGGTGAATTCAATACCCATTTTCTTCATGGTGACGGCGAAAAGGTTGTACGTACCGCCGTAAATGCTTGAAGAAGAAATTACGTGGTCGCCACAGCTTGCAATATTGAATACGGCGAAAAAGGACGCCGCTTGCCCCGAGGAAAGGAGCATAGCCGAGCTACCGCCTTCAAGCGCGCAGATTTTAGAGGCTACCGTATCGCAAGTAGGGTTTTGCAAACGGGAATAAAAGTATCCGCTTGCTTCCAAATCAAACAATTTTCCCATATCCTCGCTCGTGTTATATTTAAACGTCGTGCTTTGGATAATAGGCACTTGGCGAGGCTCGCCGTTGCCAGGGGTATATCCGCCTTGTACGCAGGTGGTTTCAATGCGTGTTTTTTGATTTTTCATAAAAATTCTCCTCTCGCGCTCACGCGTGAATAAATCTATCATTTAAGTATAACATGGAAAAAGGATTTTCGTCAAGTATTTTCGGGATAAAAAACGCTTGCCTTGCGCAAAATAACGGATATGAAAAGAATCGTATCGAAAAAGAGTGTATCCATAGCCATTATCACCATCGCGTTCTCCTCCTGCTTTTTGACGGCGTGTCAATGCTCGTGCAAGGGCGGAGAAGGGGAATTTTTAAACGACGTAGTCGTGCGAGAGGATTTCCGTTCGGTATACGGCGCAATCGGCGATAGAGTGACGGTTGACATGGTAAAGGAAGGAAACGACGGACGCGCGTTTGTGAAAGTGGACGGCGTGGAATACGAATTGGGCATGGATTTTCTGTCCATGGCAATGGTGTATAACACCGCGCCCGTAGGCAATTACGCCACGGCAACGGACGTGTATAACGAGTGGTGGAGGCTGTTTATTCAGCGTTGGAATTTGCTCGTCCCCGAAGTTCCGCTGTATTCCAACCAATACTACGACGTGTACAACGCAAAAATTGACGAATTACAAACGAACCCGTATTGGAGCGTGACGGACGCTATCGTCGGGGCGCGCGTGAAAACGAGCGACAATTCCGTCGTTTTGGGGAGCAATACCGAGCTTTCGGGGGCGTTTCGAAACGCCTCTTTTGGGAAATCTGCACCAGGGAGCGCAGACCTTGCTGTGCAGACGTTGACGAGTGGTTATTCGACGGTGGTCACCGATAAAAACGGCGTTTTCACGTGGGCAACCGCGGATATCGTGCGTTCACACGAGGAGAGAAAGAACGAAGACGGCACGAAGACGTACGTGATAAAAATTGCGGACGATTTAACCTTTTCGGACGGCTCGAAAATTCGTGCGGAAAACTATCTCGTGTCCTTACTTGCAGGCAGTACGCCCGTAATGAAAGAGGCGGGCGGGGGCGATTCGGCAGGGCTTTCTATCGTGGGCTACGAGGCGTTTAGCAAATATGCGGGCGAGGGGGAACACGTACCGTTTACAGGCGTTCGATTGTTGGACGAATATACTTTTTCCGTGACGATAAAGCCCGAATACGCCGATTATTATTACGCACTTCGATACGGCGCGTTTACGCCTTTGCCTCTTCCTTTGTATATTGGCGACTACAAGGTGAAGGACGACGGACAGGGCGCGTATATTGAGAAAGGCTTTTACGAAACCACGCGTAAAAACGGCATTACGTCCTATCTTATGGCGGATGCCATTGTCAAAAATATGGGAGAAGTAAGCGCGTCGAAATTCCCTTATTCAGGGCCGTATTACGTGGAAAATTACGACGCGAGCACGCGCATAGCGACGTTGAAAAGAAACGCTTTATACAAAGGCGATATTCGTGGCAAGGCAACGATAGAGCGTATCTCGTACGTGAAAATCGTGCCTGAAACCCAGCTTGACCAATTAAAACAAGGCAGGGTGGACGTACTCGCTTCTGTGACGGGAGGGGAGGAAACGAAAGCGGTGCTCGCCGTCGTGGATAATAAAAATTTCAAGGAAACGCATTACGATAGGGCGGGGTATGGAAAACTCGCTTTCCGTTGCGATTTCTCGCCCACGCAATTTGTAGAGGTGCGTCGTGCCGTCATGCACACGATAGATAGAAACGAGTTCGCGCAGACGTTCACGGGTGGATACGGTAGCGTAGTAGACGCGCCCTATCACGTGGGGTTGGAGGCGTATCAAGCGACGAAGGATAAATTGCGTTTGAATAAATACGAATACAGCGTAAGCAACGCGAAAAAGGAGCTGATAAAGGGAGGTTGGACGTATAACGCCGACGGTAGCGCGTACGACGAAACGAGGGGCGGAATACGCTATAAAAAGCTTTCGGGGCACGAGCTTTCCTATCATAATTTGGCGTTTGCTTCGACGGATAATAAGTATAGGACGGTAAAGGTAAACGGGGAATATTATATGCCTCTCGTTATCAATTGGATGGGCACGCAACCCAACCCCGTCACCGACCAGCTGATTACCGCTTGGCAAAACAACCCCAACGCAGGGGAAAGGATAGGCGCGTATATCACGTACACGACGGGGGATATGAACTCTGCGTTGTACGGGGAATATTATCAAATGCCTGCCTACGGGTTTAGCAAAGCACGATACGGCGCGGTAAACTTTGCTACGGGTTATACGAGCGCGGTATACGACCAATCTTTCTATTGGACGATTGACCAATCAATGTATTCCAATTACAGTAGCAATTTCTTAATGGACGAAAGTGATTTTTTATCCAATTATCAGGTGTAAATGGCGAAATATATTCTTAAAAGAATTTTATATATGCTCGGCGTGTTGACGTTGTTGTCTTTCGTCGTGTTTCTCGTGTACAATCTTCTGCCCGTGGACAAGGCGGCGGATATGGCGATGCAAGAAATATCGGCAAATAAAAACCTGATTTATGCGGAGCGGTATTTATATTGGCAACGCCGTTTTGGCTTGGATGGGAGCATTTTTACGAGATATTTCCGTTGGCTTGGTTTTGCGCCCTATTACGACGGCTCGTATAACGGCTTATTGCAGGGAAATCTCGGCACGTCCGTGGCGTATGGAAAGCCTGTGATAGAGGTGATAAAAGAACCGCTTTTGAACACGTTATACCTCAATTTATTCGCGACGGTTTTGGCGTTTGCTATTACGATACCGCTTGGTATATTTTGTGCGAGAAAACGGGGGAGTAAACGGGATACCGCCGTGCAAATCGGTACTATCGTGGGGTATAGCTTGCCCACGTTTATCGTGGCTATCCTTTTCATTTGGCTGTTTGCCGTAAAATTGGGCGTTTTTCCCGTGTCGGGCATGTCCTCGGTGGGGAAGGACTACGTAGGTTTTCGCGCGTTTTTGGATAAGGCGTACCACTTTGCTTTGCCGTTGATTGTCATGACGTTTTGCTCGCTTGGCGGGATGACGAGGTACGTGCGCGCTTCTATGATAGACGCTTTGCATCTTGACTGTATCCGCACGGCAAGGGCGAAAGGCTTGAAAGAGCGGATGGTGGTACGCACCCACGCATGGCGCAACGCGCTTATCCCTATCGTTTCGATAGCTATCGGGTGGTTGGTGGGCGTGTTTTCAGGCTCGATTATGATAGAAAACATTTTTGGAATTAACGGGATAGGCAAAGTGTATTTCGATGCGTTGACGGCAAACGACAACGAAATCGCGCTCGCGATGCAAATGTTCTATATCCTGCTTGCGCTGGTAGGGAATTTGCTCATGGACGTAGCCTACGGTTTGGTAGACCCGCGTGTGCGTGTGGATAAATGAGTGGAGGACGTATGGAAAAGCAACCGAGTGATAAAAATTGGTTTGTTCGGGCATTAGAACGCACCATGTACGCGTTGAAGAGGGTATGGACGTGGATAAAGCGTGCGTTTACGGGTAAACGCACGGACGGAATAGCCCTCGAAACGCCCTCGAAAGCGCTTCGGGAGGCGTTTTTTCGCAAAAAGACGGCGGTGACGGCGCTGATTTTATTTCTTGCCTTGTTTGCGTTCGTATTCATTTCGCCGTTGTTTATCCCCATGGACGTCAATTATACCGATGCGTTGCAACAAAACGTCGCGCCCGTGTATACGCTACGCCGTGTCCCCAAATCGCTTAAAACGGACGTGGCAAAGATAGACGGTTTTTCCGGCTTTACCGTCGGGCTTTCCAATACGGGTGAAGTGTTCGTTTGGGGAAGCACGAAAGATAAGCTTTTAAAGATTGATTATAAGGCTATCCCCAAGGAAGTGCAGGAAGAAGGAGCAATTGACGTTTCGGCGGGGAAAGACCATATTCTTGCCGTCACGAAAGGGGGCAAAATTGTCGGTTGGGGGGATGATAGTTGCGGACAGTACGGGTTTGCGGAAAAGCTCAACGTTCTTGCCATGCCAAACGAATTAAAAAATGGGGTTGCCGTGGAGGAGTTGAGTCAGCTTGTTTGTGGGTATCAAAGCTCTGCTCTCGTAAAAAAAGAGGGCAAGGCGTACGTTTGGGGGAATTTGAACGCCACCCCCAATCTTGCCCAATTAAACAACCTTGAAAACGTGCAAAAAATCGTCTTTACCAATTCCGTAGCGGTGGCGCTTTTGAAGGACGGGCGCATTTTTACGGGTACGGAAACCCCTTTTACTTCTTTCGTGAGTAGCAAAACGGGAGAGGGGAATTTTCTTTCGCAATACTTGGAAACGAAAAAAGTAGTGGAAATTACCGCGACGAATAAATGTATCGCCCTTTTGCTTAGCGATGGGGAATTGCTCGTTTCAGGGGTGTTTGAAAACGGGGAGGAATATTTGCCCGCCTTAAAAGAGGGGGAATATTTTCTTTCGATAGACGGTGGCTCGCGTCACTTTGTCGGGGTGACGAACGAGCAAAACGCGTACGCTTGGGGGCATAACGCCTACAAACAATGCGCCGTTTCGGGGAGTAAGGCGGACAAGGCGTTTGCAGGCGCGCTACAAAGCTATCTTGTGAAAGGAGAAGAAGTGGTAAAAAGCGTGGGCTTGCGCGGATATATTATGGGCACGGACGGACGGGGACGCGACGTGTTTACGCGCATTGTGCACGGCGGAAAAATGACGCTTACCGTCGGGGGCGTGGCCGTGCTTATTTCCGCGTTTATCGGGATATTGATAGGCTGTATTTCAGGCTATTTCGGCGGGGCGGTGGACGTTGTTTTAATGCGCATTACGGAGATATTTTCCGCTATTCCCTTTTTGCCGTTTGCGATGCTCCTATCCCAAATTATCAAATACTACAACGTCAGCGAGGGGATGCGTATTTTTATTATCATGCTCATTTTAGGCGTGCTTTCGTGGACGGGGCTTGCGCGTATGGTGCGCGGACAAGTGCTTGCGGAACGGGAAAAGGAGTTCGTCACGGCGGCGCGTGCAATTGGGGTAAAGGAAAGGCGAATTGCTTTCCGCCACGTGTTGCCCAATATTATTTCGGTAATCCTCGTCAGCATGACGCTCGATTTTGCGGGGTGCTTGTTAACGGAGTCGTCCTTGTCCTACTTGGGCTTTGGCGTACAGCAACCGCATCCCACTTGGGGGAATATGCTAAACGGGAGCAATAGCAGTATCGTCATACAAAACTATTGGTGGCAATGGCTTTTCCCCGCGCTATTTTTATCGCTCGCGGTTATTTGTATCAACGTCGTGGGCGACGCTCTGCGGGACGCGCTCGACCCTAAGCGGAAAAGGTAAAGGCAGGTATGCGTTGAAATGAAAAGGAGAGGGGTATGTCTTTATTAGAAGTAAACGATTTGCACGTGTCTTTCCGTATGCGAAAGGGGGAAGTAGAGGCGGTTCGTGGCGTTTCTTTTGCCGTGGAGAGAGGAAAAACGCTCGCTTTGGTGGGTGAAAGCGGTTCAGGCAAGAGCGTGACGTCCATGAGCCTTTTAAAGCTGTTGGACGAAAACGGATATATCTCCGCAGGGGAAGTGCTTTTCACGGGGGAGGGCGGGGAAAGAATAGACCTTGCAAAATTGCCCAAAGAAAAAATGTACGCTATCCGTGGCAATCGAATTTCGATGATTTTCCAAGAGCCTATGACGGCTTTAAACCCCGTTTTATCAATTAAACGGCAACTTTGCGAGCCGTTCGTTATCCACCGAAACTTGCGAAAAAAGCAGGCGGTAATCGAGGCGGAGAAAATGCTGGATGCGGTGCATATCCCCAACCCCAAGCGGGTGTTAAAAAGCTACGCACACCAACTCTCGGGCGGAATGCGCCAAAGGGTGATTATTGCAATGGCACTTGCTTGCGCCCCCGATTTGTTGATTGCGGACGAGCCGACGACGGCGCTTGACGTCACGATACAGGCGCAGATATTGGCGCTCATGCAAGAATTGCAAAGGAAGGGCGGTACGGCAATTTTGTTTATTACGCACGATTTAGGGGTGGTCAACGAAATTGCGGACGAGGTTGCCGTTATGTACTGCGGGCAAATCGTCGAGAAAGCGAAAAAGGAAAAAATTTTCCAAGGAGCGTATTCTCACCCGTACACGGAAGGGCTTATCGCCTCGTTGCCCTCCTTTCATAAAAAGGGGGAGAAGTTAGAACAAATTCAAGGAAACGTGCCCTCGTTCGATAATTTGCCTAAGGGGTGCAAATTTTCCCCGCGTTGTCCCTATTGCACGCGAAAATGTATCGAGGAAGAACCGCAGTTGTTTTCGGTAGGTGAAAACGAGGAACAGCTTATACGCTGTTTTTATCCGCAAAAGGAGGAAAGACAAAGTGCCCGTCACGCAAAATCTATTGTCCGTGTACAATCTTAAAAAATATTTCCCGCTTCCTAAAAAGCACGTATTTTCGCGTGAAAAGCGGTTTTTGCGTGCCAACGACGACATCACGCTTGCCATCCGCAAAGGGGAAACGTTTGCGCTCGTAGGGGAAAGCGGTTCGGGCAAATCGACGTTTGGTCGGACGGTTTTGCAATTGGAAAAACCGACGGAAGGAAGAGTTCTTTATCACGGAACGGAAGGGGAAGTGGAGTTAACCTTGTGTAGGGATTCGAAATTGCGCCCTTTGCGTCGTCGCTTGCAAATGATTTTTCAAGACCCGTATTCCTCCCTCAATCCTCGTATGACGGTAGGGCAAATCATTGGCGAGGGGGTGTGGACGCACGGGATATATAAGCGCAATTCGTCTGCGCTCAACGATTACGTAGTGGGGGTAATGGAGGCGTGCGGTTTGCAATCGCACCTACTTAACCGCTACCCGCACGAGTTTTCGGGTGGACAACGCCAACGTATTTGTATTGCGCGTGCTCTCGCCCTCGAACCCGAGTTCGTCGTATGTGACGAGTGCGTTTCCGCCCTCGACGTTTCCGTGCAAGCGCAAATCCTCAATCTGTTATCGGAGCTGAAAGAAAAACGTTCGCTTACCTATCTTTTTATTTCGCACGATTTATCCGTCGTACGGCATATTTCCGATAGAGTAGCCGTAATGTATTTAGGGAGGATTGTAGAAACGGGTGGGACGGAAGAGGTATTTGCGCGCCCGTTGCATCCGTATACGTTGGCGCTTTTAAGCGCGATTCCCTCCCTTGGAGAGGGGAAAAAGGATAGGATATGGCTGGGCAAGGGGGTGGCGAGTGCCATTTCTCCGCCGAAGGGCTGTCCCTTTCATACGCGTTGTTTTATGGCGCGGGATGTCTGCGCCCAAAAGGAAGTGCAATTAGAGGAAATTGAGGAGGGGCGTTTTTCTGCTTGTCATTTTGCAAAGGACGTAAAAACGACGTAATCTCAGCGGAAGAGCGTATCGTGCTTTTCCGTTTTTTTAAGCGTTTTATGATACGGTGTGATAAAAGAGGAAAAATCGTGAAAAAACGCAAAGAAAATATAAATTGCTTTCCTTTCGTCTTGACAAAGAACGGAAAAATGTATTATAATGGGAAAGTAAGGCTATAAGCCTTAATAAATTCATACGTTTTGGAGGATAGTAAACTATCATGGAGCCTTTGCCCCTATCTATCATTATCGTAGTGCTCGTCGTGCTTTCGGGATTTTTCTCGGGTACGGAAACGGCGTTTTCTTGTGTGAACAAAATCAAGTTGAAGAGCATGGTGACGCTTGGCAAAAAGAACGCGAAAGCGGTGCACGAATTTGCCGACGAGAAATACGATAAATTGGTCACGGCAATTCTTGTAGGGAACAACATCGTCAATTTGTCCGCTTCGGCGCTCGGCACGATATTGTTTACCAAGCTTATCGCAAACAACCCCGACGTAGCCGCAACGGTATCGACGGCTGTTTTGACGGTGGTGGTGCTGTTATTCGGTGAAATCACGCCCAAATATTTAGCGAGCGTATATCCCGAAAAAGCTTGCTTTTTCTTTTATCCGCTCATGCAATTTTTCTATTGGATACTTTGGCCACTTTGCAAGGTATTCGACGGATTTAAATGGTTGATTGCAAAGCTTTTCAAATTAAAGAAAGACGAATCGATTACGGACGAGGAGCTTATGTCCCTTGTGGACGAGGCGGAGGAAAGCGGTACGCTTAAAGAGGACGAATCGGAGCTTCTCCGTTCCGCCCTTGAATTTGACGATTTAAAGGTAGAGGATATTCTCGTGCCCCGCGTAGACGTCGTCGCGGTGGAAGAGGGCGCGTCGATGTCGGCGGTGCTTGCAAAATTCGAGAGTACGGGTTATTCCCGCTTGCCCGTGTATCACGATACGATTGATAACGTTATCGGCGTTATCCACGAGCGCGACTTTTTCAAGGCGTATATTCACGGCGAGGAGAGTATAAGTAAGCTTGTACAAGAGATTGAATTCACCTCCGAATATACGCGTATTTCCACTCTTTTGAAACAACTTCAAAAGAAGAAAGTGCATATGGCGGCGGTTTCGGACGAATACGGCGGATTGGTCGGTATCGTCACGCTGGAAGATATTTTAGAGGAGCTCGTCGGGGATATTTGGGACGAACACGACGAGGAAGAAGTGCTGTACGGCAAAATTTCCAAGGACGAGTATTGGGTGGACGGCAAGTGCGAGTTGTCGGAGCTTTTCGAATTGTTCGATATGGAGGACGAGGACGAGAAGTACGAGTCGAACACGGTCGGCGGTTGGACGACGGAGTGCTTTGGCGAAATACCGCCCATAGGCGAGGTTATCCGCGAGGGGCGTTTGGAAATTAAGGTTGTA
>SVIK01000098.1 GCA_015069525.1 Clostridiales bacterium | reverse complement strand
GTTCCATAATCGGTTTAATGCTTTCCGCGAAGCAAGAATTTTGTGAGAGATAATATAAGAGAACGAGAATTAAAATTTCCATACCGTATTATATGCCCCTTTGACAAAAAATGGCAAAAGCGAATAGTATATAAAAGAAAAATTGCGGAGGTGTAAAATGAGAAAATTTAGCGATTACGAGAGCAACCAAACGGGGCAAAACGGAGCGACCGCAGAGGAGTTAACGAAGAAGATTGCTTCGGCGTACAACGGCAAAAGCAACGCGGATATGATGCGCAGTATCCTTGCGGAAGCGGAAAGAAGCAAACGCGCGGGCACGCTTTCCAACGAAGAAATCGAAAACTTTTATCAAACGTTTTCCCCCATGTTAGACGCCACGCAAAGAAAACGCCTCCGTGCCGTTGTCGAACGCTTAAAGAAGATTTAGTCGCGCTCGATTGTTTTCAGGGCGGAAACCAGCCTATCAATTTCCCACTCCTCGTTGAAATGGGAAAGAGAAACTCGAACGAGCCCGTCGTCAAGAGTGCCCAACGCCTCGTGCATAAGCGGGGCGCAATGCAACCCGCCTCGCACGGCAATTCCGTGTTTAGAGGAAAGCGTACCTGCAACGAATTCCGATTGTAAAAAGTCGTGTTTTAATGCTACGATACCGCAGGGGTTGGGTGAAGAATATACCTTGCAAAAGGGTAGTGCGCTTAAAGCTTTAATAGCGTATTGCGTCAAAAACAGCAATCGTTTTTCGATAAAGGCAAGATTTTCTTTTGTATAGCGCACGCCTTCCAATAAGGAAAGGAGGGCGGGGAAAGCGAGCGTACCAGCTTCCAAGCAATCGGGATAAAAATCGGGCATGTCGAGGGAAACGCTCATCGAGCCCGTTCCTCCGTAAAGTAGCGGAGTAGGATTTACACGCGTGGAAAATAAAAGCGCACCGCTTCCTTGTACGGCGTGCAAGCCTTTATGTCCTGCAAGGGTGAGCATGTCAACACCTTGTTTTTGCATGTCGATAGGGAAGTGTCCCGCCCCTTGCGCACCGTCGCAAAGTAAAAGCACGTTTTGTGGCAAAGCCTTTTTAATTTTTTCTATCGAAGGCGCGTATCCGTTTACGTTGGACGCACTCGTTATCGCGACGAGCCTTGTGTTTTCTTTTATCATGGAGGATAAAAGCGCTACGTCCAGCTTGGCGTTTGCGCCTTCGCCTGAAAGCGGGCATATATCGTAGTCTATTTTGCCTGCTTGTTTCAAACGTTCAAGCGGTCGCAACACGGAATTGTGTTCCATACAGCTTGCGACGACGTGGTCGCCCTTTTGTAAAACGCCGAAGAGTGCAATATTTAACGCTTCGGTACAGTTTTTTGTAAAGATAACCCGTTCAAAGCCGTATCCGTTGAAAAATTCGTCCAATTCGTTTCTGCATTTTTGCACGAGGTTTGCGCAAGCAACGGAAAGCTTATGTCCGCTTCGTCCTGGGTTAGCGCACACCTTAACGGCGGAAGATACGGCGGAAATCACGTTGTCGGGTTTTCTACCGCCTGTGGCGGCGTTGTCGAAATATATCATAAATGCACCTCTTGGTTGGCTGTATTCATAAAATATAGTATTCCGCAAAAAAGGAGTGTATGACTTATGATAATTTTGGCGGTGTTCCGTTCGCGGGCGCAGAGCCTCGATTACGGACAAAAGTTAAACGTTTACGGCATACCTGCAACGACGATGCCCACGCCGAAAGAGGCGAAGATTGGTTGCGGATTGTGCGTGCGCTTTGACGCAAGATATCTCACGCGCGCAAGAGCAATATTAAAAACGGTTGGCTATTCCACGTTCAAAGGTTTTTATCGGCTCGATTACGTAAATGGCAGAATAACGGTTTTCCCGTACGGATAAAAAAAGTTAGAAAATTGGGGTTTGTTAAAAATACAACCCTGATTTTTTTATAAAGGTATTGACAAATTTGGAGGGAAATGGTAGAATAAAGTTGCGACATAATTAAATAATGACTTTTCAAGAGAAATATACTTCTAATAGTAGGGGTGTATCTTTTTCGCGCTACAATTTTCTTGGAAAGTTGTTGTAAATTTAATTGTGTCGCAGCAAGGCGAAAGGAGCATCTTTACGGATGTCGTTCGTTTTTGCGGGCGACATTTTTTATTTACAAAAAAAGGAAAGGAAGTATATGAAAGCGCAAACAGTAGAAAAGAGTATTGGATTTGATTACGACGAGTATTCTTGTCGCATGAACGTCCGTGATATCGGGACGTTTGAAGGACAAACCCTCGTTATCCCGCGAGAATACGAGGGGGTTTACGTGGAGGGGATACAACCGTATTCCTTTCAAGGCTGTAAAAACGTTTTACGCGTGGAAATGGGGGACAATATAGAAAGGATTGGCGAAGCCTCGTTCAACCGTTGCGAAAATTTGCAAACGGTAGTGCTTCCCGATAAACTGCGTATCATTCAAAAGCATACGTTTTGCGGTTGTACGGCGCTTAAAAGCATAACGCTTGGCAAAAACGTAAAGCAAATTGACGATTGGGCTTTTGCAGAGTGCAAAAATTTGCAAGAAATCTCCCTCCCCGAAGGTCTATTGCGTATAGGCGTTCGCGCGTTTTTCGCTTGTGAAAAGCTATTAACCGTCCAATTCCCCAGTTCTCTTAAAATTATTGAAAAGGACGCTTTTTACGCTTGCGTAGGGTTAGAGGAAATCGTGATAGACGAAAACGTAGGGATAATAGGCGATTGGGCGTTTGCCGATTGTAAAAATCTACAAACTATCCGCTTTTTAGGTACGGCAAAACAATGGGAAGGGGTGGAAAAGGGAAAAAATTGGAATTTGGGGGTTGGAGCAACCGAAATTCAATGTACGGATAGCACGGTAAAATTGAAGAAAACGATTGCAAAAGATAAATGGTATATGCTATAATAATAGCATGACGAAGAAGGAAAAGACGACGGCTCTTGCCGAGTTGGAAAAAATTTACAAAGGCGCAAAGCCTGCTCTACTGTATAATAGCCCGTACGAACTGCTCGTGGCGGTGATACTTTCCGCACAATGCACGGACGAGCGGGTAAATAAGGTGACGGCGGTGCTGTTTGAAAAATATAATACGCCCGAAAAAATGATTACGCTTTCGCAAGAGGAGTTGGAAAAATACATTTTCTCCTGCGGTTTTTACCGTATGAAAGCGGAGCATATCCTTTCCGCCTCTTACGATATTATCAGCCGTTTTCAAGGCGAAGTACCACGGACGGTAGAGGAACTTATCACCCTTGCGGGGGTGGGGAAAAAGACGGCAAACGTCGTGTATTCCGTAGCGTTTGGCGGGGACGCAATCGCCGTAGATACGCACGTATTCCGCGTGAGCAATCGTTTGGGCTTGGCAAAGGGAAAAACGCCGGCCAAGGTGGAGGAAGGCTTGCAAAAGGTTATCCCCAAAGAGAATTGGTCGAGCGCGCATCATTGGCTTATTTGGCACGGCAGAAAGGTGTGCCACTCTCAACGTCCCGATTGTGAAAATTGTACGTTAAACGACGTGTGCGATTACCATAAAAAATAAAGAGAATAAATCTCCCGAAACTACGCAAACTTTGAGTAAAACAGGGAGGTTTTTATTTTGGAAAGGGAAAATAATTTTGAATTGCAAAAGACGTTGGAAATAGTGTCGCTCGCGGAAAAGAAAGCCCGTATCTACTCTCGGCTGTTAACGGAAACTTCGCTTGCGAAGGCGATGGAACGGCTCGCTTGCCGTCACGAGAAACAGACGAACGAGCTGGGTGATTTGCTTGGTAAAAAAG
>SVIK01000002.1 GCA_015069525.1 Clostridiales bacterium | reverse complement strand
CTTTTCGAATTGTTTGATATGGAGGACGAGGACGAGAAGTACGAGTCGAACACGGTCGGCGGTTGGACGACGGAGTGCTTTGGCGAAATACCGCCCATAGGCGAGGTTATCCGCGAGGGGCGTTTGGAAATTAAGGTTGTAAAATCGACGAAACAAAAGGTTTTGAAAATCCGCGTTAAGCAATTGGACGAGGAAGAGGAAAAGCCGGAAGAAAAGAAAACCGTTTCCCGCGTGGAAGAGAAGAAATCCCCCCGCATAGCGGAAAAGGTATGATATACCCCGATAAAATCATCCGTTCTAAACGGAAGACGTTGGCGGTATGTATCGACAATCTCGGTGCGGTTATCGTACGCGCACCCTTACGATTGAGCGAGGATAAAATCTACGCCTTTTTGCAAGAAAAAGAGGCTTGGATACGGGATAAAAAAGCAAAAAAGGACGCCGTAGGATTGGCGCTCCCGCCGAAATGCTTGGACGGATACACCTTCCTGCTTTTAGGAGAGCCGTGTAAGATAACCCTTTACGAGGGCAAGAAAATCGGTTTCGATAAGGAAAACGGCAGGCTGTTTTTGCCACAAGAAAATGCACAAGCTCGCCTTTTAAAATGGCTGAAAGAAAACGCAAAACGCATCTTCTCCACCGTGGCAGAGCAAAAGGCGCAAGAGATGGGCGTGCACTATCAAAGCGTGCGCATTTCCGGCGCAAAAACCCGATGGGGGACGTGTTCGGCGGATAATAGGTTGTGTTTTACCTTTCGGCTGTTATACGCGCCGAAAAGGGTGATTGAATACGTTATCGTGCACGAGCTTTCGCACGTAAGACACAAAAACCACTCTCGTCGGTTTTGGCAAGAGGTGGAGAAATACGTTCCCGATTGGAAGGAGCGTAGAAAATGGCTGAAAGAGCGTGCCATATTGATGGAAATTTTTTAATGATTTAGGAGGTAGGTTATGAGAAAAGCATGGAGAAAGGTGATTTGTGCGCTTCTTGCCACCTCTTTATTTTCTTTGACGGGCTGTTCGCTGATTGGTGAAGGCGGGGGCTTGGCAAACGACGGGGAGGATACGCCTAGTGGGAAAGACCCGTTAATTCCCGTTTTGCCCACGATTCCCGACGCGCCCGAAGAAGAGGTTGTCGTTTTACCTGAAAAGCTTGATTTTACGCCTGGGGCAGTAGTGGAACAGTATGGTTATCGCAACTTTGCCAGCATGAAAGAAAAAGGAGAGATGTACTGCTATTTTTATCTCGATTTACATAGGGCGTGCGTTGCGCTGACGGCGGATAAGACGATAACGCCTACCAAGCACTTGGCTCAAAACGGCGACGGGGAAACGGAAGAAATCGATTTGTATATCGTAAAAACGCTTGATTTTGGCAAATACGATATTACCGTGGACGAAGCGTTGGCGATATGGAAAACCTTCCGTATGGATTATCCCGAATTTTATTGGATTGATAATCAGGTATCGTACGGGGGTAAGACGCTGAATTTACAAATCGTGCCCGACTACGCTTTGGGTAGCGTCCGTACGCAGTTGCAAACAAGGATAGAAGCAAAGGCGAACCAATGCTTTTCCTATCTGTCTGCGGATATGACTTCGACGGAAATGGCTCTCACGATTTACGATTACGTAATCACGTCTTTGTACTATGCGTATAAAACGGACGAGAACGGGCAGAAACTCGTTGATGAATATGGCAAGGAAATTCCCGAAGACGCCGTTTGGGCGCATAACATTATTGGGCTAGCTGAAAACGGAAAAGGCGTATGCGAAACGTACGCAAAATCGTTTGAATATCTTTGTTCGCTTATCGGTATCGAAGCGATAACCGTCGGCGGGCTTGCAGGGCGAACCAAAGAAGAGGTGGGCGGACACGCGTGGAACGTCGTGAAATTGGACGGCGTATGGTATTGCGTGGATTCGACCTGGGGCGACCAAAGCACGCTGTATAGAGATTGGTTTGGCACAAGCGCAGTAGAATTTGAAAAAACGCACACTCCCGATATGGAAACGCTTGGCTTTGGTAAGGAATGGCAATATAAGCTCCCCACGCTTTCGGAAAAAGCGCTCGCGCCCGTGCGCATGCAAGAGGGTAAAGATAAGGGCAAAATGTACGGTTGTATCGATTACGCGTTTGCGGAAATTACGGACGAGCAAGGGGAATATACGATTACTTTGCTACCCGATACGACGGTGACGACGGCGAAAGGGACGAAACTACATCACTATACGTATTCCTTTGCGACGGGAGCGTTGCCCAAGGCAAAGAAAATCACGTTCGTGGGGGAACGCAACGGTATCGTGCCTATTTCTATGCGCACGGAAAGTGCCGTCACTCTTTGGAGTGATATTTATTTGATGGATATTGCATGGACGTATCCTTCGCTTGTGAAAAACGGATACGACGTAGAGAAAAGCGTCTTTTCTTCCTACGACGAAGAAAGGTAAAAACGCAAAAAGCGTTTAAAAACAGAAAAATCGTGGTATATTTACTGTAAGTAAAAGAGGAAATACAAAAGGTTATGTTAGAGCTTAAAAACGTAAGCTACGCCGTACAAGAAGACGGCAAAGAAAAATATATTATCAAAGACGTAAGCTTGTCCTTGGACGAGCGTTTCGTTGCGTTTACAGGCCCGAACGGCGGGGGAAAATCCACGCTTGCGAAACTTATCGCAGGGATACTCACGCCTACGTCGGGACAGATATTTTTAGACGGCGAGGACATCACGACGTTGTCCGTCACCGAGCGCGCGAGAAAAGGGATTTCGTACGCTTTCCAACAACCCGTTCGTTTTAAGGGCTTGACGGTGCGCGATTTAATCAATATTTCCGCGGGCAAAAACATAAAAATTGCCGACGCTTGTTCCTATCTTTCCGAAGTGGGCATGTGCGCGAGAGATTATATTGATAGAGAAGTGAATTCTTCCCTTTCCGGTGGGGAACTCAAACGTATTGAAATTGCAACGATTTTGGCGCGTAGCACCAAGCTTTCGGTGTTTGACGAACCGGAGGCGGGTATTGATTTGTGGAGCTTTGGCAACCTTATCAAAGTCTTTGAGAAGATGCACGAAAAGACGAAGGGGAATATTTTGATTATTTCCCATCAGGAACGCATTTTGAATATTGCAGATAAGGTTGTAGTAATTGCAGACGGGCAGGTACGCGAGCAAGGCGAAAAGGAAACCGTTTTGCCCAAGCTTTTGGGCGGGGACGCGTGCAAAGTTTTGACGGATAAAATGTAAGGAGTAGGGTATGGACGCAATCGAAAAAGATTTACTTATGCAAATAGCCGATTTGCACGGCGTACCCGACGGGGCGTACAATATCCGTAGAAACGGAGAATTGGAGGGGCGTAATACGACGGCGAATATCGACGTTATTACGAAAACGGACGGCAAATCGGGCATTGATATCATTGTCAAACCGAATACGAAAAACGAGAGTATGCATATCCCCGTTATCATCAGCAAAGCAGGCTTGCAAGAGGTGGTGTATAACGATTTCTATATCGGCGAAAACGCGGACGTAGTGATTGTTGCGGGGTGCGGAATTCATAACTGTGGCGGAGTGGATATGACCTCCCGTCACGACGGCGTACACACTTTTTACGTGGGGAAGAACGCCAAGGTAAAATACGTAGAAAAGCATTACGGTTCGGGCGACGGCAACGGCAAAAACGTAATGAACCCCGAAACGATTGTATATTTGGACGAAAACGCGTCGTTGGAAATGGAAACGACGCAAATTAAGGGTGTTGATTCGACCAAGCGCATTACGCGTGCGGAAATGAAAGCGGGTTCCAGCTTTATCGTCAAAGAGAAATTATACACGCACGGCAATCAAACGGCGGATACCGATTTCGTCATTGATATGAACGGCGAAAACTGTCGCGCGGACGTAATATCCCGTTCGGTAGCGGGGGATAAATCGGTACAACGCTTCGTATCGACGATGAACGGCAACGCGCCTTGCTACGGTCATACCGAATGCGACGCGATTATCATGGATAGCGCCAGCGTGACCGCCGCCCCTTGCCTCTCGGCGAACGACGTGGACGCGGAGCTTATCCACGAGGCGGCAATCGGGAAAATTGCGGGTGAACAGCTGATTAAGCTGATGACGCTCGGTTTGACGGAAAAGGAAGCGGAGGAGCAAATTATTAAAGGCTTCTTGCATTAAGCGTTGTAAATTACTAAAATAGAAAATAATAAAGGTAGGTGTATATATGAGCGCATTAGCGTACAAAAGAACGAACGTCTACGAAAAGGCAGACGAAAAATTATTAAAGGAAATTTTCGATTACGCAGAGGGGTATAAAGTGTTCCTCGACGAGGGTAAAACCGAACGCGAAGCTTGTGCATGGGCAAAAGCGGAAGCAATTAAAAACGGGTATAAGCCCTTTAAATTCGGGCAAAAGCTCCAAAAGGGGGACAAGGTATACTACGACAACCGTGGCAAGAATTTATACCTTCTTAAAATCGGCAACGCGGACGTAGCGGAGGACGGAATCCGTATCCTCGCTTCTCATATCGACAGCCCCCGTATCGATTTTAAGCAAGTTCCTTTGTATGAATCGGACGGTATCGCCTTTGCGAAAACGCATTATTACGGCGGTATTCGTAAATACCAATGGGTGGCGGTGCCCCTTGCTTTGCACGGTGCAGTAGCGCTTAAAAACGGTACGGTAATCGACGTAAAGGTAGGCGAGGACGAAAACGACCCCGTTTTCTACATTAGCGATTTGCTTCCGCACTTGGCACAAAAGCAAAACGCAAAACCGCTTGGCGAAGGGCTTGGCGGGGAGGATTTGAATATTTGGCTTGGCAATATCCCTTACACGACGGCGGAGGACGATAAGGACAAGACGGTTAAAGAAAATCTTTTAAAAATTCTCCATGAAAAATACGGCATGGCGGAAGAAGACTTTTTAAGCGCGGAACTTTGCGTTGTCCCTGCGTTTAAGGCAAGGGATATCGGCTTTGATAGGGCGCTTTTGGGTGCGTATGGGCACGATGATAGAGTGTGCTCTTATCCCGCTTTTACGGCGCTTTTCGACGAGCAATCGAACGAGCATACCGTTATGGTTATTTTGGCGGATAAGGAAGAAATCGGTAGCGAGGGTACGACGGGTATGCAATGCGCGTTGTTTGCCGATTTGATTGACGAAATTGCACGTTCGTTCCATACGACGTCGGCGGTAATCCGTGCAAACTCTAAATGTCTTTCTGCGGACGTAAACGCTGGGTACGACCCCAATTTCCCCGAAGTATGCGAAAAGCTCAATTCGGCATACGTTTCTTGTGGTGCAGGCATTACCAAATTCACGGGTTCTCGCGGGAAGGGCGGTTCGAACGACGCCGACGCGGAATTTATCGGCTTTTTACGCAAGCTTTTCGACGATAACGGCGTTATTTGGCAAACGGGCGAAATGGGCAAGGTAGACGTCGGTGGTGGCGGTACGGTAGCGAAATATATCGCGAATATGAACGTCGATACGATTGATATCGGCGTACCCGTAATCTCTATGCACTCTCCTTTCGAGCTCGTTTCTAAGGCGGACGTATACGAAGTATACCTTGCGTTTAGGGCGTTCGTGAAATAAAAAACGGCAGAATAAAACGGCTTAACCAGAGTTTGGTTAAGCCGTTTTCATTTGTTAATTTATTATTCGATTACAACCGTTTCGTTGTCAATCTCAATTTCCGAGGAATAGAAAGCAGTCAAGCCGTCTAAAAGGTAGTGGTAATCTTTAACGGCAAACGTTTCGCAAGCGGAATGCATGGCGAGTTGCGCCATCCCGATATCCGCGCCCAGCACGCTCACCTTGGAAAGGAGGGCTACGCCGAGGGTAGAACCGCTCTTTGCGTCCGAACGGTTAAAGAAGTTTTGATAGGGTACGCCCGCTTTGTTTAACACCGTTTTTACAACCGCCAAGGAGAGTGCGTTCGTCACGTACGCCCCATCCGCATGCTTTTTAACGACGATGCCGTCGCCAAGTTTCGTGTGGTTTGTCGGGTCGCTCTTTTCAGGATGATTGGGGTGCAAGGCGTGCGCGTTGTCTACGGAAAGACAAAAGGAGGTTGCAAGCGCTTTGTCGTATTCGTTATCGTCGAAACGGAGTGCAAAATTCATTTTACGAAGCGTCTTATCGAGGAAATCTCCGCCTGCGCCCTCGCGGGTGACGCTCCCAATTTCTTCGTGGTTAAGGAAGGTGGCAACGCATATGCCGTTGCTTTCCGCACAGCTTAAAAGGGCGTTGAGGGTGGCAAAAACACTCGTCAAATTATCTACGCGAGGAGAAGCTAAAAACGCCTCGTCCTTGCCGAAAAGATAGGGTTTTTCCGCGCTCACCAAAAACAAATCGTAATCGAGGATATTTTCCTCGTTAGGGAAAGCGGACTGCAAGAAGCTTTCACCGTTATTCAAGCCGAATAAGGGGAGTACGTCCGTTTGCAAATTCACGGCGAAATGGTCGTTTGCTTCGCGGTTGATATGCAAGGCTTGGGAGGGAATTGTCACGGGGAAGCTTGCTTCTACCGTTTTCGTTTCCAATCTACCCTCGTTTTGCAAGACGAGTTGCCCTGCGATTTTTAAAGGTCGGTCGAAGAAGGTGTACCAAAGCCCACCGCCGTATTTTTCCACGTTTAAAGTGATAAGCCCTTCCGTGTTTATTTCAGGGTTTTCTTTGATTTTAAAAGCGGGGGAATCTAAGTGCGAGGCAACGATTTTGAAGGCATAGCGTTCCAGCTTGCCTACGGAAAAAGCGATAAGGCTGGTTGCGCGTTCTACGAAATATTTTCCGCCTTCGTTAATTTCCCAATCTTGTGTTTCCTTTAAGGGCACAAACCCGTTTTCTTCCAATATTTTTTTAACGTTGTCGCGTGCATGGAACGCCGTTAACGAGCTTTCCAAAAACGCCGATACATTTTCTATTTGTTTCGTCATGTCAAATTCCTTGTCTTTCCGCAGTACGTCGGTTAGTATCCTGTTTATTGTATCACTTTTTCCCCCGTTTGACAAGTCTTTACGGAAAATAAAAATGAAAATATAATGAAAAGACCAAAAAAATATTGTTTTCTACTTGACAAAAAAGCGTCCTATATTATATTATTTATATATAATATAAAATGTATGAATAGAGGCCAATAATGAAGAAAGAAAAGACACGCACTTTTGAAAAAAGAGTTTCTCAAAGCAGAGAAGAGACGTACCTTGCAAAACTGTTTGCGTTGATGAGATTGCGCAACAATATCGCTTTTCATTGCGGGAAGATGCATTTCAGCGATACCGAGCTTCGTTTGATTAGCGAAGTAGTTTCCGCAATGTACGAGGGCAAGCGTTTAATCTCGACGCGCCTTGCGGATAAGGTGGGCATTACCCGTTCTGCCGTTTCGCAAATCGTCAATCGTTTGGAGAAAGAAGGCGTATTGCAACGCGTGCCAGACGAAGTGGATAAAAAGATAGCCTACGTTATGCTTGCGGACGGAATTCCGCAAACGTATGGGAAGGATTTAGAAGTGTGCTACCGTTTCATTGGCAAGGTTATTGACAGATTCGGGGAAGACCGTTTCTATCAAATGTGTGCGGATTTTGAAACGTTTATCCATCTTATCGGTGACACTTGTAAAAAAATGACGATAGAAGAGAAGGCATAAGCGTATACTATAAAGAGGAAGAGAGTATGTTAAGATTAAAGAATATCACAAAGGATTACAAAGTTGCGGATAACGTCGTCCACGCTTTGCAAGGCGTGACGCTGAATTTCCGCGAAAACGAGTTCGTTTCCGTGCTCGGTCCAAGCGGTTGCGGGAAGACGACGCTACTGAACATCATTGGCGGGCTCGACCATTATACGTCGGGTGACCTCGTTATTTGCGGGAAATCGACGATGGATTATAAGGATAGGGATTGGGACGTATATAGAAACCACCGCATTGGGTTCGTTTTTCAATCGTATAATCTTATCCCTCATCAAACGGTGCTTGGCAACGTAGAGCTTGCTTTGACGATTGCCGGCATCTCCAAAGCGGAAAGAAAACGTCGTGCGACGGAAGCACTTGAAAAAGTGGGGTTGGGGGCAGAGCTCAATAAACGTCCCAACCAACTTTCGGGTGGGCAAATGCAACGTGTGGCAATAGCCCGTGCGCTTGTCAATAACCCTGAAATCTTGCTCGCGGACGAACCGACGGGTGCGCTCGATACGACGACGAGCTTGCAAATTATGGAGCTTATCCGTGAAATCGCGGGCGAGCGTTTGGTTATCATGGTCACGCATAACCCCGAAATTGCAGAGCAGTACTCTTCTCGTATCGTAAGATTGCAAGACGGTTTGGTTATCGACGATACGAACCCTTACGAACCTGCGGAAGAATACGTAAAAGAAGAGATTATAGAAGAAACGCTCGAAGAGGATATCGTTTCCACGAAGAAAAAGAAAACCAAAAAAGAAAAGGCTTCTATGTCGTTTAAGACGGCGCTTGGGCTTTCCGCAAGAAATCTTTTGACGAAGAAAGGGCGTACGGCTATTACGAGCGTTGCGGGCAGTATCGGTATTATCAGCGTTTGCTTGGTACTTGCGCTTTCCAACGGTTTCAACGGGTATATTTTGAAAACGGAAGAGGATATGCTTTCCTATAACCCCGTAGAAATCAACGAAAAGACGATGGATATTACGGCGATTATGTCGGGTATGGATTCGCTTGACGATATTCCAGAGCTTGATAAAATCGGGGACAGAGTATACGTAAACTCCTTCTTGACGAATATCGCCAACGGTATGCAGGTGGAGAACAATCTTTCCGACGAATACATTTCCTATTTGGACAATATGCCCGAAGAAAATTATACGGCAATTCAGTATAGTACGGGCGTTTCTTTGGTTGATAACCTGTATACGAGCGCAATGGTGAAAAACGCCGTGACGGGCAAGGATGAAAAAGTGAATTTGTCCCTTTCTGCGTTGAAAGCTGCGTACGTGTACGAATTAAAGAACAATCCAGACGCGAAAGATTATTCCGATTTGATTCCGCTCGTAGAATATTTAGGCGAAGTCGTTAACGTTATGCCTGGTACGACGAATTTTGCGGATGAAAGATTTAGCGATTACGTACTTTCTCAATACGACGTTGTAAAAGGTGAATTCCCGAAGAACGAAAACGAAGCGGTGCTCGTTATCGGCGGAAACAACGACGTGACGGACTTAACGCTCGTTCAGCTTGGTTTGCTCGACAAAAACCAATTCTTCTCGTTTGCCAACGATACGCGCGACGAATACGACCCGTACGTGGATTTTGATAAAGTACTCAATCAAGAGTATACCCTTTTCTATAACGACGCAATCTATTCTAAGTATCCTGACGGGAGTCCTATTAAATTCCATTACGAAGCGCAAAAGGCTTCGTTAGACGCTGATGAAAACAGCGGTGCGGAAATTCGTGTGGCAGGTATTTTGCGTTTGAAAGAGGGCAGGTCGAACGGCTGTTTGGCGAGTGGGTTAAATTTGACGGAAGCGCTCGTTAAAAAATACGTAGACAAAAACTGTCAATCGCAAATTGCAAATTGGATGAACACCGACCCTAATGCAAGTACGAGCTTGCTTACGATGACGGATAATCAATTTATGCCACAGTCCGTTCAATTGCAAATGTATGCAGGGGATTTGAAATCTGTAAAACGCGTGTTTGGTGCGGATAATACGGTAAATTCCATTAAGATTTACACCGAAGATTTTGAAATGAAGGATAGGTTGCTTTCCTTCCTTGACGAGTGGAACGACACGCACGAAGAAGCTGACCAAGTACAATATACCGACACGGTGGGGTTGATGATGGGTATGGTGGAAACGATACTCAACGCCATTACGTACGTGCTCGTTGCGTTTACGGCAATCTCGCTCGTCGTATCGTCGGTTATGATAGGGATTATCACCTTTGTATCCGTTGTGGAACGGACGAAAGAAATCGGCGTACTGCGTTCGCTCGGTGCGAGAAAGAGAGATATTCGAAACCTGTTCAATGCGGAAACGTTTATCATCGGTTTGACGTCGGGCTTGTTTGGGGTGGGCGTCACGTATTTGTTGTCCCTCCTTGTCAACTTAATTTTGGGCTCGTTAACGGGCATAAGCACGCTCGCTTCGTTGCCTGTTCTCTCGGCGTTTATTATGGTCTGCGTAAGCGTGGGCTTGACGCTTATCAGCGGACTTATCCCTGCCCGTGCAGCGGCGAGAAAAGACCCTGTAATCGCTCTTCGAACGGAGTAAGCAAAGTGCCTCCGCGGGCAAATCTTTCTATCTTTCGTTATCGCTTTTTGGCGGGTTTTGTGGGATAGGGAGGAAAAATAATGAAAAACAAGGAAGGGGTTGTTCCCTTCCTTGCTTTGCAAAAGGAGCATGGCTATGGAAATTAAGAATTTTATAATGGAATCGGCGTTTGATAAATTATCCTTGCACGTGACGGTGTACGCGCCGTCTAACGCCCCCAAAGGAATTATTCAAATCTTGCACGGCATGTGCGAGTATAAGGAACGGTACGCGTCCTTTATGGAATACTTTTGTAATGCGGGATACGTGGTGGTTTGTCACGACCAACGCGGACACGGCGATAGCGTAAAAGCACAAGAGGATTTGGGGTATTTTTACGATAACACGACGAAAGGTATCGTGGCGGACGCGGTACAAGTGACCAAGCGTATAAAGGAAGAATATCCCGCTTTACCGATAACCCTTTTTGGACATAGCATGGGTTCTATGGTCGCAAGATGTTATTTGCAAGAAAATGACGCGCTTATTGATAAAGCGATTATTTGCGGTTCGCCCAGCAAAAATCCGCTTGCAGGGCTTGCGATATTTACGACGAAACTGCTCCGTTTATTCCGTGGCGGACATCATAGAAGCAAAATGCTTGCCTACCTTTCCACGGGGCGTGGAAACAATCGTTTTAAAGGGGAGGGCGCAGGCGCGTGGCTCAGTCAAAATAGGGAATGTATCGAGAAGTTCTATTCCAACCCTAAGGGCAAAGTAATTTTCACCTGCGACGGCTTTGAAAACCTGTTCAAATTGATGAAATACACCTATTCGAAAAAAAGATATAAGGTACAAAACCCCACCCTTCCCATCCATTTCGTTTCGGGTGGGGACGATGCGGTAATCGGCAACGAATTGAAATGGTTTAAGAGTGTAGAAGCGTTGCGAAAGGTGGGTTATGGAGACGTTTCAGGCAAGCTGTACAAAGGCTTGCGCCACGAAATTTTCCACGATATAGGGAAAGACGAGGTGTTGGAGGATTTGTTGGAATACATCGAAAAATAAGCGGATAAACGCTTGCAAAAAACGGACGGACGTTTGTTCGTTCGTTTTTTAGTTTTCACGCATAAACCCTTTGGAAAGGAACATACTGTTTTCAGGAGGAAAGAGTATGCTTATTGTCAATATAGTTGCTTATATTTTGGTAATTGTAGGCGCAATCAATTGGGGCTTGTTCGGGCTTTTCAATTTCAACCTTGTTTCCACGGTCTTTGCAGGAGCAAGAACGGTTGGCTCGGTAATCACCTATTCGCTTATTGCGCTCGCTGCGTTGTGGCTCATTCTTTCGCCCATTATTACCAACGGCGTATTGTGGTTGCGAAACAGTAGAAGAGCGGACTAAACACGAATAAACGAAAAAAACAGATTTCTCTTTTATAGAGGAGTCTGTTTTTTTTATACAATCATTGACATTTTCGCTTGCGTATAGTATACTATAGATAGTATCATAAGCCAAAAAATAATTTTTTTTGGGAAGGAGTAGAGCATGATAAATAATATACAGGCGCTTTCGGGCGGTGCAATCGCAGGGATTGTAGTAGGTTGTGTGGTCGTTTTGTTGATGATTATCTTAATTGCGTGGTGGATAAAGACGCGCAATGCTTTCGTTCGGTTAAAAAACAAGGTAGAGGAAGCTTGGGCAACGATAGACGTCTATCTTAAAAAGAGATACGACCTTATTCCTAACCTTGTCGAAACGGTGAAAGGCTACGCCAAGCATGAAAGTGAAACGTTGGAAAAAGTAGTAGAGGCGCGTAATTTGGCGTTGAACGCCAAAACGGTAAACGAGAAGTCAGTTGCGGAAAAAGGCTTGGCAGATTCGTTAAAAACTGTTTTTACGGTCGTATCGGAAAGATATCCCGATTTGCAAGCAAACACCAATTTCCTTGATTTGCAAAATCAATTAAAAGGCTTAGAGGGGGAACTTGAAGCTTCTCGCCGTTATTATAATGGGGTTGTAAAATCGTTCAATACTAAACTCGAACTTTTCCCTGCGAATATCGTGGGCAATCGCATGGGGGAGGAGTATAAAAAACGTCCGTATTTCGAACTTGATAGTGCGGAAGAAAGAAAGAACGTAAAGGTGCAATTTTAAGGAATTATGAAAACGAATCATTTAGGAAAGGGGTTGCACGGCAAAATAAAAGCCGTGCTCCTCGTCTTATTAGCCGTTTGCGTAGTGGTTTTACCTTTCTTATTTACCCCCACGGCAAAACCTGTTTCGGCAAGTGCCTATGCGGGAGACGTTATGACGATTAATCGTTATGACGTCGATATGACGGTACAAACGGATAGAAAGATAGTCGTTAAAGAAACGATAGTAATGACAGCGAACGAATCGGGAAGTCTCTTTACGCGCAGTTTACCAATGGAAGGGAATCGGTATTTGGACGTTTCGGCGCAATGCGTTGGGGAGGAGGCAAAATGCTATGTGGAAGACGAGGACGATTTTTTGAACGTAGTATGCGAGCTGTACACAAAAAAGAACACGACGCGTACGTATGAAATAGCGTATACGATGGTTTCGGGACGGAACGACGTAAAAAACGGGATGCAAATCGACGTGATTGGTTTTGGTTGGACTGTCGCCCTGCATAACGTGACGGTAAAAATGCATTTTCCTTCTGCGGTAAACGTGGAGTCGAAAATGATTACTCGCTACGGCGAAGAAACTCCCTCAAAAGCATTTTCATACGAATATTTATCAAGCGATGGAAGAGAGCTTGTCTTAAAGGCGGACGTGTTAGAAAAATACCGCAACGTATACGGCGAAACGGTGGCGGAAGGGATATACGTTCGGTTCTCGTTGGAAGCAGGGGTATTGCAAGATTTTACAGCTACGCAAGTTTTTACAGAGGATACGTGGAAGATACTCGTTGTCGGTGGCGTTTGCTTATTGTTGGCGTTCGTTTTTGGGAAGTTGCTTTGCAAACGTCGGGAAGTGATTTCAACGGTGAATATATCTGCGCCAGACGATATGGACCCGATGACGATGGGGAAGCTTATCGACGGAAACGTGGACAACGAAGATATTACTTCGATGATTTATTATTTTGCGCACAAAGGCTATTTAACCATTGATTTAAGCGATGAAGAGAACGTATCGTTTACTGCGTTGGTAAGCGAATTGCCGGAAACGTCGACGGTACATGAACGGACTTTGTTTGAGGGCTTGTTCCAAAAAGGGGAAACGGTATGCGTGTCCGATTTGAAGGAGAAATTCTATAAATCTGTTGATTGTGCAAAAAGGCAACTGATAACCGAGCCAATGTACGAAAAGAAATCGGTGTTTATGTTTTTGCTGGGCGGAATTATGGGTTTGCTAATCGCATTTCTATTGCCTTTTTGGCTGGGGAAAACGCGTATAGGTAGTGGTTATTCTTACTTTTTTGGATTTATTATTATCATACCGATTATCGGTATTTGGCTGATAGCGTATATTCGAGAAAATTATCGCTACAAATGGAAACGCGGTAAAAAAATGGGCTTGTTGTTGGCTGAAATAGGCGTTGCCGTAGGTTTTTCGTTGCTATTTATATTTGCCGTCGCTTCACATATTATGACGCGCTGGGAAAAATTGTATTTATGTTTATTGGTGATGGCGATGACGTTTACGACGTTGGGCGCTCTTACTAGGACGGAGAAATACGGAAAAAAATTAGGGCAAATTCTCGGTTTCAAGGAATTTATCCTTTTTACGGAAGCGGAAAAAATCAAGTTTATGTTGGAAGAAAATCCACAGCTGTATTATAAAGTATTGCCCTATGCGCAGGTGTTGGGTGTGACAGACGAGTGGGAAAAGAAATTTAAAGGAATCTTGATTGAACCGCCTACTTGGTGTGGAGGCACTCGTTTGACGGTATTTGATTACGTACTGATTAACCGTTGTTTGCGACGTAGTATGGTAATTGCAATGATGCGTGCCCAATCCAAGGGTGGTGGCTCTTTTATTGGAAGAAGTGGCGGAGGCGGAAACTTTGGCGGTTTCGGAGGTGGTGGCTTCGGCGGTGGAGGCGGAAGCTGGCGCTAAGCCAAACGTATAACAAACCGTATAAAACCACGGCGTTTACAAAAATAAACGCCGTGGTTTTTAATTTTCGTTGGCAATAAGCCGTCTGCACAAAGCGCGTAAAGATAATAAAGGGGATTTTAAACTAACGCAACCTTTCAAAGACACGAAAAAAACCGTCCCTCAAAGGGACGGTTTTTAAATGATTGTAATTTTGAAATTAGTCTTTCACTTGGTCGGATTCGGTAAGCACGGGGGAGCTTTCAGCGAAACGTTTTACCGAGTCTACTGCGCTTTGGCAACGAACTTTCGATTTGTAGTGTTCGCCAAGGCAGAGGAGCTGACCATTACCGTTAAGGATTTTATAGATGTAATCGCCTTTCTTGGTAAGGGTGATACGGAAATTGTCTTTCGCGATGTTTTGCTTGTGCGTGCTGATACCGTTTACAGCGCCTGCATAGGTGGTGTATTCTTCGGAGGAAAGAAGCTTTTCGCCGTTGTTTGCGAAGAGTTCGAAGAAGAACACTTTATCGCCGTCCTTATCTTCACGGCTACTGATAATCCATTTGCCGTTTACGCCGTCCGCTACGGGAGCGGTATACGTTTCCGTTTCCTTAGGTGCTTTCAATACGAAATCTTGTACGTTTTCGTCCAAGATAGCCGTTCTTGCGAAACGCTTGATGGAGGTGATAGCGCTTTCACAACGAGCTTTGCTTGCATAGTTTGCGCCCGTGCAAAGGAGCTGACCGCTACCGCTCAAAAGTTTTACAATATAATCGCCTTTCTTGGTAAGGGTAATACGGAAATTGCCCTTGAAGATGTTTTGTTTATGCGTTTCGATACCGCGGATTGCGCCTTGGTAAGAGGTATATTCTTCGGAGGAAAGCAACTTTTGACCGTTGTTTGCATAAAGTTCGAAGAAATACATATCGTCTTCGCTGTTGTCATCGGTAAGGATGTGGAAGACGGACCATTTACCTGCAACCTTAGTAAGGTCGGTTTCGTCGTTTGCTACAACGGGAGCTACTTCCTTTTTAGCAGTAGCTTTCTTTGCAGGCGCTTTTTTAGCGGGTTTTTCTTCTACTTTTTCTTCAACCTTTTCTTCTACCTTGGGTTCTGCCTTCTTAGCAGGAGCTTTCTTAGCAGGCGCTTTTTTAGCAGGTTTTTCTTCTACTTTTTCTTCAACCTTTTCTTCTACCTTTTCTTCTGCTTTGGGTTCAGCCTTAGGTTCTGCTTTTTTAGCTTTCTTAGCGGGCGCTTTTTTGGCGGGCTTTTCTTCTACCTTTTCTTCCGCAACCGCTTCTTCTTCAACCGCTTCTTCGCCGGCAGCCAATCTTTGCGCTTCCAACTTATCAAAGACTTCTTTTCTAATTTGCGCTTGGCGTTGGGATTCTACCTTTTCTTTGATGTGTCTTTTCGCCGCTTCAACTTCTTGCTCTTCTTTGATAGCTTTCAAATTTTCTTCGGCTTGTTTTTGTTCAGCGGCGCTCATACCGCCGTTCTTTCTCTTGGAGCCTTTACCGATAAAGCTGATAAGAATCAATACAGCCATGAGGGCAACAGCGCCTAAGAGAATCCAAATAATGGGCTTAACATTTAAGTTTTCAAGATACATAGATGCTTCTCCTTTTGTGCTTTGATACCGATACGCACGCTCTACTATATGCGAAAAACGGACGCAGGATACCAAAAAATATTCTATTATAAATATTGTAATATAAAACGAGAGAAAAGTCAATATAAATATGCAATTTTTCACCTAATTTTTTCTAAAATATTGACATTTTTTTGTAGATGGTTTACAATAGTCGTATGAACGAAACACGTATTTTACAATTGGATATTGCAATTATCGGTGGCGGGGCGTCGGGGTTGTTTACGGCAACCTCCCTTTTTGCTTTGGGTAAGAAAGTGGCACTTTTCGAACGTGGCGATAGGTTGGGTAAAAAGCTTTCCGCTACGGGCAACGGTCAGGGGAACGTCACCAACCTTGCCGTAAGAGAAACGCCTTATTTTTCGTTGTCGACAAAGGACGTGCAAAAGACAAACGAAATCGTTAAAAATTACGACGATAAATCAATTTGCGAATTTTTTCACTCGCTCGGTGTTTTAATTTTCTTTGACGAACGAGGCCGTGGTTATCCTACGGGTAGACAAGCTTCTGCGCTTACGGACGCGTTGCGTTTCAACGCGCAAGAAAAGGGAGTGCAGGTATACACGGACGCACGCATCGTCAAGTTGCAAAAAGACGGAGATAGCTTTCTTTTGACGGCGCAGGACAATCGAAAATTTACGGCGAAAAAGGTCGTTCTTTGTACGGGCGGAAAATGCGCGAAAAATTTCGGTACGGACGGGGAAAGCTATGCGCTTGCCACTTGCTTTGGGCATACGATAACGCCGTTATACCCCTCGTTGGTGCAATTAAAAACGGAAACGAAGGATATTCGAACGCTGAAAGGTATCCGTGTCTTCGACGCGGGTGTTCGTGCGAATTGGACGGAGAACGGCAAGAAAAACACGCACGCTTTGCAGGGGGACGTTATCTTTACCGACTACGGCGTTTCGGGGGACGCGGTGTTTCGTCTTTCCGCGTTTATCGCGGACAAAAAGGAGGCAGAGCTTATCCTCGATTTTCTCCCCGAATTTTCCGAAGCGGATATTGTAGGCGCGTTGCAACGTAAGAGAAAGGCTTTGCCGAACGAACCTGCAACCGAGTGGCTTTGCGGTATCGTCAATAACCAAGTGGGTAGGGCGATTATGAAAAAAGTGAACTCTACCGACTTGTCCGTAGTGGCAAATGCGGTAAAGAATTTCCGTTTATCGGTGCACGGCACGCTCGGGTTCGACTACGCACAAGTGACGAAAGGCGGAATTCCTTTAAGCGAGGTGGACGATTCGTTGCAGAGCAAGAAAGTAAAAGGCTTATATTTCGCGGGGGAAATCCTCGACGTCGACGGCGAGTGCGGTGGCTTTAACCTGCAATGGGCGTACGCGTCCGCGAGGACGGTGGCTACGGCGCTCGATAGAGAAAAAGCGAGAGGGTAAGTATGCGTTTCATCACTTTATCCGATATCAAACTTCCGCTTGGTAAAGGGGAGGAATCCCTTTTTACGTTAGCGGGCAAAAAATTGGGCAAACCGCCTGCCTATTTTGCTATCAAGAAAAAATCGCTGGACGCGCGCGATAAAAACAATATCCGCTACGTATACACGATAGAGTTTTCCGACGAAAAGCCCAAAGAAGAAAATTTGGGGTTAGAACGTTTGCCAAAGCATAAAATTCCCGAAAAACCCGTTTTAGTCGTAGGAAGCGGTCCGTCTGGCTTGTTTTGCGCTTTGCGCCTTTTAGAAAGAGGCATTACGCCAATCGTTATCGAACGTGGCGGGAGCGTAGAGGAACGGGAAAGGGCAACCAAGCGTTTTTTCACCGAACGCTTTTTGGATATACATAACAATATCCAATTTGGCGAGGGAGGCGCGGGTACGTTTTCGGACGGCAAGCTGAACACGCAAACGCATAGCCCTTTGAATAGCGAAGTGTTAAAAACGTTCGTGCGGTTTGGCGCGCCCGAAGAAATACGTTATTTGAATAAACCGCATATCGGTAGCGATAATTTGAAAAAGGTTGTCAAAAACATGCGGGAATATATTCTTTCGCAAGGCGGGAAAGTGCTTTTCCACACCCTATTGGACGATATTGCCGTCGTGGGGGAAGAATTGCAAAGCGCAACGCTTTTAAACGTAGAAACGGGAGAGCGGGAAAAGATAGAAATTTCCGCGCTCGTTTTGGCGGTTGGTCATAGCGCAAGGGACACGTTTGAACGTTTGCGCGCACGTGGCGTACACATGCGCGCAAAAGATTTTGCCGTGGGGGTGCGTATCGAACATTTGCAGGCGGAAATAGGCAAAACGCAGTACGGTAAGGCGTATAAACTGCTCCCTTCTGCCGATTACAAGCTCGTTTCCCACGCAGGCGAGCGTTCCGCGTTCACCTTTTGTATGTGCCCAGGTGGCTACGTGATGCCCGCAACGAGCGAGGAGGGCGCCGTCGTCACGAACGGCATGAGCAATTATGCGCGTGACGGAGAAAACGCCAATAGCGCGTTAATCGTACAGGTGACGAGGGCGGATTTTGCAAGCGATAATGCGCTTGCGGGCGTAGAATTCCAACGGGTGATAGAACGCTCCGCATTTATAGCAGGCGGGGAAAATTACCGTGCCCCCGTGCAAAAGGTGGGGGATTTCTTGGAGGACAAAACGAGCGATTGTTTCGGAGCTGTAAAAGCCACCTATGAAGCGGGTACGTCGTTTGCCGATTTGCGTGCCGTCTTGCCCACGAAGGTGCATGAAACGTTGAAAACGGCGCTTTTGGATATGGATAAACGATTGAAAGGCTTTGCTTGTCCCGACGCGCTGATGACGGGCGCGGAAACGAGGACGAGCTCTCCTTTGCGTATAGAACGGGACGATACGATGCAGTCGGTTTCCGTGAAAAAACTCTTCCCTTGCGGGGAGGGCGCGGGGTACGCGGGAGGAATAACCTCTTCTGCGGTGGACGGAATCCGTGTCGCAGATGCTATATTTGCTTTGTTTTTAAGTTAATCGCATTTTATTTCATCGTCCTATCACAATCTTTTCATATTTTATTCACAATACGGGTATACAATAAACGTACCGTGATAGGGGCGGAAAATTAGATTATACAAACTTTTTTCATATTCTCTCACTTTGTATACGGCTTGTCAAACGACAAGCCGTATACGTTTTTATAACTATTTTTTATAGATAGACGGTTGAAAAAATTTACAATTAGTGATATAATAAGGATAATAAGTTCCCCTAAAAGGAGAAAAGAATATGGAAAACGAAAGATTTAGCGTTCGTTTTGCGGAGACGGAGCAAGAAAAGAATTCTGCTTACGCTCTTCGTTATAACGACATGTTATTGGAATATCGAAAGGACGCAAGCGTAGAAAACGGCTTGGATATTACCCCCTACGACGCCTATGCGCGCCAAATTATTTGCGTAGATAACGAAACGGGGGAAGTGGTCGGCTGTTATCGAATCATTACGAGTGAGGATTTGCCCGACGGCAAACCGTTCATTTCGGAAGAGGAGTTTACGCTTGATACCTTAAAGGCGACGGGAGAGAGAATAGCAGAGCTTTCCCGCGCGGTAGTTAAGAAAGAATACCGAAACAGCGTTGTTTTAATGTTGTTGCTCCGCTTTATCGTCAAATACATACGCGAAGAAAATTATCGTTTCATCATTGGCGACGCAAGCTTTTTCGGTACGGACAAAAGCGAGTACGTGAAGGAACTTTCCTATCTTGCAACGTATAGCGCCATAGACGAAGCGTACGGTGTAAAATCGCGCGAGGAAAAACAAATAGAACTTCTTAGCGAAAGCGAATACGACGCCAAAGAAGTGAAGCACGCGCTTCCTGCGCTTATCCGTGCGTACTATTCTTTCGGAGCAAAATTCTCTCGCGATAGCTTTACCGATTGGGAATTTGGTAGCGTAGACGTTTTCGTGTTGCTGGATACGCAAAATTATAACGAAACGTATATCAAACGTGTGTTAAAAGTATAAGATTTATTTATAGTAAAATGAAAAATCGGGTTTCCGTGACGGATACCCGATTTTTTTATCGTTCATTTTTCCTTATTTTTTTACTCTACGCATTTTTACGTAGCCAATACGCGTATAGTGCGGTTTGCTAATTTCCTTTATCGCGTCGTAGTATACTTCGTTTAAAAGGCGCACTCTATCTAAGGTGATATATTCGTTGGGCTGGTGGATAGTAGCTTCCTCTCCCGCCATTTCCGGTCCAAACGCGCATCCGCATGTAAGCGCCCGTGCATACGTTCCGCCCCCGATGGCAATCGGTGTTTCGTCTTTTCCCGTCGCACGGTTATATACTTTGGAAAGAGTGGTGATAAGCGAGCCGTTTACGTCGTTGTATAAGGGGGCTTGGTAATTATCAACCGTGTAGGCGATGCCCGCCTCGTCCAAACGCTCCGTCACCGATTCCAAGGCGAACGTAGCGGGGAAACGCACGTCGCAGGTAATTTTTAATACGCCGTTTTGGAAGGTTGCCACGTCGGGGGAAAGGGTAAGCGTGCCCGTTTCGTCGTAAAATTGTTTCAAGCCGAGTGCGTCGTTGAAAAGCACGTCGTAGGCGTACGCACAATCCTCGTTGAGTGTGGCAAGAAAAGCGAGGGTTGCTTGCAAAGCGTTTGCACCCTTGTCGGGGGTAGAGCCGTGCGCCGATTTACCGTACGCTTGCAACGCGTTCGTCGTATTGTCGTAGGAAAGGGTAGTGCCGTTTATTTCGTTAGTATATCCCACCAGCTTAGAGGCGGTCTTTCTCGTTAAGAAAGCGGAAACGTGGTCGCATACCATATTTGCCCGTTCGCCCCCTTTCAGCGCGTACATGGGCGCGTCGTTTATCGGGAAAGAAGCGGTAAAATGCACGATACCTTTTTCTGCGTAGATAACGGGGAAGTTTGCGTCGGGAGTGAACCCTTCGTCGGGCATATGCGCCACTTTTTTATAATGCTCGATACATTTCCAACCGCATTCCTCGTTGCAACCAACGATAAGCTTGATGGTACGGCGGGGGACAAAGCCCTCGTCTTTCAACGCTTTTAACGCGTATAAACAAGCCACGGCAGGGCCTTTATCGTCCATTGCGCCTCTGCCCCAAATCTTTGCGCCTTGTACGCCACCGTTTGAAACGTCGTCGTTGATGACGCCACCAAAGGGCGGATACGTCCAACCGCTTCCCGCAGGCACGACGTCGAGGTGGGCAAGCACGGCAAACTCTTCGCCTGCGCCGAAAATTACTTCGCCGACGTAGTTGTCGTAGTTGTGCGTTTCAAACCCGAAGCTTTGTGCAAGAGAAAGGAAGAAATGCAAACAATCGGCGGTTTCTTTACCGAAAGGGTAAACGCCGTCTTCGTCTTCTTCCGCGCCCTTGAAAGAGGAATCAAATTGAATGATTTTGGAGATAGAATCAACGGTTTCGTTAAAATATTTATCCATAGGGTGTGGCATAATGAAGCCTCCTTACGTTTTATTTACTATTATTATACACAATTTCTCTCGTTTGGTAAAGAAAATAAGGGGTAAAGCGGAAAAAATATTTTTTCCGCTCGTGCGAGGGGAAAATATAGTGGAAATTCTTGTAAAACTTTGACATTTGCAAGAAAGTATGCTACAATAAAAGAAATAATGAGTGGGGTATACTACGTTGTCGAAAAAAGGCGAAAAAACAAATATTCCCGCCGTGCATACGGGGCATAGAAAGCGGATTTTGAAAAAATTGCAAGCGGGCGAGGAAATGCTGTGCGAGCACGAATTTTTAGAGGTTTTTCTTTTCAACGCGTTGCCTCGTCGCAATACCAACGATTTGGCGCATAGATTGCTTTGTGAATTTGGCGATTTAAAGGCTGTATTCCACGCGCCGATAGAAAGGCTTTCCATGGTAGAGGGTATTGGCGTAAACATAGCGGAATATATCCGCGTGACGGGTATTTTGCTTGATAAAATGTCCGCTGAGATGAAAAAGGAAAGCTATCCCGTCAAATTTAACTTGGGCGAGTTCGCCTCTTTTATCAATAGAGAATATGCCGTGCTGGGCTGTGAAGTGCTGGACGTATACGTTTTGGACGCGTTTGGTAAAATTTACGGAAGAAAACGTTTCACGTCCGATAGAGAAGCGCGGGTAGAGGTGCAGTTAAGCTGGCTTATGGAGATAGTTGTCGGGTTAAGCCCGATGGGCGTACTGCTCGTACACAATCATCCGTATGGAGAAGCCCGTCCCTCGGAGGCAGACACCGCTACTACGGAGGAGTGTCGTCAGCTGTGCGAAAAGAACGGCATACTGTTTTGCGACCATTTCATTTTTGCGCCGACGGGCATATACAGCTATAATTTAAACCGAACGCTCTTTGCGCACGAGTATCAGCAAGAGCAAAGCGGGGCGGACAATGCGTAAAACGGAAAATATGACGGAAAAAGGACAAGAAAAGCGGACAGAAACCAAGAAGCGTTCCTATTTCGTGCGGTTGTTCGGCAAATACGATTTTAAGGATAAGGAGCAGTTTGCTCGCTTTGGCAAATGGATTTTATTTATCGTTTTGCTTACGGTAGAGATTTTTATTTTGCTCGACCATATCGACAACTACAAAACGAATTATTGGCAAATGCTAACGGCGATTATCGTTATTGAAACGTTTTTTACGTTGTCGCAGGCGTTGAAGCTGTTCGTGTTTAATACGGGGAAGATGTGGCTGTACGCGGTGGACGCGGCGTTTTCTTGCTCGTTTATGTTTCTTTCGCAAGGTACGTATCCCATCGCCGTTTTCATGATTGTTTTAACGGAATTCTACATCATCAGCGAAGGGTTAAAGCACTCCATCGTGATGGTTTGCGTGGGGAGCGTTATTTACGAAACGGGCTACGTGCTTTGTCAAAGCCTCTTGTATACGGAAACGTTCAGCTTATTGCCTATTTTTATGCAATCGCTCACGTCGATTGTCGCGCTGTTCGTACATTTCGTAATCGTACAAGTAGGTATGACGTTCTATCGCCAATTTTTGCGTTTGCAAAAGACGTTGACGGAGCTTGACGAGAGCAAAAGAGAGCTGGAAAAAGCGTACGCAGTAGTGGCGGAAGTGACGGCGTTAGAGGAAAGACAGCGTATTGCAAAAGATATCCACGATACGGCGGGGCATTCCATTACCACCGTTATTATGCAAACGGAAGTGGCAAAACGGATACTCGATAAAAACCCCGAGGAGGCGAAGACGAAGATTATCGCCGCCAATTTACAAGCCAAGCACGCTTTGGAAGAACTGCGTGACAGCGTACATTTGCTTTCGGGCATGCAAAAGGGGGAAACGCTGAAAACGGCGCTGGAAACTATCATACACGAATCGACGGACGGCACGGGTTTAACCGTACGTTCGCAAATCGAGGACGTCAGGGTATCGCCTGCCAAACATCGTTTTCTTTGCAATACCTTAAAAGAAGGTATTTCCAACGGGTTAAGACACGGCAACGCTACGGCGTTTTGGTTTGAATTAAAAGAGGAATCGGAAAAGATAGCCTTCTTGCTTTCGGATAACGGCAACGGCGTGGACATGGACGAATTGCGTCTTGGTTTTGGACTTTCAGCGATGCAAGAACGGGTACGCGCGTTGGGTGGCGAGGTGCGTTTCCACTCTGAAAAAGAGGAGGGCTTCGAATTACATCTTTTCTTGCCTTCTGATAAGAAATTACATGAAAAACACGGAGAAAACTATGCAAACGAAGATTAAGGTGCTCGTCACGGACGACCAAAAGGAACTCGCATTAGAGCTGAAAAGCGTGTTGGAAACGGACGACGAATTGGAAGTCATCGGGGTAGCGCTTGACGGGTTCGACGCGCTTTTACAATTGAAGAAGACGCCTGCGGACGTCGTGCTTTTGGATATCCGTATGCCGAACATGAACGGCGTAGTGGCAACGCAACGCATCAAGGCGGAGTATCCGCAAATCAAGGTGCTTATTTTAACGACGTTCGACGATAGCGATTATATTTTGAGCGCAATCAACAACGGAGCAAGCGGGTACTTATTGAAAGATATCGGCGGGGACGCTTTGATATCCGCGGTAAAGAACGCCTACGCAGGGGATACGATACTGCCAGCAAAGATAGCGCGCCGTATTACGGACGCGGCGAAATTCGTGGCGGCGGATAGGGAAATCAAACTTATGCGCGCGTTCGGTTTTTCGGATAGAGAGGTAGAAATTGCCATTATGTTGTACGAAGGTTTCACCAACCGTCAAATTTCCGTAGCCTTGAAATTAAGTGAAGGTACGACGAGAAACTACGTTTCCAGCATTTATGAAAAGACGGGTAGTGAAAACCGTATGGAAGCGGTGAAAGCGATTAAAAGGGAACTGTAAAAAAGGAGTTTGCCGTGTATAAATTAG
Source organism: Clostridiales bacterium (assembly GCA_015069525.1). GTDB lineage: Bacteria > Bacillota > Clostridia > Christensenellales > Borkfalkiaceae > Scatosoma. The sequence goes on along the minus strand of SVIK01000002.1, from coordinate 6,066 downwards.
CAGTATTTGATTTGGACGGAACGTTATTAGATACGTTGGACGATTTAACCGCTTCGGCGAATTTCGCGTTGCACGCTTACGGCTATCCCACCCGCACGAAGGCGGAGATAAGGAGTTTTATTGGCGACGGCATCGTCAAGCTTATGGAACGCTCCGCAGGGATAACCGATAGAAAAATCGTAGACGAATTGGTGGCATCTTTCCGTGCGTATTACGCCGTGCATTGTAAGGACGAAACGCGCCCGTATGCGGGGATAATCGCGCTTTTGCAGATGTTGCGAAAGAGTGGGATAAAGCTTGCCGTGTTGTCCAACAAAGTGCATACGGCTACGCAACAACTGATTGGAGATTATTTTCCCGACACGTTCGACGAGGTGATGGGAGAAAACGAGGCGAAAGGGATTTTACGCAAACCTTCGCCCACCGCCCTTCTTGCGATTATGGAAAGAATGGGTGTTTCAAAGGAAGAAACGGTGTATATAGGCGATTCGGAGGTGGATATCCAAACGTCGAAAAACGCGGGCGTGGATTGCATTTCCGTCACTTGGGGTTTCAAGGACGAAGCGTTTTTGCGCGCGAACGGTGCTATGGCGATAGCGGATAGCACGAAAGAGGTAAACGAACGGATAGTAAGCTAAAAAGGAGGCTACCATGTCTTTATTGAATAGCGGTGAGGCGCGGATAGGGAATACCCCGCTTTTGCGATTGGAAAAATTGAAAAATCAGCGCGGTTGGCAAGCGGACGTTTATGCCAAGGCAGAATATTTTAACGAGGGCGGTTCGATAAAGGACCGCGTAGCCAAAGCCATGCTTGACGAGGCGGAAAAAAGCGGAAAGCTTTGTGAGGGCGGAACGGTAATAGAACCGACGAGCGGTAATACGGGCATTGGGCTTGCGCTCGTGGCGAAAAGCCGTGGGTATAAAGCGGTAATCGTCATGCCCGACACGATGAGCGTGGAAAGACAAGAAATGATAAAAAAATTCGGCGGTGAAGTGGTGCTTACCGACGGAAAAGAGGGGATGCAAGGCGCGGTAAAAAAGGCGGAAGAGCTGTGCAAAACCACGCCGAACGCCGTGATAGCGGGGCAGTTTGACAATCCTGCCAACCCCAAGGCGCATTATGAAACGACCGCCCCTGAAATTTGGGAGCAAACAAACGGAAGAGTGGATATTTTCGTGGCAGGCGTCGGGACGGGCGGTACGCTTACGGGAGTGGGTAGATACCTTAAAGAAAGAAACCCGAACGTAAAAATCGTGGCGGTAGAGCCCGCTTCTTCCCCCTTGCTTTCCAAGGGCGTTTACGGGGCGCACGGCTTGCAGGGTATCGGGGCGAATTTTATTCCCAAAGTGCTGGATTTGTCGATTATCGACGAGATTATCCTTGTGACGGAGGAAGAGGCGTACGCCTTTGCAAAGGCGTTATATAGGCAAGAAAACGCGTTTGCGGGTATTTCTGCGGGTGCGAATATCGCTGGTGCGGAAACGCTTGCCAAACGGGCGGAAAACGCAGGGAAAACGATAGTGACCGTTTTACCTGACAGCGGGGATAGATACGTGTCGCTGGGTATATTTGAATAAAAAAGAGATAAAATACAAACCGCCGAACGGGAACACCCGTTCGGCGGTTTTTTGTTCGTTTTTTATAGCGTTCCCAAAATCCATATGGCAAACGCGCAGTAGAGGGTGAGGGAAAGTACGTCGATAATCGTCGTAATGAAAGGGGAGGCAACAACCGCAGGGTCTAATCTGCATTTCTTGGCGAGCAAGGGGAGCAACGCACCGATAAGCTTTGCGACGAGTATCGTAAAGAACAAGGATACGCAAACGACGATAGCCACCAATACACCGCCGTCCATTTGCATCAAACCATCTACCAGCATAACCTTGGCAAAGCAAGCGACGGAAAGGATTGCGCCGAGCAATACGGATACGCGAATTTCCTTCCAAACGACCTTCCACGTGTCTTTGAAACTCACTTCCCCGATAGCGATACCGCGGATAATCATAGCGGACGCTTGGGAGCCTGCATTACCACCCGTACCCATAAGCATGGGCATGCACGCCGTCAAGACGATGCCGTAGATAGGCATGTTCAGCGTGTTTTCGTTGGCGGAGATGATAAGTCCCGAAAAGGTGGAGGAAACGAGTAGGATAATCAGCCAAGGCAAACGGCTTAAACAAATGCGCCAAACGCTCGTTTTCAAATACGGTTTATCGGTCGGTGTGACAGCCGCCATCTTCGCGATATCTTCGGTGTTTTCCGATTGCAAGACGTCCATTGCGTCGTCAACGGTGACGATACCGACGAGGCGCGTTTCTCTATCCACGACGGGCAGGGCGAGGAAGCCGTAATCAGAAATCATCCGAGCAACCTCTTCCTTATCGTCTTCGGTGTGCGCATAAATGACGTTTTCCGTCATAATTTCATCAATCGTCTTGCTTCTTTGTGCAAGCATCAAATCTTTTGCCGTCACCAGCCCGACAAGCTTATTCGTTTCGTCCACGACGTAGCAGGTGTAAATCGTTTCCTTATCAATCGCCGTTTTCCGTATCCGCTCGAAAGCGTCGCCCACGGTCATCGCGGGGTGGAGCGAAACGAACTCGATGGTCATAATGCTCCCTGCGCTGTCCTTGGGATATTTAAGGATTTCGTTGATATAGGCACGCGTTTCGCTGTCGCTTTGTGCAAGCAGACGTTTGACGACACTTGCCGGCATTTCTTCAATGATATCGACGGTATCGTCGAGGAATATTTCGTCCATGACGGCGCGAAGCTCTTTATCGTTGAGCTTGGATATCAACGTTTCTTTTACGTCGCTGTCCATTTCGACGAACGTTTCCGCAGCCAAATCCTTGGGAAGAATACGGAAGAGCACGTGCAGTTCCGATTCGTCGCGGATTTCGTTGAAAACTTCTGCAAGGTCGATAGCGTTCATCGACGCGATAAGGGGACGAAGGACGGAAAAATTACGGTCGGAAAGGAGCTGTAAAATTTCGTCCGTTTCCGCCATACGTCGAACGAGCTCTTGTGGCATGTCTTCGATAATTTCTACCGTTTCGTCAACGGACATTTCATCGAGGACCTTTTCCAGCTCGTCATCGCGCAAGCTTTTTAAAATTTGTTCTTGTAAATCGCTGTCTACAAGCACGAGCGCGTCTGCAAGCAAATTGCCTTCAAGCGCGCGACAAAAAGCGGGAATATCCGCTTTCTCCATTTCCGTTAATACGTCAGCCAATTCCTCACACGTTAATTTTTCGGCGAGGAGGGACGCGTTTTCATAATCCTTTTCCTGTAAGGATTGTTTCAATTCTTGTTGCATTTCAAACTACCTCCGAAGATAAAAATACTTTTGAAAGGTAGCGTATATTTGCCTATGAAAGCGCGCGGAAACGGCACGCTACGTGGCATAGCGGATATACGCTACTACTGTGATAATCAGACATATTGTACCGTTCCTCCTTACAGTTAGTCTTAAAAATTTAGTCGTCCTTCTTTTTACGGATAATTAAGAAATCGACGAGTATACATACCGCCCCTAAACCGAGTAGGATATAAGCGAGCCTCCAAAGCGCGTCGTTATCGCTTTCAGTTGCGCCGACGATGGTCGTTTCGCTGTCCTTTGGCGAAGCGTCGAAAGGCGTGGTGTACGATTGCGGAATATATCCCGTGCGCACGACGCCGTTTTCGTCGGTATACGCGATGCGGTAATAATCGTGGTCAAGTTCTCCAATCTCGCCAAGGAGAGTCACTTTTGCGCCTCTTGGTAAGGCTGGATGAACGATAAGCTCCTCGCAAAGATAGGGGAATTTATACAAGGAAAGCCCGTTGGTGAGCCAAGCAGAGGTTTGTTCTTCCGCTGTGTAATCCTTGCGGTAATCGCTCGATTGCAACGTCGTGCAAGATTCTTTTAACACGAGGTAGGTAGAATACTTGCTCGTTTGCTTGTCGAAATGCGCGATGAGGTTGTATTTGCCGTTAGTGGATTCACCGATTTTTAACGCCGTTTTTTCTTCCACGCTTCTATGATAGGAAAGATAGGGGAATACGTCCGCGCCTTTTAGCGTTTGCACTTCGAAGGCAATCAGTAGCGATTTTCCCGTCGTTTTGACAATTTCAAAGCTGGCTTCTTCTTCCGCAAAAATACTTTCGTCCGCGTTATCAACGGGGATATTTTTTACGGTCGGGAGGTCGAACTTGTCCGTCTGCACGAGATAGTTCCCGTCAAAGAGCAAATAGGTTGCATTATTTTCTACGCCGAAAGCAAACGACGCAAGCGTCGGCGTATCGCCGTAGACGTATTTTTCGCTGATATCAATTACCGTTTCTAAAACGCTTCCGTCCGCTTGCAAAGTATACTTAAATACGCCGTTTTGTGAGGAAGCGTAAACGTTGCAATCGTAATCGACGGCAATTTTCGTCGCGTTCGCCGTTAAGTTGTTGACGATTTGCGTTCCGTTGGCGTCCGCTTGCATAAACTCGGTTTCCGTAAATTTATAAACGGATACGCCGTTTTTGATATATAAGTTTCCGTACACGTCCGCCGTCAACAGTTGCGGGGGATGCGTGGACGTTTTCTTCACTTCCGTTATCGTCCACTCACCGTTTTCGTTTTGCGTAAGGGAGTAGAAATAGTTGTTCTCCGTCACGACGTAGTAGGTGCCGTAAACGGCGGAAACGCCTGTAATTGCGCCGTTGAATTGGGCGAACGAGGCAAGCGTTTTTCCCGTCCTATCATAAATATACGCTTCCGTTTGCGAAACGGTGATAATGCCCGTTTCATCGCCCGCTACGTCCGTCGCTTGCGCCGTCAAGGGGAAGCACGCAGATAGCGTTTTCTTCTTGCAATCGAACAGGGAAAGACGGCTGTTGCCGTTGTCGGCAACGAACACTTCGTCCTTGTACAAAGCGATGCTCGTCGCTTGGCTTAAACGATGTTCCGCTGAGGAATCGGAAGAGATTTCAAAATCGGTAAACGCTTTGTCTTGTATCGAGTATTCCTTGATAACGCTCTGTTCTTTTTGCGCCACGTAAATGCTTGTGCCGAAGGCGGTCAAGCGGGAATATCCGCCGTTTTTCGCCGAGTATTGCAATCCGCTTTCCGTTGCGTCTGCAAGAGCATACACATAAAAATCGCCCGTGGGAGTGGTGTAGGCAAACGCACCGTCGCAAACCGTCATATGGTCTACCCGTTCGGGAAGTTCTGCAACCTGCGCAAGCGTTTCGGGGTTTTGCGGATTGACTTTATACAAAATTACTTTTGCGCTGGCGTCGATAAAATACAGCTCCCCATTGAACATCGCTAAATCGGGTTTTCCGCCCACGTCGGTAATTTTTTTCGCCGTGGAAACGTTGGGAGAGGCGAGCTCCGTTTTGGAAATGACGGCAGGCGTTTTCGCTTCTACGTAATAGATAAACTGCCCGTCGATAAGGAAATTATCGCAAGGAAAGCCCGTCGTCGTTGCCGTTGCGCTTTCAAATTCGTCAAATTTTTCCGTTTCCATGAGAAATAGGAAACTACCGTCTAAAAAGTATAAATTTTCGTTGCCGTCAAATTGCAGTTGGTTGACGTTATTTTGCGAAAGCTCCGCATTGACGTTGTGCGTATATTTACGGTACTCGTTTTCCGCTTTATCGAAAAGATAAATCTCGTTTCCGTCGGCAATCGCCGTGTAGTTTTCGCAAACGGCAATACAGGACGGCTCGCTAAGTTTCAAATACTCTTCATAGGAATCGGGCGCGACGAGTGCGTTTTGCACCTCTTTCGTATCTTGCGTATCCTGCGTGTTTTGTACGTTTTGCACGTTTTGTACATCGCTATCGCCCGTTTCGGCAACCGCCGTTTTTGGCGCAAAAGCGTTTACCGCCGTCGGCAACGCGAGGGCGGATACGAGCAAAAGGGATGCAATTGTCGCGCAAATTTTTCTCATACGCTTTTATTATAACACGCGCGCGCAAAAAAAGCAATAAAAGCGAATAAAAAAAGCGCGCTTTTTTCGCTTGCATTGAAAAAAAATTTTTGTTCGTCTTTCGTTTTCCGTTCGTCTTTGAGAAATGGATATTTTTTA
>SVIK01000097.1 GCA_015069525.1 Clostridiales bacterium | reverse complement strand
GGGCGTGGAAAAATACGTTCAACACGTACATACCCCACTCTCTTTTGTAGCGGACGCGCCTTTGTACCGCAGAAAACTTCCACCAGCGTTTTCTTTCGTTCGTTGACAACGTCCCGTCCAACGACACTTCACGCACAAAAGGCTACTCTTACTATTATGCGTTTATTATACACCTAACCATTAAAAAACGCAAGCGTTTGCCACTACATTTGCGTATATTTTTCGTAAATTGGAAAAAACTGACGGTATGGGTTTGATTTTTATACGCACTATCATTATTTTCGTCGCCACGCTCGTCGTGATGCGACTTATGGGGAAACGGCAAATTGGCGAAATGCAACCGTACGAGCTGGTAATTACCTTAATCATCGCCGACCTTGCTTGTATCCCGATGGCGGATAACTCTATCCCCCTTTTATACGGCTTAGTCGCTATCCTGACTATTTATTTTTTACACCAAATTATCTGCTTACTCGATTTGAATTTTGCAAAAGCAAAGGCGGTGGTAAGCGGTATCCCCAGCATCGTGCTGAATAAAAACGGCATTGACGATACCGAGCTGAAAAAAAACAACCTCGACGTCACCGACCTGATTGAAAGCTTACGTGTGGAGGGTTATTTCGCGCTCGACGCCGTGCAATACGCGCTTTACGAGGCGGAAGGGACGTTTTCCGCCCTGCCAAAACCCGATTATGAAAAATTACAAGTTTCTTTGCCCGTCGTCTTAATCGACGAAGGAAAATTGAACGAAAAGAACTTGGAATTGACGAAAAAAAGTGCCAAGTACTACCTTGACGCATTGAAAAAACACGGTTGCAAACGGCTAAAAGACGTGTTGGTGATGACCGTAGACGGGACGGGAAAGGCGTATTTTCAACAAAAAGGAAAAAAATATCAGGTGTTTTCCCTCGGTTGGGAAACGCCACTTTGGTAAAGGTATATGATTAAAACTATCGTGAGTTTGTTGATTACAATCGGGCTGATTTTCGGCGTTTCCTATTACGAAAACACGCGCGTTAGAAATACTTTTTCCCGTTTTAACGAGGTGTTAGAAACGCTATACGACAAGACGGAAGCGGGCGAGGTGACGTACGAGGACGGTACGGCGGTGGAAAAGTTTTGGGAAAACCAAAAAAATACCTTGCATATTTGGTTGCCCCACACCGCTATACAAGAAATCGATTATCAACTATACGAGGCGGTTGGGTATTTATACGTACGCGATTTTGACAGCGCTATGCCCAAAATAGAAATCTTGATAGGTATGTGCCAAAATATACCGCAATCTTACCGCTTTTCGTGGGAAAATATATTATAAAAGAAAGAGCTACGGAGTTTCCGTAGCTCTTTTTGTTTTTTCGTTTACGCCAAGCCGTATGCAACGACGATACGCACGTTTGCGTCGAATATATTATGCAAAAATTTCTTGACAGCCGTGCTCGTTATCTTGTCGGCGGTGGTCTTTTCGTTGCTGTTTACCATCGTGACGACGGCGTTGAAATTTTTGTAAATGATTTGCATATCCTCTTCTATCGCCGTGTACGCTTCTTCCGTGCCGTTGTGCTGGATAGCATACATTTCCTCAATAGTAGCGTTCATCTCCGTCAGGATTTTCGTGTCCCCCGTCTTGATAATCGCTACCGTTTGGTGGTTTAAGTCCGCTAAAAGCTGGATAAAGCGTTGCAATTGTACGTTTCCTACCAAATCCGTTGCCATTATAATTCCACTCCGTTCCGTCTTAAAAGTTCTCTCGCGCTTTCTACGCTATCCACGCCCGTCTTATTTTTGATAGGCGCAAATTCCTTTTCCCGCACTACCTCGAAAGGCAATACGCTATCCGTCAGTTTTACCAAGTCTACGACCAGCGTTTCGAATTTTTTGCCGTTTTCCTTGTCGGGCTTTCTCGTCACGCCGTCTTCGCAAACACACTCGATTTTCTTCTCGACGATATGCACGGGGATTTTCTTATCCGCAATTTCTTCCAATTTGGAAAGGCGGAATAAATAGTTCATGATAACGCCGTAGCAATAGGCAAGCTCCCCGTTTTCGTCCTTTTGGTTTGCCATTTCATCCGTCAACTCGTAATACTCGATAATGTCAGGCTTATCCCCGTCTTTACACAACACGCCCACCTTTTCGTAAGGGTTGTTTTTGCATACGACTTTCGCCCCGCAGTTTACTCCGCTATCAATCGTTGCGCCAACGAATACGGGGTCGGCAATTTGTTGCAATACGTTATCCACGGCGTAAATGTTTAACCATTCCACACCCTTTTCCTTTAAGTCCGCCACGAGCCCAGCGCGTTGCATGGAAGCAAACCACCCGCCGTTGCCGTTGGGAGAAAGCGCCACCGTGTCCTTTCTTTCAAGGTAAATTTTGCCGTTATAATCGACCGCGGGCGCCATGTCTTGTTTGAAGAATTTTACCTCCCCCTCGGGATAGCCAAAATACGAGTGCTCCTTCCAAAACGCCACCGTTTGTTCGTGGTTTTTATCGCTCGTCATAATATACAAAGGCACGCGAACACCGCACTTAACATTGACTTTTGCCAAGTTCTTCATTTGTTGTTCGAAGATGTACAAGGGTTTCGTAATGCCGATGTCGTACGCGCCTTTCGGACCGTCTACGCCAAGACGTGTACCCATACCGCCTGCAAGAAGCACCGCGCCTACCTTATTCTTTTGTATCGCGTCTATGCCGATTGCCTCAAAGTGCGCTTTTCTCTCCTCGATTGCGGGTATTTTTAAGCCGTCGATGGGACGAATATCCCTGCCTTTGCCACTTAAATCCACAGGGCAAGCGAGGTCCTCCTCGAAATCCCAAACGATATTTTCAATGCTGGAAAGCAGGTTTTGTTTGCCCGTTTCGTCCAATTCGGCATAATAGCGCAAAAGCTGGGTTTGCCCTTTTCCTTCCAACAGTTTCTTAATCTGTTCGTACGTCATTTTTTTATCCCTTACCGTTTTTCTTTTATTATAACAAATATTTTTTGAAAAAGCAATGCTTTTTTTATGATTTCGCAAAAGTGCTTTTCCCGCAAGCGCAAACGCTTTATGCAAGGGGATAAACAAAAGGGCTACGCTGATTGCCGTGCCAATTATTTGGGGCAGAGCAAACGGCAACGCCGATAAAAAATACGCCTTCGTTGCACGCGCGCTAAACCCAAACCAAAGGGGAGTGAGAATATTGTCAAAAGCCGTGAAAAACGCGGTACATATGCAGGCTAACGCCGTAATCAACGGCAAAAAACGGTATACTTTCCTCAGCTTTTTGCCAAGCAAGCCAAAAAGCAACGTCAATAGATTGAAATAGACCAAATATAAAATGAGCACCGTAGGAAAAAAGCCGAATAAAAGCTGTCTAACGAGCGAAAATACCGTCGCCGATAGCACGCCCCTCTTCCACCCAAACGTGAAAGAATAGGCAATAAAAAGCACCGTCACGAGCTCTACCCCAGGCACGGCTGAAAGGAGCGTTTGCACGGCAATAACTACCGCGACAAACACGGCAAGCACGGCACATTCCTTTGCTGAACGTACCGTCGCCTTTTTTATTTCATTTTGCTTTGCCGTTTCCCTTTTCAACGCGTACATACCCCTTTCAAATTAGAATTGTACAAGTGCCCATACGTAAAGACAACCTGCTTTTACAGGCATAGAGCTCATACCAAAATTGCAAGAGCCGAGCATTTGTCCTTGATATTCGTATCCGCCCCAAGCCAAGCTTGCGTTTGCTTCGTCCGTATCCGACGTGTACGCCAGCCAGCAAGGATTATCCATCACACCGCCTTTCACGCGGTTGATGCTGACAATTGATTGTCCGTATTTTGAAGATTGGCTTTCAAAAGTGATTTTCCCCTCTTCCTTTAAATAATACATAACGTCATACAGCGTTGCTTCTCCCTCCGTTTTATCCACCTGAATAACGAGAAGCGTTTCGCTCCTTTCTACAACGTGCGCTTGCACACTAACGCCCTCGTTTCCCTCCTTTTTATCACAAGATAAAAGAAAAAATGCGGAAAAAACTACTGCAAGCAAGAGGGTAAAAATAGAAGTAATTTTGCGTTTCATAGATACGCCTCCTTA
>SVIK01000096.1 GCA_015069525.1 Clostridiales bacterium | reverse complement strand
GCCTCTATCGAATTGCATGCCTTCTACGGTGGAAAGTTCGGTGTTCATCGATTTTCCTTCTTCAACGGTGATAACGCCGTCTTTGCCGACGATTTCCATTGCCTTTGCAATCAACGCGCCGACTTCTTTATTGCCTGCGGAAATGGAAGCAGTTTGTTCGATTGCTTTGTTGCTTTCAACTGCTTTGGATATATTTTTAAGGTGGTTTACCGTCGTGTCAACCGCTTTTTTAATGCCTTCCTTCAAAATGATAGGGTTAGCGCCTGCCGCGAGGTTTTTCAAGCCTTCACGAACGATTGCTTGCGCCAAAACGACAGCCGTCGTCGTGCCGTCGCCTGCAACGTCGTTGGTTTTGGTGGAAACTTCTTTTACAAGTTGTGCACCCATGTTTTCAAACGGGTCGTTAAGTTCGATTTCTTTTGCAATCGTCACGCCGTCGTTGGTGATGAGGGGCGCACCGAATTTTTTATCGAGTACCACGTTTCTACCCTTAGGACCAAGCGTAATTTTTACGGTATCTGCGAGGACGTTAACGCCCGTTTCCAATGCTTTTCTGGCGTCTTCGCCGTATTTGATTTGTTTCGCCATTTTCTTTCTACTCCTTGCTTAAATTTAGTCTTCTACGATAGCGAGAATATCGCTTTGTTTAATAATCGTAAATTCTTTGCCGTCTACTTTAAAATTAGAGCCTGCATAGTTAGAGCAAAGCACTTTATCGCCCACTTTCACTTGCATAACAACTTCTTTTCCGTCGATAATTCCGCCAGGGCCAACAGCAACTACTTGGCACGTTTGCGGTTTTTCTTGTGCGGAGGAGGGGAGGAAAAAACCGCTTTTCGTTTTTTCTTCCACCGTCACGCTTTCTACGACGACTTTGTCGAATAAAGGTTTAATGTTCATAGTCAATCTCCTATTTACGTGGCGCAAAACGCCGATATTTTTTATACGATTATATTATAAACTATTTTTACCGATTGTCAAACAGAAAAATGGGAAAATTCGGTAAAAAATTTTATTCCTAACGAAAGTTAGGAAAAAATTCCATTGGAAAGCATTGATTTTCGACAAATTATATGCTATAATTAAACTTGGCTGAAAAGGTTAAAAAGGAGATTTTTATTGCTATGATGGATAAATGGGATAAAAGATTTATGGCTCTTACGGAAACGGTGGCAACTTGGTCAAGCTGTTATCAAGAAAATCGCCACGTTGGTGCGGTGATTGTAAAGGATAAACGAGTAATGGCGACGGGCTATAACGGTGCGCCTGCGGGGATTAAGAGCTGTGAGGAAAAAGGCGAGTGTTTGCGCCGTAAGCTCAATATTCCCAGCGGAACGAGGCACGAACTTTGTTATGCCGTGCACGCCGAACAAAACGCAGTTATTCAAGCGGCGAAATATGGCATTAACATCAACGGAGCTACACTTTATTGTACGCACCAGCCTTGCGTAATTTGCGCGAAAATTATCATCAATGCAGGAATTTCCCGCGTCGTCTACAAAGAGGGCTACCCTGATGAGTTCTCTATGCAATTGTTTGACGAGGCGAACGTAAAAGTGGAAAAATACGAGGAATAAAAAGGAGTTGTTTATGAGTAATCCTATCATCACGTTTGAAATGGAGAACGGCAAGACGTTCAAAGCAGAACTTTACCCTGAAAAAGCACCCAATACGGTGAATAACTTTCTTTCTCTTGTGGAAAAAGGGTATTACGACGGTTTAATTTTTCACCGTGTCATCGCTGGTTTTATGATACAAGGCGGAGACCCGAACGGCACGGGTACGGGTGGACCTGGCTATCATATTAAAGGGGAATTTGCTGGCAACGGCTTTGCCCAAAACGATATTTCGCACGTACGCGGTGTGCTCTCTATGGCGCGCGCGCAACATCCCAACTCGGCTGGTTCGCAATTTTTCGTTATGCACGAAGATGCCGATTATCTTGACGGACAATACGCTGGGTTTGGCAAGGTAATTGAAGGTATGGACGTGGTAGATGCAATTGCGGAAACGAAAACCGATTGGTCGGATAGACCTTATGAAGAACAAAAAATGAAAAAAGTGACGGCAGAAACGTTTGGCATTACGTATCCTGCTCCTCAAAAAGCATAATAGGTGAAAAATATGGCAGATTACAGCATGTATATCAATCCGTTATCTACCCGATACGGAAGCAAGGAAATGCAACACGCCTTTTCCGATGAAAAGCGCTTTAAGCTTTGGAGAAAGCTTTGGATTGCGCTTGCGGAATCGGAAATGGAGCTTGGCTTAAATATCACCCAAGAACAGGTGGACGAATTAAAGCAGTACGCCGAGGATATCGATTACGAGCTCGCAGGGAAATTTGAACGCGAGGTTCGTCACGACGTGATGGCGCACGTGCACGCATACGGGGCGTACGCAAAAAAAGCTATGCCTATTATTCATCTTGGTGCGACAAGCTGTTTTGTCGATTGCAACGCGGAAGCGATTATGCTCAACGACGCGCTTGACATTGTCTTGAAAAAGCTTGTTAACGTCATGGAGAAATTAAAGAAATTCGCTTTGACGTATAAAGACGTTCCTACGCTTGGTTTTACCCATTTACAGCCTGCGCAATTGACGACGGTTGGTAAACGTGCCACCCTTTGGTTGCAGGATTTAGAAATGGATTACGAAAACTTGATGTGTCTTAAATCGCATATCAAGCTCCGTGGCGTAAAGGGTACGACGGGTACGCAAGCAAGCTTTTTAGAACTTTTTGACGGCGATGAAAATAAGGTAAAAGAATTGGAAAAACGCGTCGTTGCAAAGCTTGGCTATGAAAAAGTATACGGCGTGACGGGACAAACGTATCCAAGAAAGCTCGATTACAATATCTTGTCCGTGCTTTCTCAAATCGCGCAAAGTGCGTATAAATTCTCCAACGATATCCGTATTTTGCAAAATATGAAAGAAATTGAAGAACCGTTTGAAAAGAAACAAATCGGCTCTTCTGCGATGGCGTATAAACGTAATCCTATGCGTTCCGAGCGCATCGGCGCATTGGCAAGATACATGCTTTCTTTGCCGATGAATAGCGCTATCACGGCTTCTACACAATGGTTTGAAAGAACGCTTGACGATTCAGCAAATAGACGTATCGTGAACGCGCAGGCGTTTTTGACGGTAGACGCCATTTTGAATATTTATATGAACGTAGCGGATAATCTCGTCGTTTACGAAAAAGTAATTGAAAAGCACATCCGCGCGGAGCTTCCGTTTATGGCAACGGAGAATATCATTATGGCATGCGTAAAAGCGGGTGGGAATAGACAAGTTTTACATGAACGTATTCGCGTGTTGTCCATGGAAGCTGGCAAAAACGTGAAAGTGGAAGGTGGGGATAACAACCTGATTGAATTGATTAAGCAAGACGAGTTGTTTACGGCAGTTTGGGATTCGCTTGACGAAATTCTCGACGCGAAGAAGTTTATTGGTAGAGCGCCTTCGCAAGTGGTGGAATTTATATCAAATGAAATCGAGCCGATTTTAAGTAAGCACGCAGATTTGCTTGGGGAAAAGGGCGACGTTAAAATTTAATTGTTTAGGGATACTATGGTTTACGAAATAGCTGGGTTGAGAGTTTTTTTGAAAAATGAATACGAATTTACGACTCGGCTTTGTCGCGCCTATTTATCCAAGGACCAATGCTCTCCCGTGGATATATCCGTTTCGGCAAGCGAAGAGGATATTGCGGAAGAAAAGGCGTTAACGCCCAATAATTCCGACGGTTATATTGAAAACGTTTGCTTGTATCGTAATCTTTGTCGTGAAATGCCTGTGTTTAACCGATTTTTATTGCACTCTTCGGTGATTGAATATAAGGGCAACGGTTATGCGTTTCTTGGAAGAAGTGGAACGGGAAAATCCACACACACCAATCTTTGGTGTAAATACGTGGATAACGTAAAAATTATTAACGGAGACAAACCGATTTTGGAAATTCGGGATGGGAACGTTATCGCTTATGGAACGCCTTGGATGGGAAAAGAAGGGCTTGGCTGTAATCAAAGCGTGCCATTAAAAGGGCTTTGCTTTTTGCAACAAGCAAAGTACAATGAGATTTTGCCGTTATCAATAAAAGAAACGGTGCATTGCGTATTTCCGCAGATATTAAATCCAATTAAACAAGATAGCGCGGAAAAAACGTTGGAGCTCGTTGACGTCTTGGTTCGTAAAACGCCGTCCTATCTTTTAAAATGCACGATTTCGCAAGAGGCGGTGGCGTGCTCGTTCGAGGCGATGACGGGCGAAAAATACACGTTTAAAGAGGTGTAAAATGAAGATTAAAAAGGGATTTGTTCTGCGCTCGGTCGGTGGAGAAAACGTCGTCGTGCCAAGCGGGGAAATGAGTAAAACTTT
>SVIK01000001.1 GCA_015069525.1 Clostridiales bacterium | reverse complement strand
CTCCATGCCAGGTTCGTCTTCCGTCAACGTACCGCCGTATGCCTTTCGATTCATGTACCAACTGTAATAGTTATCCAAAGCAACAGAACCGTTATCCGACAAATTACCGAGAGCGGAGCTGTCTTTTACATAATAAACCATACCCACTTGGTCTGCATACGTCAATGCGTTCGTGACGTTCCGTTTATCTACGTCAACAACACCTCTTAAAACTTCGTAAAGACCGTAAGCCGTATTAAACCCTGCATCTGCCATCTTTTGATAGTTAGCGAGCGTGATTTGGTTGGTCGTAAAGTCACCAAAATTGGGAGGCGGAGGCGACCATGCCGAAATGGGCATCGTCGTAGGACCGTGTTGATAGTGGTAGAAATACGAATAACCGCCTTGCGTTCTATACGGGTCGTCGTTAAGCTTGGTTTGCAAGTATACGCTTTCGTCCTCGTCGCCAACGTAGTCTTCCCATTTGCCCGTAGAAGTCGTGGTGTCCCCCATGTTGGGCGTTTCCGTTTCAAAATCCTCCGTCGTCTTATCCGTAGTCGTACCGCTTACCACGTCTTCCGTTTCATAATCGCTCACGTTCCCGCCAGAGGAGGAAGAACCGCCAACGGGATTACCATTTTCGTAATCGCCTAACGAGCCGTTCGTTTCCCCTGCTCCTTGATAGAAAGGGTTGGAAGTGCTGTTAAGCGATTCCGTATTAGAACCGGTAGAACAACCCACGAAGGAGCCAAGCATGCATGCCGATAAAAGCAATGCGCCGATTTTTTTCTTGTTAATACGCGCGTACCACGCCGAATTTTTTTGCTCTTTCATAAATTCACTCCTTTTCTAAATTAGCCTTTCAAACCACCAGCAACGGTGTTTTCCATAATCGTCTTTTGGAACGCAATGAAAATCGCCACGGGAGGTAAAATTGAAATCAACATGATTGCGAACAATTGAGGCCACGTGTTGTTCGCTTGTACTTTGTCTACAATCTTTTGCAAACCAACGGCAATCGTAGGATGTTGACGCAAGTACATATACGGCGTGAAATAGTCGTTCCAATAGTTGATTGCGGCAATAATACCAATTGCAATCAACGAAGGCTTGACCTGAGGCAACATAACCTTAAAGAAGATTTTGTATTCCCCCGCACCGTCCAACATCGCCGCTTCTGCATACGTTTTGGAAATGCTCTTAAAGAAACCGTACACCATAACGAAGTTGAAGCCGAAACCGCCACTTGACATAATGATAATACCTATGTAGCTGTTATAAAGACGCAAGTCTACCATCAATTGATAGGTTGCCGTCAACGTACCAACGGCGGGAATCAACATGGAAGAAATTGCAACGCCGTACAAAAGCTTACGCCCAGGGAATTCAAACTTAGCAACAACGTAGCCCGTGATTGCAGGAACGAAGACGCTAACAAGCGTACAACCAACAACGAGAATAACGCTGTTTACAAACATACCGAGTATCTTCGTTCTGCCAACCGTAAGGGAAAAGGCGTCCACATAGTTCTTCATATAGAAACTCTTAGGGAATCCGAACGGGTCCGCACCGAATTCCTTAGTTTGCTTTAATGAGTTTGTTATCAACCAAAAAACGGGATACAACAAGCTGATAGCATATAATGCAAAGATAACGAACGTTATCCAAAGCACAATTTTTTCCGTTTTTGACTTATTCATAATGCTTTGCTCCTTTTATCTTAATTCATCATCGCCTATTTCTTCGGCAATGTAGAGAGTTTAATTAGTCCTCTTTCTTTTTCCGAATCAACCAAGCGATAATTCCCACTACGGGCAAACCTGCTACCATAGAAAGGGAACCGTTGCAACCGCCGGATACTTGACCACCGTTTTCGAGTCCTTCAAGATATTTATTGTAGGAATCTTCACTAGGTTTAACAGAACCGGTGAATTCGTCTTCATACGAACCGCTACCGCTATTTCCTCCGTCATCAGGTTCTTCGGGGTCAATAGGTTCTTCTCCTTCATCGGGATTCGTAATGTCTTCCTCGAAGGGGTTATCCTTATTATCTTCCTCGTATTCCCCGCCTTCGTATTCACCGTCTTCGGGGTCTTCGGGATTATCAGGATTGTCAGGATTGTCAGGATTTTCGGGCGTTTCTTCTACTACGTTAATGTAGAATTTAATAGAGCCGTTTGCCGTTTCCAACGTGAATTCGTTTTCTCCCAAAGGAAGCAATGCAACGTAGTCGCCAACAATCGTCAACGTGCCGTTTTCATAGGTATATGCATCCTCGCCAAGCCCATACGTAGCACCCGTTCTTTGAATAGCCACAATCGCTTGGCCGTTGGTGTTAACGGTAAACGAAACATTCGCATTTTCACCAAACGTTGCGTTCTTTTTGTTGTCGGTACACGTAGGTCCGTCGCCAGGAAGTACCGTAATCGTCACAACTGCATCCCCACCAGGCGTCGTAATCGTGAATTCGTATTCACCAGCGCCAAGTGCCGCAAGATATTCCTTTTTAAACGTCAACGACATTGCGTCTGCATCGAAAGCATAAGCGTTATCACCAAGCGCCTTTTCTTCGTTATCACGAACGATTTGCACAATAGGCGCCCCCATCGTATCCAACTCGAATTCAACGTCGTTTTCGCTACCAAGCGTGAACTCTGCTGATTCAGGGTCTACGTAAGGTTCTTCGGCAAATTTAATCGTCACGTTTACGGATACGCTACCACCGTCCGTATAAATACTGAAACGGTAAGCGTCGTCACTTGCATCCAACGTTGCAAGATATTCCTTTTTAATCGTTAAAACGCCGTCTGCATACGTGTATGCATCGCTATTGAGCGCCGAGGACGCACCTGTACGGAGGATGGAAAGAATCGGCAATTCAAACGTGTTAAGATTAAACACAGCGTCCGTTTCATAATTCTTCCACATTTCCGCGGAATTTCCATCGATGATTTCGGGCGTTTCCAAAACTTTTACCCGAATAATAGCATCCACAAAACCTTTAATCGTTTCAATTTTAAATTCGTTATCGCCTATTTTTTCCAAAAGCGCCACGAAGTCGCCTTTGAACGTCAACTTAATGCCTTCCTCTACTTCTTCCAAAGTATAAGCAGCAACCTTAACGTTTTCCGTGTTATACGTTATACGGGTAATTTTATAAGATTTCGTATCGATAATGAAAGATACGTCTTGCACTTTACCTTGAACGTGTTCTACAACGTTATCCCCAACAATAACAGGAAGTTCGCTCGTGTCGCCAGCGCCACCACCTTCACCACCTTCGTTAGGGTCGTCCATGCCACCAATGATGGTGACCGCAATATTTCCTTCAATCGTATACATACCTCTATTGCCGAGCGGATATACCCATCCGTCAAGCACAAGGTCATTAACGGTAATAACGTATTCAAGTTCCTTCAAACCGTTGTAAGGTCCAACCGTATATTCCCACTCACCCGTTTTGGAATCAAGGAAGAATCCGTCTGTCTTAGAACGGAACACAAACGACTTATTGGTAATATCAATACCGTCTGCTTGTGCTTTTCTCTTAATTTCATCCAACAGGTTGCCTGTAAGCGTTTCGTTTGCGTTTGCTTGCGGGCCATCGTTTGCCAACGTGATTTTATTTACTTGATAATCTGCATATTCGTCAGAATTGACGATTACAAGGTTATCGATAATCAAGCCAGTTTCCGCCGATACGGGAATACCAACTCTACCCGTCGTATTAAGGCCATTGCCAATTACAAACGAAGTCTCTTGACTACCTCTCTTAAAATATGCCGTCACGGTACCGTCTTGCGCTTCTACCCTAACGTGCGTCGTTGTATTAACAATTGCAGAATGTGGTGAACCCACTAATGCTGGTGTAAAGATATTTTGTCCACTAGGATTAAGCCCTACGATTGCACCGTATTGGTTCATATAGACGAAATTGTTAGCGCCACCAATATTGGCATTATCGCCTACGCTGAACATAATTACGGGAATCCAACCAGTCTGAGGGTCCTCCACAGGTTGATTGATAAGGGTAGGCGTGATATCATACTCCAAAATAAAGTTGGTGTATTTACCCGTCGTATAAATGCCGTCACCCGTTGCCGTATTGTTTGCATATACAAGTTGCCCGTTGGAAACGCTTACACGCGTGCCGCCCGTTATCGCCCAATTAGAATCAACTGCGCCGTCAAATTTCGTATACGCCGTCGAGCCTTCCCCTACGGGCGTTTCCGGCGTCGTTCCGCCGCCCTCGCCACCGGATTCACCCAAATCGGTAATCGTCACGTTAGAAATATTGAAATTGGAATTAATCGTAGCAGGAATACCTACTTTACCCGTCACATTAATTCCTGTATACAACGTTTTTGAGAATGTCCCCGTCCCTTTCGTGAGCGTCAATACGACGTTTCCGTTATTTACAACAAGCTTTACATGAATTTGCTCGCCATTAGGAATACGGTTGGTATACGGGCTAACGTTACTCGTGTTCAAGTCAACAATGTCTGCAGTATCAGCTGAAATGTTGAGTTGCTTAAGAGCGCCCCAATCGTTAATGTGCAAGAAGTTGTTATGATAATACATGTTGCTTTCCGTTGCGCCGAAAAATGCAATGGGAAGCCAACCACCAGACGCGGTAGCCGACATGTCAAATTCCAATTGGAAATTGGTATAAGACGAGTTTGTCACAATCGCCGCGCCATCGTACGTAACAGCATCAGCGCCCGTCACAAACGAGAGCGCTCCCGTCGTTTGCGTAATAGCATTCGTATGCGTTATCGACCAAACAGAGGTGTCCAACGTCCAATTATCAGTAGAACCACTATCCCCGCCTGACGAAGCTGGCGTGATACCCATTACGTTGTCAAGATAGATTGTCGCGTCGCCACCGATAGTAAAGCGGAATTCGCCTCCAACAAATTGCTCTGCATTAGCGTCAATTGCCGATTGAATATTCGCCTTAGAAATCGTCACTTGATTCCACCCCGTTTGCAACGTCGTTGCAACAGTAGAGGAGTTAAAGAATTTTAAATCTACCGCAGAACCAGGGTTATATACTTCAAAATACAATCCGTCGTATGCCAAAAGCTGTTCTAACGTTAACTCTGCGTCACCATTAGAATAATCTCTTACCATTACGATAAAATAATTGCCTGCCGATAACGTATGCTTTAAGGACCCTGTACCTTGCGATTTTATTTCTGTATCAAGCGCGCACGTGCCATTGGTACCATACCAACCGCCTAAATAATCACAATTATTCAACGAAGTACCTTTCACCGTCGTTGCAGGAGGCGTAGGAACTGTTTGAGCCGTATCTAAATTGGTTATGGAAAGGTTATCAATCGAAAACACCGCATTTCCCGAAGAAGGAACACCTACGACACCTGTCTTGTTAATTCCAGTCGCTACTTGATTTTCATAAACCGCATTAGTCGCAAGGTCTTTCAACGTAAGCGTGACCGCCCCTGCTTGAACCGTCACTTTCACGTGCGTTTTAGCCCCAGAGGCATACGGATTAATTGAACCAGGAAGAAACGCAGCAAACATCGTATTGTCCGCATTGTTATATCTATTTGCAACCGCACCCCATGCATTTACATAAATAAACGCACTTTCAGTATGCACAGTGCTTGTGCCATTACCAAAGTAAACAATGGGAGCCCATTCACCAGAGGTAAAGTTTAAATCGTATTCCAACACAAAGTTTGTGTATTGTTGCGTCGTCACAATAGACGCGCCTGATATAATGCCTGTATTAAATTTAAGCTCCCCATTTTCAGCCACAATAGCGCTTGAATTCGTAATCGATAAGCCAGTAGGCAAAGTCGCAGACGAAAAATCCGTAGAAATTACGCCCGTATCCGCTGAGGCTTCTTTCGTGTTATTTGTAAACGCAACGCCTGCGCCGACGGTTGCAAAAGTTGCAACCGCCAACGTGGCAAATAACTTTTTCATAAAGCTTTTTCTCATTCTTTTTCTCCTTATAATCTATTTATAAGCATTCTTGGGAAATCCATATTCCCTTTTCGTGTTATCTAAATTAGAATTCTACGTCGGGCGTAAGTTTTTCCATTATCGACTTGATACCTTGGATAATAGGAATACCTACAACGCTACAAATAATACCTGCCGCCGCTGCGTCGTACAAACGGTTGTTGTTAACTTGTTCTACAATGTAATATGCCAGCGTATACGTGGAGTTATCCGGTCCACCCTTCGTCAACAACATTGGTTGCAAGAAGAGTGTGAACATGACCATGGAGCCCGTCACGAACAACGTGGATACCGTCGAGAAAATAAGAGGAACTACGATTTGAACGAACTCTCTTACCATCCCGATGCCGTCAATTTTACCAGCTTCCAATACTTCCGTCGGGATTCTTGCTATCGTACCAGAAAGCAAAAGTACGTTATAGCCGATACCTGCCCACAAACAGTAGACGAATATCATAATCATCGCCGTGCCTTCCGTCCCAAAGAAGCCGTTCTCAGGCATTTTCAACCCTATCTTTTCCATTATACTGAACAGCGGGCCAAATTCATTATCGAACATGAACTTGAATACCATCGTCAATACAACAACCGAGATAATATTCGGCAAGAAATATATGATACGGAAAACTTTTTCCATAAACACTTTCTTGAAAAGCAGGTAAGCAAATATCATGGATACCGGCAATAATACAAAGTTGTTAAACACGAAGAATAGCAATGAATTGACTACTGCGTGTTTTAATTGCCCCGATTCCGAGCTAAATGCTTTAAAGAAGTTTATGTAATTCTTCATGCCTACAAAAACTTCGTCGCCAGTTTTATACGAAAAACCTTGGAACGATTTAAGAATCGTATTAAAGTTAATGTATACCCAAAAGATAAGGAAGTGCAAAATGGGATATGCCAACATCGTGATAATGAAAATTTTCTTCGACGTTGCCATCCTCTTCTTTTTGGGGATAACTGGTTGATAATCTACCTTATCCTCTTCGTACAAAAAGGGTTTCAAGTCCTTGTAATCTACTTCAATATTGCCACCAACCGGTTTGTCGGACTGCATTTTCTTGTTTTCCATAGACAAAAACTCCTATAACGTAATATTCGTAGTAGTTTTTTTCGTCCCTCTCCAAGGACAAACGGCTTTGCCGTATAAATTTACTTGATGATTTGGATAAACGCGCCGTCGCCTGCGCCAAGAACGAAAGTAAACATTCCGTCTTTTGCTTTTATACGGCGGGTTTTTCCGTTTTGCGAAACTTTAATTTTTTCCACCCCGTTTAAGCAAAGCTTTACTTCGCTAGAAAGCTGTAAAATAGGGTCGGCAAAGTTCGCAAGGAAGAAGGCATTCTTGCCTTTTTCGTTTTTTAAAACACCTAAAAGCGTATCTTGCGTTGCAGAAACGGAACGGATAAGCGCATGGCTCTTCAAAGGACAGTTCAACGTTTCATAAAAAGCGTTTTCCTTCGCCCCATCTCCTAAAATCGGCATAACGCCTTCATAATCATAGGTCACGAATTCTTTTTCAAACGTTTCAATCTCTTTATGTATCTTTTGCGCCGTGAAATAGATATCCGTCGGTTCGCCTTGCGGGTTTAAGAACGCATCGTTCACCGTCAATAATTTGTCTTCCGTCGGGGGCCAATAGCAGAAATGCTGTATCCCCTTTACCCCGTATGCAAAACCACTCATAATTTGCCAACGCAAAGCCGATTCATCCGGACGACGATGCCAACGAGTAAAACTCATGGATTGAATAAACGTCCAAAGGGGTACTCCCTTCTTCTTCGCTACCTCTGCGCAAAGCTCTAAATTATGAAGATAATGTTTTTGAATCGTAGGCTTACCGTCATCGTCGTACATCAAAGGATATAAATCGTACGAAAGTCGTTTAACGTTCATTGCCATAAACGCATTAAGGTAATCGTCTTCAAACGTATCGTCTTGAGCAAGTTTACAATCTTCTTTTAGCACGTGCTCGGGAAAAAGATTCATAAAACAATCTTTGTCGGGCAAATACTTATCCCACACGTCTACGATTTTTTTGCACCATACCAAATCCTCTTTCGTTGGCTCGTCCTTCATCAAAACGCCTTTGAACGATTTAAATTTGGTGTATTTCTTTAAATACTCCTTGACAGCGGTTTCATCACCTTCAAGCATAAGGTCGCGAACTTTTGTGTCCCATACGTAAAACTGCATTCCCGCTTTTTCGGCACAAGCCAACGCACGTTCGTTTGCGTTTTTCCCGTCGACGTCCACAGCACTACGTTCGTAAATAGCGTACGCCGTACGGATACCGCTTTCTTTCATTAATTTATATTGCGCAACCGTGCAAAAATCTTCGCCACCCACTTCTTGGGCAGGTTTGGGAGAGACCCACCCCCCTATATGTACGCGGGTTTGGCGTTTATTTTTTACGCTTTCTTTCATAAACAACTCTCTTTATTATTGGTTAACTAAATTGTAGGAGTTCCACCATTCTCTATACACGTAATCACAACTCTTCGAGCATACCGCAGCCGGCGTGTTTTCCGTAGGGTCACTAATCATACCTACGTAAGGGCTACCAAGGTCAGGCCATTTGCCAAACGTGCTCACCCATTGAATCGGGTTGCTGGAATAGTGATATACCGTCGTGCTTTCTCTATATACTTCGATGCACGATTTAGAGAATTCACTTAAATTCATGCTGTCCAAATCCAAATCGTCAATATATTGGAAAGGACGAATACCACCGGTCACGCGGGTGAACGTTTCGCACGCCTCGCGAGAGTTGATGTATTCCATGAACTTCAAAGCCGCTTCCAAGTTGGGAGCGTTTTTGGGAATACAGAAGAAGTCCCCCGCGGAAGACGCGTTGATGGGAATATAATTACCGTCTTTATCTTTCTTCGCTTCTTCCAAATACGGCGTACGCATCAAACGCATTTCGAAATCGTCAGGCATAACCTCCGCCATTTCTTGTTCGAGCCATGCACCGTTAGGCATCATCGCCGCTTTTCCGTTGATGAACGCAAGCTGAGCAACCGTGTATTCCGCACCGACCGCACCAGAAATGGAGTTTTTCGGGAAGGTTGAGTTTTCATTTACAACCAAGTTTCTATAAACTTCCAACGCCTTTACGCGACCTTCTTGCAAATACACCTCAGGAGAACCGTAATCAGAAGGCGATGCATTATTGCTTTCAAACTTGAACGTGCCGTCTTCATTCTTCGGGGCTCCAAAGTTAAAGAAATCTCTAAATTCGTCCGCACCTTCGTATTGCGCCCACCAGTTTTCCACTACGAAATCCCAATAGCTTGCATATTTACCCGACCAAGCGAAAACGGCAATGTTATTTTCTTTGTCGGCATCTTTATTGCAAGGAAGATTGTTGATTTTATCGCAAAGCTCGTACAATTCCTCTACCGTTTCAGGAACTTCCCAGCCGTTTTCGTCAAACAACGTCTTATTATAGATAAAACCGTTTGCACCGTCCGTCCAAGGAATTGCGTAGTAGTGTCCATTTACAACACCATAATCACGCAAGTCTTTGTTCATGAATTCCCAAACCGATTTATCTCCGTCTGCTTTCGATTTGCGGTAAATATCGTCCAACGGATACAAATATCCACGAGCCGCCCATTCTTGCCAGTTCGTATCCAAACTGAAAAACAAGTCGGGAATTTCGTTATCCGTCGTCAAACGCGTTTGAATTTCCCCCGTCATGCCAGGCTCGCCTTCCAATTCAAAGACGTATTCCTCTTCGGGATATTTTTCTTGGAAATCTTTGCACCATTGTTCCAAGAATCCACGGCCATACCCAGTTTCAGCAAACGCTATCCAAATAACGTTTTCACCCGTCAAAGCGTCGCACCCAGCGAGCGCCCCTACCGACGAAAGTGCAAGTACGCCCGTTAATGCACAGGAAATAATACGTTTCTTTCTTGCCATATCATTTTTCTCCTTAATTATGCTTTTTCTATCATTTTAACGGCAAAATCGCGCGAAAACAATCGCTTTTTGAGCGAATTGGCCTGCGCTTTTGTCGTTATAACATAATAATACAATATAATAGTATCACTTTTTTTTCTATAATTCAATTCCAAAAAATTAACATAGTTTGAAATTATAACTTTTACAAAATCTCGTCGTTTGAATAATCGAGATATTCAGGTTTGTCGTAAGAATACAACCGACGTTCGAAAAGATTGCGATAATATTTCCCAGGGGAAACACTTTCCACTTTTTTGAATACGGCGATAAAATATTTCACGTTTAAAAAGCCGACTGCCTTTGCCACTTGCGCAATCGTATATTTGTTTTGCAACAACAATTCTTTTGCCTTTTCGATACGTACGTTTCGCAAATGTTCAACCACCGTCAATCCGCGCGTTTGCTTGTAAATACGACTAATGTAATTTTCATGCAAAACAAGCAAATCGGCAATCGTCGTCATCGTAATCGGCATCATATAATTCTTTTCGATATATTCGTCAATTCTATCGCAATATTTTTCTACGCTATTCTTTTTCTCCTCTTTATTCCCTTTTATATCGTTTATTTGTGCGTTGGCGAGCCACAACAAGAAATTCCAAGCGTGCATAGACACGTTCGCGTTCGTATATTCTCCAATTGCGTCGTATCGATGAACCAACTGCTTCAATTCGGAATAAGCTCGGTCAGACGGCGTGATTTTTCCCGTTTGCAAAATGAATAAGCTTTCAATGTCCACGTATTTATAGTTATCCGACTTTTCAAACAACACCTCGGAAGAATTGATAAGTTTATCCTCTCCCTCGTCAATAAAGAAAGAAAAAAGCGTCGTCGTCGTATTTTTATGTATTACCGTTTGCGATTTGCTTTTGCGCGGGTAAATGCAATATTCGCCAGCTTTAACGGTAAATTTTGGTCCGTATTGAAAAGCGACGTCCATTTTTCCCGTATCTACGTATCGAACACAAACAAAACCGTTATCCTCTATTTTATCAACCTTTTCAAGCGTTTCACGGCTAATTACCGCAAAGCTGACACGAGGCATGCTTTTCGTTTTTAATGCATAAATTTTCTTCTCGTTTCTCGTTTTTTTCTCCATACTTATTACCGTATACCATAAATTAAACTTTTTTCTTATATTTTAACTTTTTTTATGGAATTTCGCAATAGTGAATAAACAAAAAAACACGATTTTACAAAAAATAAACAAGGAGTTTGGTAAAAAAGCCAAACTCCTTGTTGTAATATTTGATTTTTATACAATTTTATTTCAGGTATTTATCGAAAACGTAGCAACCAACGGCAGACCAGCCGTGACAAAGACTGCCCGCATCGTCAAAATCCGCCTCACCCAAAGCCGTTTCCCAATAGCTGGTTGCGCCTTGGAAAAGCATATCTCCAAACAGTTTACAAATATCGTCCACGCACCAATTTATATCCCCTTGGCACGCAACGATAGCGTCGTATTTAAATTGCAACGCGGCAAACGTCATATCCACTACTTTCCCATCGGGATTTTTTAAGACCTCGCAAAGAGAATCCTTTCTCTCCTCGGGGATATCGGCAAGCAATACAATCGCTTGGGTATGCGCATGCCAACCGTACTTTTCTCCCTGCTTAATAAACGAAGCGTATAAGCCTTTTTCTTTATCGTAAAACGCCTCTATCGTGCCTTGCACTTTTTCCGCGTAATGCAACCACTTTTCCGCTTGCGCCGTATCTCCCACACGCTTATACAGCTTTGCAACGCCACGCGAAGCCATAAACGAAAGCGTCGTTAAAATACAGTCCGTCGTTTCCTCTATTTCGTATTCACGGAAGATAGTACCGCCGTCCAAGCCCTCGCTCCACTCATAGAAATTCCAATAGTCTTTTTCCTTAAAGCAGGTCACGCCGGCTTCCGTCGTACGACGCTTAAAATTCTCTAGAATCTTATCAGCGTAGGGAAGCATTTCTTTCACGAAAGCCTCGTCGTAATCCACCTGTGCGTTTTCATATACGGCAATCGCCCAATACAAGCTGAACGAAGGAATACAAATTTTTGCGCGAGAAGGTGCACAAAGGGAAAGCAAACCGTCTTCTCGGGTAGAATACGCCTGTAAACGAAGCACGGCACGGGGCAACGTGTATTCCTCAAACGCACCGTAGCCAAACAACATTTGATTGCGTGCGTCCATGCCGTAAAGCGCTTGCTCCCGCCAAGGACAATCCTCATAATGCTCGTGTGCACAAATTTGCATCGTTCTACGCCCCACCTCGTAAATGCGGTTGAGCAATCTATCCCCGAAATCCTTTTTCGGCATCTTAAACGGATACGTAGCCTCACGCACCGTCAAGGTATTTATCGTCACCTCGTCGTTTTCCACGAATAAACAAAGGTATCTGCACCCTAAACGGTGAATATATCCCGCAAAAGCGTTTTCCCCTTTCTTGAACGTGTATTCCGAAGCAAAATTACGTCCTTCGCGCTCTGCACGGATACGTAAGTCGGCAAGATGTTCGCCCCAAGCAAAGATTGCTTTACAAGGTTTATCTACCGTAACGGAAAGCACGGGATAACCGCTCGTTTCCTTTTGCAAATCGACGATAACGAAAACGCCGTCGCCACCGTTTGCCTTAAACGTCACCGGTACATGCAAATCGGCGGAAGTAATTTTATTTTTTCCCGTCATTCCCGCAAAACGCAGAGTGGACAGCCACGCGTTTTGCGCCTTTTCCCCTGCCGTTTTTCCTTCACGGTATTGAAAAATACCTTGTGCGCAAACGACGACAGGCATCGGTTCTCCAATCGCAAGTGCGGGGATAGGACGGGGCACAAGCGTATTTTCAGCCTTGGTTAAACGTGCCTTTTCCCAAGCTCCCCCCTCGTCCGTACAATCGTAATTCCAACCGTAGCCAAGTTGCGCCGTGATAATACCGCCAGGGCGGTAGCCTTTTGCCTTACGACACAGCGTATCTTCGCCCGATTTGACAAGCGTTTTTCCCTCGTTTTCTACGCTAAAAGCAACCCCTGCCGTCTGCGGACGACAAGAAGAGAAATCTTCTCCCATATGGAATGCCGTTATCGTCAATTCGTTATTTCCTTTTTGGAGAAAAGCGGTAATATCTACGCTATCTACGCTCTTATAGGTAGGTAAATCGGCATATTGGCAATTACTCACCAAAACGCCGTTAACGTATGCCTCATACTTATAATCGGCGGAAACGGATAATTTTACGTTTCCCTTTTTATAATCGAAATTCGCCTTGAACTGCGCGTACGAATTATTTTCTTCTTCTTTGAGCCAAATAAAGTCCATTTTTCTATCCCACCAAAATTTTTATCTATCTTAACACACTTTTTAACAAATGTCAAGAAGCTCTTATACTTTTTCCTTTTTAGTACTCTAAATATCGTTTACCACGCATTAAAACAGCCGTATCGCTGTATTCGATACGGCTGTCATATATTTACATTTTCTTTTCAAGCCAAACGCTGATATTGCAATCCTCACTATCGTATTCCTTACCAACGTGTGCGTAATCGCAAAGGGTAATCTCTCCGTCTGCCGTTTGCAATTTATAAGCGTAATCACAGTCGAAAAGCTCGTTCTTATACGCTTTAATCGTCAGTTTTTCCGCGAGGGAAACGGGCGTAGTGATATCCTCGCCTAATTTTTGGTCGCGAGCCAACACGTAAGGTCCTTTCTTGAAGGCAATTTTATCGTGATATTTCAGCATTTTCACAACCGCATTGAACGCAATTTCCACCACGTTGTTTTGTACGGCAAGCTTGAAATACCCGTCCTTTTCTTCCACCGCAACTTCGTTGCCGTCTACAAAGACTTGATAACCCTCCGTCCACGTGGGAACGCGCAACTTCAACGTCTGTTCCTTTTCGCTCTCTACTGCAATCTTCACGGCAAACGTCTTTTTATCACGTACAATCGACAAACGACAATCGCTCGTTTCCACAATCGTGTCTTCGTAAAGGTTTACTGCGTATCCATTCTTCGTTTTCATAACGGCAAACAGTTCTTCCATCGCAAGCCCTGCCACACCGATACATGCGCAACAACCGTAAATTTGCTCGTCTTCCATGATATTGAAACCGGCAATCAATTGTCCTCTATTTGCATTTACAAGCGGGCTATAACTATCGAAAGGCAAAATTTGGCGTTTGCCCGTGTACATCGGCCATTCTTCCATAGGCAAGCTTGCATCCACGTAGCGAGGGTCCCAGTTTGCCGAACGAATAGAAAGTTGGTCTTTGTTATTTACGCTACCGTTCATAGCGTTGAGGGAAGCGCATTCCAACCAATCGGCATACTTTGCGTCACCCGTGATTTCCAACAAGCGGAAGCAAAGGTTCATCCAAACGACCGTCACACACGTTTCCAATACCTCTTTCTCGGAATATTCCGTTTGCCCAGGCGCGCCGTGGCTGAACATTTCCCCTTCATAACCCGCCGTCCCGATAATCGTCACTTCGTTATCGTATACCAAATCGGCAAATTTTACAACCGCTTCCAATTGCTTTGCGTCACGCGTGACGGTATACAATTCCAATAAGCCTTGGAAACAGCTCATCATCTCGTATGCCTTGGGATGCGGATATTTATGAGGCGGTATACCTTTTAAAGCAAGGTCAATCAAGTTTGCCCCGTCGCAAAGCCCCGTGCTGACGATATATTCGGCAAATTCAAGATACTCGGGTTTGCCCGTAATTTTGTAAAGTTTTACAAACGGCTCTAAATTGGAGCAAGAATTCATCGTACCCCAAGCGTCCGAAGTTTTCAAAATGGGTTTCTTGCCTTCCCCTTCGCCTACGTGCGCCACGATATAATCGGCGTGCTTTACAAGCGCGTTTAATAATTTTTCCTTAAACGCTTCGTCTTCGCAAACCTCGTAGAAATACAGGTTGCCTAAAATAATATATTTTCTCGCCCACATATCCCAGCCGTTAAATTCGAGCGATACGGGATAGGTAGAAATTCTACCGTTTTCCTCTTGCGTGGAAAGCAAATCTTCTATCGTAGCTTTCATTGCGTCATAAATAGCAGGGTCCTTCGTTGCTTTATAAAGCATCGCGGCGCCACGCATTGCTTTGCCCCAATATTCCCCACGCCAACGCCAGTCAGTATCCGTTTTATCGCGAAATTGCTTCACGAACAGTTCCCATACGTTCTGTTTGGTCACGTGATTTTCAACAAGATATTTCTCCAATTCCTTTATGTACCCGTCGAAAGTCATCTTTCCGTCAACACAAGCAAATACGTCGTTTTTCCACATGTTTTTTTCCTCATTTTTCGTTTTTTTGCAATTTTTACTGCATAATAACTTTATTATAATATATTTTTTTTAATTTGTCAACACTAAATTACAATTTCTTTAACACGGTTTAATAACGGGACGTTTTGCTTTTCCATAAAAAATCCTTTAAGAGAATAATCAATTCTTCCATCGCCGTTAACCCTCTCCGTTATTAGGCTTTATATTTTTCAACGATATAATACCTTGAAAAATTTCGCCCGCGCAAGGGGCGGCAACAACCGAGCCGTAATACGCGCCCTGTGGTTCGTCTACGATGACGAGCGTAAGGTATTTCGGGTTTTCCACGGGAAAGAAGCCCACGAACGACGAAACGTACTTGCCTTGGGCGATATGCCCGTCCTCGAATTTTTGCGCCGTACCCGTCTTACCGCCAATATTGTACCCCTCTACCCCCGCTTTTTTACCGCTACCTTGCGTGACTACGCCTTCCAGCATTTTCGCCAATATCTTTGACGTTTCTTCGCTGACCGTACGATTTTGCAAGGTTGCGCCTACGTTCAACGTTTCATACCCGTCGTCTGCATATATCCGTT
Organism: Clostridiales bacterium; assembly: GCA_015069525.1. GTDB lineage: Bacteria > Bacillota > Clostridia > Christensenellales > Borkfalkiaceae > Scatosoma. The sequence goes on along the minus strand of SVIK01000001.1, from coordinate 18,625 downwards.
TGACAAGGTGCGGTTTATAATAATACCCGCCGTTGATAGCAGAAGCCGTTGCGCAAGCCAACTGCAAACCGGATACGGCTATCGTTTGTCCAAAACCGATACGAGCCAAATCACAAGCACGCACCGCCTTTTGAGGCATCATAAGACCGTACGCTTCACCTCCGTAATCTATCCCCGTCTTTTTCCCAAAACCAAATGCAGATAAATACTCGTAAAAGACGTCCGTGCCAAGCGCAAGCGCCATGTCCGTAAAGCACGGATTACAACTATTATTTAACGCCTCCGCTAACGTTTGATTGGCGTGTTTGCCGTTGGCGTGATTGCTCCAACACTTAACCGTCGTGCCGTCCACGCTTCGCGTGCGGGAGCTGGAAAATACGTATTTCGTTGAAAAAGCTTTGGGATTCCCTTGTAAATGCTCCTCAATGTTCGCCGCCGAGGTGATAATTTTAAAAGTAGAACCAGGTTCGTATACGTCGCAAACTATCGTATTCCTCGAAAGCCTATTTAACGCGTCGATATCATCTCTTGGAATATCGTTTAAATCGTACGAAGGATAATTCGCCATTGCCAAAATCTCAAAATTGTTGACGTCCAAGACGATACACTCCGCCGATACGGGCGAAGAATTGGACGCAACCTTTTTCAAGGCGCTTTCTACGATTTCCTGTATGCCGTAATCAATCGTTAGCTCTACGTTGTACCCCTTTTCCGCTGGCAAATACGTAGCTACGCTCCCCTCGATTTCAATGCCGACCAAATCCGTTTCGTATAATAATTCCCCGTTTTTCCCCGCAAGTGATTTTTCGTAGTATTTTTCTATCCCCGACACGCCCAAATTATCTCCCGACGTAAAGCCGAGCACTTGACAAAGCGTATCCCGCTTAGGATACACGCGCACGTTATCACGGGAATAATACACGCCCTCCAAGGAAAGCTTGGAAAGCGCCTCCACCTCCGTCTTGCTTATCTTTTTTGCGACGGTAATTTCCGAAGCTTTTTTCTTCGTCAGCTTATCGTAAAGCGTGCTTTCGTCCATTGATAGCGTTTGCGCCAATGTCTTCGCCGTTTCTTCCTTATTTTTTACGGCGTTAGAGCGCGCAAAAACGGTATAAGCGGACGTATTATCCGCCAAAACCACGCCGTTTCTATCGGTTATTTTTCCCCTTTCCGCTATAATTGGCAATTCCCTTGTCCATTGGTCGAGCGCGCGATAGTTTAGCTCCCCCTGCCAAACGACTTGCACGTAAAAAAAGCGTCCGACAAGAAAGCAAAAAAGTATCGCAAACGCCACCGTCACGGCAAGCATACGCCTACGCAAAACGGAAACGGAATAGGCATTTTTGTCTGTTTCTTTCTTTTTTATGATATTTATTCTCCCTACTTTTTACTATATTATTGTATTAAAGTAGTGGTGAAATGATAACCAAAAACACCAAGCGAAACGGAAAACGCAAATAAAAAAAGATTACCCGTTATTGAGCAATCTTCTTTTATTCGTATTAGTGACTTTTCTCAGCCCTTAATCATACCCTTATCTTGTGCGTATTGGATAATCGTTTCTTCGCTTGTCGCTTCTTCGATACGTCTATCCAAATCCTCATTTTTAAGGCGCAAAGCCTGTTCTTGTCTTTCCAAATCTTGAATACGCGTTTCATTACGCTTGATAATACCCGTGTTGATACCAATCACCGAAAGCATTACGGTGACCGTCGCCGCAAAGGCAATACAAATCTTCTTCGCCATCGGCGTAAAAGCAAATTGCGTTTCTTGTTCTACCGCTTGCGCAGGCGCATAGTGCGCCACTTGCATAGGTTGTACGGCTACGGGCGCAACCGCTACCGCTTCCGCTTGTTGCATACCGTTAAATTTTTCCGTCGTAAACACGGGAGATTCTACGCGAGCGTGTACAAATTCCGTCACTTGCGGAGTTTGTTCCACCGCAGGAGCGTTCACGTACGTGGGCGCAACGGGCGCGAAAACAGACGCGCGGGTTTGTTGCGCGGTGTAATCTTGCGTAGAGTTTGCAAATTGTTCTGCTTCTGCATCTTGCAATCTGCGATAACGTTCTTTTATCATCGCATTATGTTCTTCTGCGATTTTTTGTGCGTTCAACGTTTGCGCTCTTTCAAGCTCTGCCGTAAATGCCATAACTGTGCCTCCGTGTTTCTTTTTCCCACTCCTTAACCTTCACCAAGCGGGATTTCGTATTATAATTTTTCCGCAATACGCAATTTTGCGCATTTGCTTCGAGAATTTTCTTCCAATTCCTGTTCGCAAGCCGTAATCGGCTTCTTCGTGATAACCTTGATTTCCGGTTTCTTTCCGCACGTACATACGGGAAAACTCGACGGACATCTACAAGGATTTTCCAAATAACGGAACGCCTCTTTTACAATCCTATCCTCTAACGATTGGAAGGTAAGAATTACGATTCGTCCACCCGATTTTAATCTTCTTGTCAAAGACAAGGTTAATTCGTACAAGCCGTCCAACTCGCCGTTCACTTCGATACGAAGCGCTTGGAAACTCTTTCTTTCACAAGGCGCTCCGAAACGGAATTTTGCAGGAATATTATTTCTAATGATTTCCGCAAACTCCCCCGACGTCTTTAACGGTTTTACCGCGCGTGCCTTTACAACGCCGTGCGCGATTTGTCGAGCAAACGTTTCCTCGCCGTACATTTTTAATATCCGCGCGAGCTTGTCTTCCGAATAAGTATTCAAGATGATTTCCGCCGTAAGCGGTGCGCTTCTATCCATACGCATATCGAGGGGCGCGTCGGGCATTCTATAAGAAAATCCTCTCTCTTCATCGTCGATTTGGTGAGAGGATATCCCAAAATCCAAAATCGCACCGTCGATTTTATCGATTTCCGCCATATCGAATACGCGTTCGTAATCTTTATAATTCGATTTGAAAATTTGAAATCTACCCGCAAACGGTTGCAAGCGTTTATGCGCCGCCGAAATGGCTTCGTCGTCTAAATCGGTTGCAATTAGTTTTCCGTTGGGTGACGTGCGCTTTAATATCTCGTAAGAATGTCCGCCTCCGCCAACCGTGCCGTCAAAGTATACCCCGCCCTCTTTCAAGTTCAGCCCTTGCATACATTCTTCCAGCATTACGGGTTTGTGCGAAAACTCCAACATCGTTTAAATCCCCAATTTCTTCAATTCTGCGTCGTAATCCACGCCTTCAATATATTCATAGTATTTTTCAGCCGCCCAAATCTCTAAACGTCTACCTCTACCAAGGGTGACAACGTTCTTTTGGATTCCCGCCATTTTCTTTAAGGCGGAAGGCAAAGTCACACGCCCTTGCCCGTCCTCTTCTGCTGAAAAGATGTTGCCGAAAAACAGCGTCGACGCTTCGCTCGATTCGGAAATCCCTTCCTCCGATAACGAACTTATCGTATCGTCAAGCAAATCGTCGCTCATTACGCAAATGCAACGGTTCATACCGCGGAAAAAGCTGTACGTTTTTTCACCGTGTTCCCCCGTCAATTCTTTCTTGAATTTCGAAGGAATACGCAGTCTGTTTTTGTCGTCTAATTGATGCTCGAACACGCCTTTGAACATTTCACGTTTCCTCCTTACTTCAATCTCGCGCAACGAAAATTCATGCGTGATATTATTATACACCCACTTTTAACCACTTGTCAACACTTTTGAACAAAATTTTTCCAATTTTTTTGAAATTTTTGGGTTTTTTAACCACTCATTTTGAGTATTTCGCGAACATATGTTCGAAAACACGCAAATTTCGACTTTTTTCGCCTCCAAGGAAGTAGATTTTGGGTGGTCGCGCCGTAGTCACGAGTGGTCGCTCGTCCCTAATATTTTGCTCGGCAACCGTATTTTCAGCTAAAAAAAGCCTCTCAACGAGGCGATTTGCTATCCCCTCGTTGCCGTCAAAAACGGGGCAATTATAGTGCTTTTGTATCTGCTCCTTTGCGTAGACGTAATGGGTGCATCCAAGCACTACCGCCGACGGGTTTCCCGTTGGCAAAAACGGGGCGTAGGAATACGCGCTATCCAAGACGTGATTTTCTATTTCTTTTGCCAAATCATGGCAAGGTGCAAGCGTAAGACGGACGGTTGGAAATTGCTTTTTTACCCGTTGGCAAAGGCGGGAAAAACGCGCGCTACTTTGCGTGGCGCACGTGGATAAGACCAAAACGTCGTCGCTCGCTTTTACCGCGGGCAATACGGCGGGCTCCGCCCCGATAATGGGGAAGGCATATTTTTTGCGCAACGTTTCAATGCAAACCGCCGTCGCGGTGTTGCACGCAAGCACCACCGCACGCGCATGCAACGACGCAAAAAGCTCCATGCTTTCCTCCACGTAGCCGTAAATGCGTTCGGGTGGTAAATTTCCGTACGGCGCGCGAGCGTTATCCCCGTAATAATAAAAAAGTTCATTAGGCAAACGTTTTAGACACTCCGCTAAAACGGTCAATCCGCCAATGCCACTATCAAAAAAAGCGATACCGCCGTGTGGAATACCCATTTTTCTATACCTACCGCGAAAAAAAATGATTTTTTTATTCTTTTTCCGTTTTTACACCCTAAAAACAGTTTACTTTCCTATAAAATTATGCTAAAATAATCTACGCAATTGAATTGGTGCAAGAAAAAAACGGAACTACAAGGAGAACATACTTATGCCTAATATTAAATCCGCAAAGAAAAGAGTTTTGGTTATCGAAAAGAAAACGATGCAAAACAAAGCTATTAAATCCGCTTTGAAAACGCAAGTTAAAAAATTCCTCGAAGCTGTAAACGCTGGCAACAAGGAAGAAGCTACGGCTCTCTATCCCGCTACCGTTTCTGCAATCGACTCCGCAGTAACCAAAGGCGTTATCCATAAGAACAACGCAAACAACAGAAAGGCAAAGCTTGCAAAGAAACTCGCTGCTTTGAACTAATCTAAAACGGAAATCATATTATTATATGAAGGTCTGCCCATGGGCAGACCTCTTTTTCGTGTGTAAAGAAACCACTCCTCCCCTCTCGGGGATATTTTTTTACTTTTTTTCTTCTAACCTTGTAAAAAATATCACAAAATGCCTTTTAAACGATTGACATTATACCTATCTTTATTTATAATAAAACTCGTAAAAAGTTTATTTTCACTAAACTTTGTGTTTATTATTAACAAACCGTCCTTGTACGGAATTTTTTTACGAGGTAAAGCATGGATTTAGGCGAAAAAATTAAACAAATGCGCAACCAGCTTGGATTGACGCAAAAAGAGCTTGCCGATAGATGCGAATTGACGAAAGGATACATTTCTCAGCTTGAAAACGATTTAAACAGCCCCTCTATCGCCACCTTGACGGATATTCTTTCCGCGTTAGGAAGCAACCTTGCGGAATTCTTCCGTGAAGAAACGGGCGAAAAGGTAGTCTTTTCCAAAGAAGAATTTATTGAAAAAGACGCCGAGGGTATGAAATGGAATTGGCTTATCCCCAACGCACAAAAAAACATGATGGAACCCGTCCTCGTGGAATTGGCAGAAGACGTTTCCACCGCGAGCGACATCCCGCATGAAGGCGAAGAATTCGGCTACGTTTTGGAAGGAAAAATCGCCGTTGTCCTTGGAAACAAGCGCTACGCTTGTAAAAAAGGAGAAGCTTTTTATTATCCCGCCAACAAACCGCATTCTATTATAAATAAAGGAAAGGGCAAAGCAAGATTTTTATGGGTGTCCACCCCACCCAATTTCTAAATATAACAACACCAATGATTTCTTTCAGGAGAAAATAGTATGGCTAACAATCAAAACGAACGTAAAATAATCGAACTTATTGACGTATGCAAACAATTTGACGGCGTTTCCGTCGTGGAGAATATGAACCTCTACGTGCGCAAAGGCGAATTCGTCACCTTCCTCGGTCCTTCGGGGTGTGGCAAAACGACGACCTTGCGCATGATTGCAGGCTTTGATATGCCTACAAGCGGACAAATCTTGCTTAACGGACAGGATATCAGCAACTTGCCCCCCAACAAACGCCCTGTCAATACCGTCTTCCAAAAATACGCGCTCTTCCCCCACCTCAACGTTTTTGAAAACGTTGCGTTTGGGCTTAAACAAAAACGCGTGGAAACGACGTACGTGGATAAACGTGGTAATGAAAAAACTCGTTTAGAAAAACTCCCGAAAGCTATTATTGCAGAAAAAGTTAAAAAAGCGCTTGAAATCGTCGATTTAAGCGGTTTTGAAAAGCGTAGCATCGCTACCCTTTCAGGTGGACAACAACAGCGTATCGCTATCGCGCGCGCAATTGTAAACGAGCCCGAAATTTTGCTTCTCGACGAACCGCTTGGCGCACTCGATTTGAAGATGCGCAAGGAAATGCAGTTGGAACTCAAAGCCATGCACAAAAAATTGGGCATCACCTTTATCTACGTCACACACGACCAAGAAGAAGCCCTTACTATGTCGGACACCATCGTCGTTATGGCAGACGGCGTAATTCAACAAATCGGTACGCCCGAAAGCATTTATAACGAGCCGAAAAACACCTTCGTGGCAGACTTCATCGGTGAAAGCAATATTTTCTCCGGCGTGATGCCCAAAGACGGACAAGTGCGTTTCTGCGGAAAGACGTTTGCGTGTTTGGACGGCGGATTTGAAAAGGACGAGCCCGTAGACGTCGTCGTTCGTCCCGAAGACGTGGAAATTCTCCCCCCCGATGCGTTGCCCTTAAAAGGCAAAGTCACCTCCGTTATCTTCAAAGGCATGCATTACCAAATTTTGGTACAATGCGGAAGATATGAAATTGAAATCCAAAGCACGCAGGCGCCGACGCTCGGTTCGCAGGTTAGCCTTTCCATTAAACCCGACGGTATCCACGTCATGAAAAAGGTATTCCGCGTCAACCGTTTCAACGGCGTTATTACAAAACGCAACACCGTAGAGTTTGGCGACGGAGAATTTGAGTGCGACGTCACGCAATTGTATCCTGGAAGCGTGCTGGACGAAGAAGGATATCTTATTACGGCAAAAGGTGAAAAAATCGACCTCACCGATACGGAAGTAAACGTGGAAGTCGGTTTACACGACATCACCATGAGCGACAACCTCGACGAGGGCGGAGCAAAAGGGAATATTATCTCGCTTATTTATAAGAGTGAATATTACCGTTATATCGTACGTACGGAAAACGAAGAAGATTACGTACTTGCTTGCGAAGACTTGTGGAACGAAAACGACCTTGTCAGCCTTATTATCCCCAAAGATAAAATCAAGCTTTCGCTGAAAGTTGCGGAGGGCAAGAAACAATGACAAACACCAAATTTCGTCCACGTTTTTCAAGGAAATTGTTGGCGATACCCTACGGTTTGTTTTTAGGGTTCTTCGTCGTCGTTCCCTTGCTTATTATCGTGTATTACGCCTTTACCGACGCAAACGGTAAATTCACCTTTGAAAACCTTGTAATCTTTTTCAGCGGAAGCGGTGGCGACAGCTTTTTTCAAACGGCACGCTTTAAGACGATTTTGCAAAGCTTGTTCATCTCTTTCACAAGCACAATCGTATGCTTGCTTATCGCCTATCCTATCGCTTATATCATCGCTAACTGCAAATTAAAAAATAAGTTCGGCTTATTGCTCTTATTCATCGTGCCGATGTGGGTAAATTTCGTGCTCCGTATCAACGCGCTGAAAGAATTGTTGGAGTGGATTGGTATTTACAACAAACCAGGTTGGAACATCTTTAACACCGTGCTTGGTATGGTGTACGACTTCCTCCCCTTTATGATTTTACCTATCTACACCACGATTATTAAGATTGATAAAAGCTACCTTGAAGCCGCCAAAGACCTTGGCGCAACACCCGCAAAAGCGTTTGTTAAAGTGACCTTGCCCCTTTCCAAAGCAGGAATTATGAGCGGGATATCTATGGTATTTTTACCGTCTATGACGAACTACGTCGTATCCAATTATATGACGTTCAACCACACCAAAATTATCGGTTCTTTCATAGACGAATGTTTTAGAAACGATTTATGGAATATCGGCTCGGTGACGGCGCTGTTGTTATTGACGCTTATGTTCCTCATTACTTGGGCTACGGGCGGATTTAGCACGGAATCGGAAACGAATACGAGAGGTACGTCGTTATGGTAAAAATCAAATCTTGTTTGAAATGGTTATTCGTAGGCTTAATCATCTTATTTATCTATGCGCCCATTATGCTTCTTACCGTATACAGCTTTAACGCGTCGGATACGATTAGCTCTTGGAACGGGTTCAGTCTCGACCATTATGAATATTTCTTTAATATGGACAATCAGCCTTTGCCTATCGTTTTACAAACGTTGGCGCTTGCTATCGTCGTCGCTACTCTCTCCACTTTACTTGGTACAATCGGTGCTATCGGTATTTTCTATTCCAAGAAAAGAACGGCTTCCGCATTGAACAGCATTAACCAAATCCCCATCATCAACGCGGAAGTGGTGACAGCCATCTCCTTTGCTTTCCTCGTGGTGGCAATCGGGTTGCCTAAATACACTTACGTACCCCTGATTTTCGGACAAATGGTGCTTTGCACTCCTTTCGTCGTGCTTTCCATTATCCCCAAACTCAAACAAATGGATAATAATTTATACGAAGCGGCGCTCGATTTGGGGGCTACGCCGACAAAAGCGCTCTTTTCCGTAATCATCCCGCAAATTTTACCAGGGATTATCGCAGGCTTTTTGCTTGCCGTCACCCTTTCTTTGGACGATTACGTAATTGCGGAATACACGAAACCGAATACTTTCGATACGATAAGCACGCATATTTACAGCCTTTCTAAGGGAAGCCAAGTAGAAGTTATCAAATCTTCCTATTGGGCGTTTACGGCGATTATTTTCCTCATCATCGTAATTGCCGTTATCGTAATGAACGTACGCACGGGCAAAAAGGCAGGGAAAAGACAATGAAAATGAAAAAATATATTGCCTTGGGCATTACCCTTTCCTTTATTCTTTCTTGCGGAGTCGCTTGCGAAAGAACTCCCGTTTTGAAAGTGGCAAACTGGGCGGAATACATTGACGGCGGGGACGCCAACAGCCCGATGATTGCCGAGTTTGAAGATTGGTATTTTAAACAAACGGGCAAAAAAATCCGCGTTGAGTATTGCACCGCGCCCGACAACGAATCGCTTTACAGTATGCTGAAAATGGGCGACAGCTTCGACCTTGTTTGCCCGTCAGAATATATGATTATGAAGCTCGCAAAAGAAGGCTATATCCAAAAATTGCCCGCTTCCTTTTTCGACGAAAGCGTGGAAACGAACTACTATATTCAATACGTATCCCCCTACATCGACAGCACCTTCTCCACCAACTATATCGACGGTGAAAAGACGGATTCTTGGAAGGAATATTCCGCAGGGTATATGTGGGGCACGACGGGCTTTGTGTATAACCCCGAACTTGTAGACGAAAACGACGTAAAGAGCTGGGATATCTTTACCAACAAAAAATATGCACACAAGATTACGGCGAAAAATAATATTCGCGATACCTATTTCGTTGGGCTGGCTATGCTTTATGAAGACGAATTGTTGCAACTGAAAGCGGAATACGAGAAAGGGAATATTCCCCTCGCCGTCTATCAAGCGCAATTAACGGAAATCATGAACGACACGAAAGAAAGCACGATGAACGCCGTAAAAAAGAAACTGATGTCTATCACGGACAATCTTTACGGCTTTGAAACGGACGAAGGCAAAAACGATACGATTGCAGGAAAAATAACCGTCAATTACCAATGGAGCGGTGACGGCGTATACGTAATGGATTACGCCGAAGGCGCAGACGAGGAAAACCCCGTTGCCAACCCTATCACGCTGAATTACGCTATACCTGAATCGGTTAGCAATCTTTGGTTTGACGGCTGGACGTTGACAAAAGATTGTAGCGACGTGGAAGCGGCTACCATGTTTATCAACTTCCTCTCCCGCCCCGACAACGTCGTGAGAAATATGGAGTTTATCGGGTATACAAGCTGTATTGCAGGTCCTAAATCGGAAGCGGACGAATATTATAATTATATCTACGAAAATTACGTAGAAGAATATTATTCCGCGGAAGAGGACGACGAAACGGCTGTTGATTACGATTTGAGCTATTTCTTCGGCGAGGGCTACGTTTTATCCACCCCTGCCGAGCAGTTAAAAAGACAGTTATTCGCCCAATATCCCACAATGGAAACACTTGCGCATTGCGTTGCCATGCGCCCCTTCGAAGGCGCAGCCAATACGCGCGCTAATATGATGTGGAGCGATATTACTTTCCTTTAATTATTAAAACCCCGAGGACGGAGTTCCGTACTCGGGGTTTTTCTTATCCCTTTAAATATTCTTTTATTTCCTCATCGTTTGCTATCCGTAAAACGCATTTCGCCTCGTCAGGTTCGCAAGGCGAAGTATCCTCGTCGCAAAAGCGTACGCTGTCCACGTACACGATTTGTTTGGTTTTATGTCTGCCCATTATCACCCAAACGTAATCGCCTGCCTTTACCTTCTTCGTTTTGTCTAAATACCAATAATTACAACCTTTATACCCTTCGGGGCTCACCCCGACGAACAAGTACTTCCCTCTCTTTTTCTCAAAGCGAGCAAAAGCGGAAACAAACTCCTCCCGCAACGCCAAAGCAAAGGATTCTATTTCCTTTCTATGTAGCATAACGGAGTATACGCCACCCAGCCAATTCCCGTTATCGCGCATCAAAAGACGAATTGCCATTACACAATCGTTAGCACGGCGAACGTGCCTTGACTCGTCCCCACCGTTTGCCGTATACGGATAAAAATCTATCGCAAGCCCCGCCTTTTCAAAAGACAAGCTCCTTTCCTTCGCATAACCGCCCGCAAGAAAGCGAAACATACTGAATATCCAATTTTCTATCTCTTCCTTGGAAAATTCCTCACCAATATATTGATAGGAAATATACGGATTTTTAAGTGCAGTTTCCGTGCGCGCCCAAAATCCGTCAGCTCGTTTTTCAAGCGGTAATACGGAAAAAGTAAAAGTCGTCCCATTTTGTTCTATCGACGCCATTACGAATTCTCCTCAACCCTTTCTAAATAAAAACTAACGGGACGAAAGCCGTCGTTGCAAGATATCATGGCGGAATAAGGGTTCTTCATCCAACCGTCGTAAAAATTACCGCCACCCTCGCAAAGCGTTTTCACGAACGGTGCAACGCTCTCCCACGCGCTATCGCAAAAACCCGTCGGTTTTTCCCCAGACGAAATAAAACTCTGCCCGATAGATAAATCACAGGTATGTTCTATCGGGTTTTCGTATTTCTTCATCAAATCGGGATATTCCGTTTTTCTAATTGCCGTTATTTTTACCTTATACATACGTTTATTATACAATACTATGTGCATAATGTCAATATCCGTTAGGATATTCGCCCTAAAAAATACGCAAAAAAAATACAGCCGAACGGTTTTCCGTTCGGCTGTAAAGCGCGTTTTTATCAATCGAGCACAACGAGCACTCCATCACCCGCTTCCAACGTCAATCGCAATGTATCACCCGAGAAAGTCTTCTTCGTTGCACCTTGCGTGTACGTTCCTTGCACAGCTTTATTAAATTGCAAATTCACGGCATCCGCTTCGCTTACCGAGTTATTCACAACGTAAAGCGCCGTCTTTCCCTCGTAATAGAAACAACCGATTAACGCGTGAAACGCCGACGCCGAAGTCAATTCGTTATAGCTTTTAAGCACGTCCCTCGTAGAAGGCGTCATCGTCTTGTTCGTACCGTTTGAAAGCGCGGGAGTATCGCCAACGAAAATCACACCCTTACTCTTAGAACACATCAACACTTCGTCAATTGCTTGAATTTGCTTATTTGCAAGAAGCGCACTATCGTATACAACGGGTACGTGACTGCCGTCTTTATAGAAAAGCGAAGCAGAGAAATGTTCGGCACTCGTGCTATTCCAAGGCTCTACACCGCAAAAATACTCTATCCCTTTCGCACCGTAAGCAAGACAAGTATTGACGTTCCACAACAACTCTTCTTTGCTTGGCAAGCGTTGATTAAAATCCCACGCGCACGTTTGCACAAACGTCCAGAAGGGAATATTCGCCTCCAACGCCTTTTCACGAATAACGGAAAGATTTTCAAAATACCCGTCTTTGAGCTCCTTTTCCGCCCCCACCATAGGATAGAAATCGTAAGAGAGCACTTGGGGATTGTATATCTGCATATAATCCGTCAAATATTGATTATAGGTATAATTTTTATAGACGTCCCAATCGCTTTCCGGATTTTTTGCTTGGAAATTGTACAAAGGCTCGCACCCTGCCCAATTGGGAAGAAGATTGACGTGATACAAATAATCGTTGGCGTTTGCCCCAATCACTTTCTCAAACGCATCGCGGGCGGTTGCCATACCTTGGAAAGCCATTTTTCCAGGCTCGTCAACGATAATCGGTCCCATAAAGCTTTCATATTTCGTCAACTCTTCCAAGATTGCCTTTTGATTTTGCAAACTGCTTTCCGTTTCCCAATGCAACGCGTTCCACTTGGAAAGATAGGATATATTATATTCATCACAAAGCGATAACGTGGTTTTTTCATGCTCAAGATTCTGGTTTGCGCTATTATATAAGCCAAACAAGTAATTAACGCCGAGCTCGTTATAATCGCTTAATACTTGTTCGTAATCATAATCAAACCCAAGCGAACCACTCGGCGGTAAACCGTTGTATGCGCCGATAGGCATCGTTTTATAATCGGTTTGCGGGGTCCAATAAGAACCGTATTTTTTCCGCAAGCGCGCGGATGTGGAAAGAGCCTTCCCCGTCTCCACGTCGTTGTTTGCGCTTGTTTCATAGGCTTTCCCCGTATTCACTTGAAGCGACGAATTATCGTCGTTTTTACCCTCACTCACGCCACAAGCGACAAAGGAAAACGCCGTCAACATAGACAAACATAATGCAATCGTCTTCTTTAATCTCATAAATAGTTTCCCCTCTTAATTTATTAATATAATAATAAATTATTTCTTTCGTTTATTCTTGTAATTTAATCCTATAAATTTGTAAAAAAGTCTATTTTCAGCTCTTTAACGAGTAGGCATTTCCCTCTTTTTTCAAAACACCGTCTTCTAATAACTTTTCAAGCATTTCCTTAATTTCCGCAGACGGCAAATGTAGTGCCAATGAAATCTCACCTACCGTAGCGCTGATACGCTCGGTAATAAACTCTATAATCACCCTCTTTTCCTCTTCACCAAAAGAGAGTTTTCCCGCTTTTGTCTTAAACAAATTCTTTCTTCCCGTTTCCATAGCGTAAGGCAAAATCACGTTTACTCTCTCAGGGCGGAAACTTTCACGGATAACGGGCATGCCTCGTCCGTTTTTGCACCAATTAGCAAAGACACTTGGAATACCGCTACCCGTACCACTTCCCGCTCCCAAAAAATAGAATAAGCGGAGCAAACCCAAGTTGCGAGGGTCGGAAACACCGCCCGACTTTGCTTGGTCTACCGACATACGGAATCCGCCTGGGTTGGAAAAGGAAAGCCCCGATTTTTTATTGGTCACGTAGATACCGCTTTTTGCATTGTAATCAGCGTTGATAAGGCAATTCGTCAAGGCTTCAAGCGAAGCAAGATAGGCGTTTTCATCCAATAACGTTGCCCGAAAATCCTCGCTAACACGGTTAAAAAAAGAAAATACGTTTTCACGATATTCCTTTTTCGTCTTTCCCTCGTTTGTGCGCGTTTCAAAAAACAATCTAAAATTAGGAAAACGTTCTTTAATACTCTTCCATTGCCCCAACATAAGAAGTCCCGCTTTCGTAGGACGAAGTTTTCCCGTGTTCTCCCGTGCGATAACGCCCGTCTTGAATAAAAAATCCTCTTCACTTAACTGCGCCAACAAAGTTGACGGTCTGTTTTTTAACACCGCTTGACGATAGGAAGATATACTCTTTTTTTCAAGTTCGCGATAATCGCCATCGGGCAACGGACGCATATCTTCGGCTACTTTCGTAGCGTCGCGAATCATGCTTTTTACCTCTTCCTCTTCACAACGATAATCTCCTTCACCCGTCCTACGATAACTGCCCAAAAACGGGTCGCTACCAATAAAAACAGGCTTGTCAAAACGGCTCGCCCGAGGGACGTGAATACTGATAAAACGATTTTCCCCAACCCCCACAATCTTCACCTGCTTTTGCGTGAGAATATTGACGCTTACCTTGGATTTATCGTTGATAATCCCCCAAAACTCAGCCAAAAGTTTTTCAGGGTCGGGCAAACGTACGGCGTGCAAACTTTTATCGGCTTCCTCTTTAACGCCCAATAAAATAACGCCACCGTACGTGTTCGCAAATGCAGAATACGTCTCCCAAAGACTTTTTGGAAGCCCACCAAGCGCTTTTTTTGCCTCTATTCGATTGTTTTCACGATAATTTTCTACGTTTTTTAAATCAATCATAAGACGTCCTCTTATATATATTATATAAGAAGTCCTCACTTTTGTCAATACACAACGAAAAAGTTGCCCTACTATCACCAAAAAAGAGCAAAAAAGAACCCATCGCAAGATGAGTTTCCACGCAGATATAAACCCATCTTCCAAGCCTTAGCACCTTGCCTTATCGGTAGGTTGCTGTGCAGTCAACGGGCTTGTCCCTCGCGCACTCTTTATGGTACGCCCATTATAACAGATAAAAAACAAGCGTCAAGCCGTTTTTAGCAGATTTTTGTGGGATTTTACCTATGTCAAACATAGGTATTATGATAGACGTAGTAAAAAATAGGGGCGTTTATGTCAGACATAGGTATTATGTTAGACATACTACTCATATTTGCGAATATTTGCATTTGCCCTATCCTTCACGCGTTTTGGCATAAAAAATACGGAAAAACGGCATTTTTTGCCGTTTTTCCGCCCTTTTGAACGTTGTTTTTCGCTTTTTAGTGTCATTTCTTGCTTTTAGATATATTTTTAATCCTTATTATTGATTTTCTTCCGTATTATCCGTATTTTCAGTCTTTTCGTTTACGCCAAGTCTTTCATATAAGGTTTTTCGCTCTTCTTCGGGGTATTTTATTAAGGAATACAATACAAACGCCACCATTATCACAGCGGGAATCCCCATCGTCAATACCGTACCCACGTTGAATATAATTGCGCCACTCCCAAGCCCTAACGAAGCCTGACTATCCATAATTAACCCACAAATATTATATACGGCGTGTACAAGCCCACAGCAAAGCAGATTCTTTGTCTTAATCAACGTAAACGCAAACAATCCGCCCGTTAATATCGTATATAATACCTGCAATATATTAAAATTGAATAAATGCGCTATACCAAACAACAGCGAGGATACGACAAACGTTGCAATTAATCCCTTCTTTGTTTTAGAGAAATACCCCGCCAGCACCGAAAACAAGACGCCACGGAATATAAATTCCTCGAACATCCCTACACTTAGACAATATATAATAAATATTACGTAATCGAGTGCGTTTGTACGAACAAAACGTTGCAAACCACTAAAATAAGACCACCATTGAAAGTTATTGACGGCAATTAGCAAACAGGGAATAAGATACAGCCATTTGGTTGGTTTTTTGAACAGCTTTACGTTTAAATACTGTAAAAAAAGCACTCCTGCGACAATTCCGCTTATTTGTTGTAGCGTTTTATTGAAAATTGCGTTATACCAAACGTCTTTACTAAACGGCAACGGAAACCACTCCAAAATCGCCATAAACGCGCCAAAAACGAGGATTATCACGCCTATAACAACTTTCCTTATGTAATTGTTTTTTAAGGATTTCGCCACGTTTTACACCTTATAACAAATATTTATATAATTATAGCATATTCCGCTTATTTTTGCAAGAATTTACACATTTTTATTCTCTTTTGCAGTAAAAAAGCGGTTATCTTTCGACAACCGCTCTCTTTTTATTTAATTTCAATGAAAGCACCCGATCCACAACGAATATCTAAGCATAATTCCTTATTTTTAGTATTCGTTTCCGTCTTTTTACCGTCTTTCCATACGATAACGGAATAATCTTTATCAAAATACAGCTGTATTTTCGCGGAAAGCTTATCCTTCGGGTCGGTAAGGTTGGAAATTAAGTAAGCCTTGTTTGCTTCATTAGTGAAACATCCAACAACTACGTCGCCCGTCGTCTTTGCCTTTATCAAGCACGCATCCGTGTTTTTATCCAAAGGCTCGGTTAATTTGTTCGATTCTCCCGCCAAAAAGTAAATACATTTATCCCAACGATAGTTGAAATACGCCTTTTCGAAAGAGCGCACTTCTGCAATCGTTTCCTGCATTGCATACCAAGCAGGCAAAAGCTCGCCTTTTTGCCCAACAAGCGCCGTCGTCACGTTTGCAGGATTGTTATACGGCTCGTATTCAAGCGACGTCCAATAGGTGAACGTTTGCGCGCCCGATGCGCCGTAAGCCATAGACGTATACACTTGCCATGCAATTTCTTCGTACGTAGTGACCGTTCTAAAATCCCAATGTCCAAGCGTTAAAAGAAATACTTTAAACTCTTTTCCAATACGTTTTGAGGCTTTTGCGAAGTATTCAAGATTTTTTAGATAGGAGGGACGAAGATATTCCTCGCCAGTCGTCCTGTCCTTTATCAATGCGTAATGGTCGTAGCTCAAATATTCAGGCTTCACAATCTCTACGAAATCATCTAAATACTTTTCATAGGTAAATTCCGCCTTCTCGTCATTGAAAAGTTGTTCCGCAGAAGCGTAATCAGGCAACAGGTTGACTTCAAATTCCTTTCCAGGATAATTTTCGTTAAACCAGTCTTGCAAAATTTTCAAATGCGGATATTTATCCGTATGCGGTTCGTCAGCTGCTAAAACGCCAGCAAACGAAGGGTGTTTTGCGCATAAATCCAAACGATTCTTCATGGCCTCTGCATTCTTAGCAAGCCATTCTTCCGCTGTTTCACCCGTCACGCAAAGTTCTTTGACAACGTATTGTTCCAAGCCTTTTTGGTCGCGTACAAGCATTGTAAGGCCGTATTTATCGCATAAAGTAAGCGCTTTTTCATACTCTGCTTCATCATACTCGTAAATGGCGGACGTACCGTTAAAACCGCATTTAACGATATTTGAATAATGTTCGTCCGTTTGACACTCGATAGAAACGTCGTTTCTTCCGTCACCACGCGGATTCTCAGGCGGTGGCGTCATATAAGCAATAAAATCAAACTGTGTACGTTTATTCATAATTGTTTTTAGTCCTTATTTATTTTTCTATATAATATTTTATCACTACTTTTCAAATATAATAGTATATTTATTTATAATTTTTGTAAAAATTCTTATAACGACTATAAAATAATAACGGCTCATCCAATCGCAGATGAGCCGTTATAGCTTTTAATTTTAGGCTATCAAAAATCTATTATTTAATGATTTTTGCGATAACGCCGGAACCAACCGTTCTACCACCTTCACGGATAGCGAAACGAAGACCTTCTTCCAAAGCAACGGGCTTAATAAGAACGACTTTCATTTCGATGTTGTCGCCAGGCATAACCATTTCAACGCCTTCGGGAAGTTCAATCATACCCGTAACGTCCGTCGTACGTACGAAGAATTGAGGTCTGTAATGGTTGAAGAATGCCGTATGACGACCACCTTCATCCTTCGTCAAAACGTATACTTGAGCAAGGAATTCCGTACCCGTCTTAACCGTGCCGGGTTTAGCGATAACTTGACCTTTTTGAATATCCGTTCTGTTGATACCACGAAGCAACGCACCAACGTTGTCACCAGCTTGTGCTTCGTCAAGCATCTTGTGGAACATTTCAAGACCGGTAAGAACCGTACCAACGGGTTTGTCAACCAAACCAACAACTTCAGCAGGGTCACCAACGTGAGCAACACCACGTTCTACACGACCGGTAGCAACCGTACCACGACCAGAAATCGTGAACACGTCTTCTACAGGAAGAAGGAAAGGCTTGGAATCTTCACGAGCAGGCGTAGGAATATAGCTGTCAACTGCATCCATAAGGTCAAGAACGGGCTTAACTGCAGGGTCTGCAATGATTTCAGCAGCGGGCTTGTCGGAAGATGCACATTCAAGTGCCTTCAATGCGGAACCACGGATAACGGGGATATCGTCGCCGGGGAAGTCGTAGGAGGACAACAAGTCTCTGATGTCCATTTCAACGAGTTCAAGAAGTTCTTCGTCGTCTACGAGGTCGCACTTGTTCATGAATACAACAATATAAGGAACGCCTACTTGACGAGCAAGAAGGATGTGTTCACGCGTTTGGGGCATAGGACCGTCCGTAGCAGCGCAAACAAGGATTGCACCGTCCATTTGAGCAGCACCGGTAATCATGTTCTTAACGTAGTCAGCGTGACCCGGGCAGTCAACGTGTGCATAGTGACGAGCATCCGTTTGATATTCAACGTGTGCGGTATTAATTGTAATACCACGTGCTCTTTCTTCGGGTGCTTTATCGATTTCGTCATACTTCATCTTTTGTGCACCACCGCGTGCAGCCATAACCATCGTGATAGCTGCGGTCAAAGTCGTTTTACCGTGGTCAACGTGGCCAATCGTACCAATGTTAACGTGGGGTTTGCT
>SVIK01000095.1 GCA_015069525.1 Clostridiales bacterium | reverse complement strand
TATGACCTTTGGCGAGTATCGTTTCTTGCGCTACGATTACTTCGCCACAGTCCACGCAGACTTTGCCTGCCGTCTTACCGTTTTCCGTACACGTAGGGGAAACCGCCTCTATGTCTTTTTCCGTATGACCTTTGGCGAGTATCGTTTCTTGCGCTACGATTACTTCGCCACAGTCCACGCAGACTTTGCCTGCCGTCTTACCGTTTTCCGTACACGTAGGGGAAACCGCCTCTATGTCTTTTTCCGTATGACCTTTGGCGAGTATCGTTTCTTGTTCTACGAGAATTTCGCCACAGTCCACGCATACTTTACCTGCTGTCTTGCCGTTTTCCGTACACGTAGGGGAAACCGCCGAAAGCGTTTCTTGCGTTTCATGCGTACACGTTTCGTCTTCTTCCGCGCAACGTGCAATCAACACCACGCCACCTGCGACCACGCCAAACGCAAGCAAAATACTTAATATTGATTTTCCTATGCCTTTTTTCCTTGTCACTTTCTTTTACCTGCCTTTTTTTTGTTTTAATGAATAATCGTCGAAACCATTATAAAAAGACTGTTTTTCTTCTTTTGTCATTTCATTAACAGCTTTCTTGATTCCTTGTGTTTTACCAAAACCAATTCCTGCGCCAATTCCCATATAATAAGCTTTCTTTTCTTTAGCGGAATATCTCTTGTTATTGATTTTACCTGCCATTTCGCCACCTTAACATACTATCCTTTTCGCACAAATTTCGGCGAAAAGGATAGTTTTTTCTTCGTTCTTTTACACTTTTTGAAAGTGCAGTTTCAATTTTAAGCCGTTTGTTTGGCTTGTTCTTCTTGCATTTTCGCCTTTTCAATTTCAAGCTTTTGCAAAATAACGTTCAAGTTCGTTACATCACTCTTTCTCGCGGGCTTGATTTCGTATTTATACACGATACCGTCTTCGTCAACGTTTTGCGCCTCGTATACCATGTAAGCCGTCTTTGTGCCGTCCGCGTTAACCATAGTTTCTTCACGAATCAACAATTCCGCCGTTTCCGCTACATCAAAAATCAAATCGAGCGTTTCATAACCGCCTTGGTCTTTTGCCACAAAATCCGCCTTAATATCGCGCCCACGTGCTTTGCCGCTTACAAAATAACCGTACATTTCACGTTTATCTTTCGTCTTGAACGTTTCGCGTTCCAATACAAGATTGCCGTTTGCCGTCATTTTAACCGCAGGGGCTTTCATTTCTTCTACTGCCTTTTCGAGTTCCGTTGCTTTCTTTTCGTTTGCCATAATAAATTTCTCCTTACGTAAGACCGCCGTCATATTATTTTTCCCTTTTCGGGGACGAACGATATAGAAGTGGAGGTTAAAACTCTATACCGTCCGTTTCGTCGTAATTTTCAACGACTCGTCAGCCCGACTATGTAATACGGTTTATTCCGTAGTTACCGCTTTTTATAAAATGGATTTGGAATATTATGATAAATTTCCAAATCACTTACCTTCGTACCTTTTGCAAGACTTAACCCTACTTCTTTCGCATATTTACGCGAACGCTTTCCAAACATATCAACAACAATACCCGATTTCTTATTTACAACACGATAAGTTACAGTTTTATAATTCCTCATAACAAACAACCAAACCTTGATTTGTTTTCTTCTTCCTCATCAAAACAATCGTCGCACACGAATACCTTACCGCCACAATCAGCACAAACAAGCCGTCCGCATTTATCACACTCATACAATTCGTCCGTTTCCGTTCCACAAAGTTCACACTTTTCCATACTTACACCGCCTTAAAAATCTTCGTGCATAAACTCGTTGCAATCAGCACACATAATATTTACGCTTTTCGTTGCACGTACGGACATACCGCAACAAGGGCACATATATTTACGCGTACTTGAAGAACGAACACGTCCACCCTTAACAGGGGGTAAACGCCAAATAACGTTATACGGATGATATTGAAGAAATACGTCAATCAATTCCTTTGTGTCATCCGTAAGGGAAGTTCTACCCCAACCGATTTTGTCTTCCTTGACAACGTTCAAGCCGTGTTCTTCCGCTATCTTTTTGAAAAGTTTATTATGATACGTGCTTGAACGCGAACAATCTTGCATATTGTTCTCTTTCGCCCATTGGTGGCAAATTTCATGAATCAACGTGCCAACCGTATCATATACAGGACGGTGGAGATATTGAGCAGATATATTTATTTCATATTCTCCAAAGTCATCGGGATTTTCTTTCCAAACCTTACCAAGCGTAAACCACCCATAGGCTCTATCTTTCACATCCGTTTGCACCGTGATGACAGGGCGCACAAGTTCACCATTGAAAAGTTGGTCGTTTACATAATCGTAAAGCTTGCCGAGCCAATCAATAGTTTCGAGATACCGTTTCGTTCCATTTTCCATGTCTTTTTACCTCTTTTATATAAAAAAATTGTATCGCACAGCCTTTTTAACTGTTCGATACAATTATAAAACTTTACAAGAAAAATAAATAGGAAAAAATAAAGCGCGGAAAGATTGACAAACTCCGCGCTTTTATTGTATAATAAAAGGGTAAGAAAAAAACGAAGGAGAAAAATTCCATGAGAGGGTTGGAGACGTCCGTTGTTAAGCTTCGCCATGAGGTTTTTAAAGAAGTGGCGCGCGTTGCGTTTGAGGAAGAACCGGAAAGGGTGAACGACGCAATTGAAGCGATTCCCTACAAGATTACGCCGACGGAAGAACCGAGGTACAGGGAGAATATTTACCGCGAACGGGCGATTGCTTCCGAACAGGTACGGCTTGCTATGGGGATGTCCTTGCGACCGGCGGACAAGCCCGTGCATATTACCGCGGGGATTGACCAAAGCGATATTTCCGATAAATATTACGAACCGCCTTTGATGCAGGTTATTCCCTCGGCGTGCGATAAGTGTCCCGATAATATTTACGAGGTGAGCAACCAATGCCGTAGCTGTGTGGCGAAAGCGTGTGTGTCCGTTTGCCCTCGTAATGCAATTTCCGTTGTGAAGGGGAAAACGGTAATCGACCAAGAAAAATGTATTCGTTGCGGAAAATGCAAAAAAGCGTGTCCGTACGACGCTATTGCGTACAAGGAAAGACCTTGCTCGAAAGCGTGCGGAATTAAAGCGGTTTCTACCGATGAATTGGGTAGAGCAAAGATTGATAACGACAAGTGCGTAGGGTGCGGACAATGTATGGTTAGCTGTCCGTTCGGCGCGATTGCGGATAAATCGCAAATTTTCCAGCTTATCCGCGCTATCCGCAAGGGGGATTACGTCGTGGCGGAAGTGGCTCCTGCGATTATGGGGCAGTTCGGTGAAGGGATTACGCCTGCGATTATTAAAGGGGCGCTCCTTGATATCGGCTTTAAGGAAGTGCACGAGGTTGCAAGCGGTGCGGACGTGGCGGCGGCAACCGAAGCGCATCAATACGTGGACGAGGTGGTGTCGGGGAAACTCCCGTTCCTGCTTACCTCTTGTTGTCCTGCGTGGGCGATGCTCGCGAAAAAGCAATTCCCGCAGATGATTGACAAGGTTTCGCAATCGTTGACGCCGATGGTGGCGACGGCAAGAAAGATTAAACAGCGTACGCCCGAGGCGAGGGTCGTTTTCGTTGGACCGTGCGCGGCGAAGAAGTTGGAGGCCTCTCGAAAGACGGTGAGAAGCGACGTTGATTTCGTTATTACGTTTGAGGAATTGAAAGGGATTTTCGACGCGAAAAATATCGATTTTACCAAATACAAGGGGGAACGTTCTATCCACGAGGCGACGGGCGCAGGGCGCGGATATGCCGTGGCGGGTGGCGTTGCTTCCGCGGTGGAGAGATGCATTAAAGAATATTACCCTGACGTAGAAGTGAAAATTGAACACGCGGAAGGGTTGGAAGAATGTAAAAAGATGTTGCTCCTTGCTAAGGCGGGCAAAAAGAACGGCTGTCTTATCGAGGGCATGGGTTGCCCTGGTGGGTGTGTGGCTGGCGCAGGGACGAACGTGTCCATTGAAAAAGCGACGTCCGAAGTGAAAAAATTCGTGGAAAATTCGACGAAAGCACTTCCGCCTAAGGATTTGTACGAAATTGATTTACCTTAACGAAAAACGGCGATTATCGCCGTTTTTTTCGTGATTAGAGTTGCATAATTGTTTTTGGTGTGGTATACTGTATTTATGAAAAATCTTGCGGTATTGAAAAATAAGAAAGTTTGTGTGGCTACGTCGGGGGGGATGGACTCGATGGCACTTTTGCATTATCTTAAAACGCAAGAAAAGACGTATGGCTACGTTTTGTCTGCCGTGCATTGCGAACACGGGATTCGTGGAGCGGAAAGCGTGGAGGATATGCGCTTTGTGGAGGGGGTATGCCACGCTTGGGACGTGCCCTTGTACGTTTTTCGCGGGGATTGTCTTGCTATGGCAAAAGAGAAGAAAACGAGCGTGGAAACGACGGCGAGAGAGTTTCGGTACGCTTGTTTTGAAAATCTACTTAAAGAGGGCAAAGCTGATTTTATCGCGACGGCGCATCACGTTTTAGACCAAGCGGAAACGGTTTTGTTCC
>SVIK01000094.1 GCA_015069525.1 Clostridiales bacterium | reverse complement strand
CACAGCACACCAAAAAGGGTGTGCTGTTTTTTGCTTGTTAGTTTAATAATTAGTGCTTGACTTTTAACGAAAAGTATGATATAATCAATCCATATAAAATTTACAAGGAGATACATATGTTTCCAAACGTAAAACAGGAGAGCATTTCTCCTAAAAAGCAAACGCAGATAGCTACTTCTCTTTCCGTTTACACGGAGGAGGTCTCGTGTGATAAAGCGATAGCGCTCCTTTCACGTTTTCTGCCTAAATGCAAGTTTACCCAAGGGGACGGCAATGCCGATATTACGGCGAAAAAAAGCGATTCCCTTTCTAATACGCCCGAGGGGTATACCCTTTCCATACGGGACGGAAAGACGTTCGTTGAATATTTTACATACGCGGGCTTGCGCAACGCTTTTGCAACCTTTTCGCTCATCGTGACGGAGAAAGACGGCTCGTTAGTAGTGCCTGATACGGAGATAAAGGATTTCCCTGTGCTTGCCCATAGAGGCATGATGCTTGACCTTGCAAGAGGTAGCGTGCCAATGGAACGCCTTTTTGATGATATGGTACTTATTGCAAAGTCGAAATTTAATGTTCTTCATTTGCATCTTTCGGATACGGCGGGTATTGCTGTGGAGCTGGATTGTCTGCCTAAGGAGTGTCGTATTGCCAATTACTATACGAAAAAGCAAATAGATGAAATTGTAAATTTTGCAGACGTTCTTGGGCTTGAAATTATACCCGAGTTTGATATGCCTGCCCATTCGGAAAAGCTCAATGCTCTTATTCCCGAGCTCTCTTGTCAAATAGAGGGGAAAAATACTTTGTGGACAGTTTGCGCTGGTACGGACGCCGTTTATGCTTTGTACGAAAAGGTCATCGCTGAAATGCTTTCTCTTTTCCCTGGTGGAAGATATTTTCACATTGGTGGCGACGAGCTTGATTTTCTTGACATACAACCGCCGTTGGCTTGCCATTGGGATGAGTGTGTTAAATGTAAAAAGAAGATGCAGGAGGCGGGGCTTGCTGACAAGCGGGAGCTGTACTACTATTTTATAAATCGTATAAACGAATACGTCAAAGCTAACGGGCGTCAGACGGTTATGTGGAGTGACCAAATAGACTGTACTCGTCCTGCGGGACTTTCCAAAGATATATTGATGCATTTTTGGAGGGTAGCCGAGAAAGGAAGAGGCCCGTACGAGGGGTGTTCGTTCCAAGGACAGCTTGATATGGGATATAAGATGATAAATTCTTACTTTCCAAACGCATACGTGGACGTTGAAACGTATTTAGACGCCGATAACCTTTCAAAATGGAGATGGGATATCATTCCCGAAACGCGAGAGGAGAGTCGGGCACAGGTTGTAGGGAGCGAGATTTGCGCATGGGAATACGGGAATCGCAAAGAGTTCTCCTTTTACGACTACTCGTTGCCGTCGGCAATCGTTTTGGCTGGGGACAAGCTTTGGAGTGGCTTGACGGAGACGTATACGAGGGATACGGAGATTTGGGTGACGCGTGTCGTGCTTGGCGAGGGAACGCCGAAAGGGTTCAACGTTTTTGACGCAATAGGAAATATCTATCCTCCAAGGTCTTGCGAAACGCCCTGTTATCTTGAAAAAATCTCCGCCGAAAAGGAGGACGTAAAGAAAATTATAGCCGTTCTCTCGGAGGATACGCGTTTTGCCTCGGGCGATAAAAACAGAGCGCTCGCTTATCAAAAATGCGCAGAGTTTGCACTCAAACATATGCAATAACGTGAAGGATTTTTTAATAGAGAAAACGCGGATTTGTGCGATTTATGCACGAATCCGTTTTTTTACTTTTCAATTATTTTCTGGTAAAGAAAAGGTGCAAGATAGGGTTTTCGTAATGAGGGTCAACTTGTTGCATTGCCGTAAATTGCTTTGCCTTTCTTCTTTAAAACACTTGTGTTTTGGGTTGATTTATATTATAATAATAAGCAAGTTAAGCAAAAAGAGGAAAAACTATGAAACGCATAGACAGAAAGTACCAAAGTATTCCGTTTTGGGCTTGGAATGAAGAGATGGACGAGGCTCGTCTGTTGGAACAAATCGAGTGGATGGATGCCAACGGTATGGGTGGTTTTTTCATGCATGCGCGTAGCGGATTAAAAACGGAATATCTTGGGGAAAAATGGTTTGATTGTGTCGAGGCTTGCGCGAAAAAGGCGCAAGAATTGGGTATGCAAGCGTATGCTTACGATGAAAACGGCTGGCCGAGCGGTTTCGTAGGGGGTAAATTGCTGGAAGACATAGAAAACCATGATAGATATCTTACCTATAACGTTGGTGATTACGACGAGAACGCTTTGGTTTCGTATACGATGGACGGGGAAGAATTACTGCGTGTAAATGCAAAAATAACGAATCGCGCTATACAATATTTGAACGTATACGAACATTATTCCACGTCAACGGCGGATATTCTTAATCCACAGGTGGTAGATAAGTTTATTGCGTTGACGCACGAAGAATATAGAAAACGTGATAAATACGGGTTAAAAGGCTTCTTCACGGACGAACCGCAGTATTTCCGTTGGGGCACACCGTACACAAAAATGCTTGCGCCGTATTTTAAAGAAAAGTACGGGGAAGATTTGTTGGACGGATTAGGTCTTTTATTCGTAGAAAAAAACGGTTATCGTGCTTTCCGTTATAAATTCTGGAAGGCAATGCAATCGTTATTATTAAATAATTACTCAAAAAAAATATACGATTGGTGCGATGAAAACGGCTACCAATTAACGGGGCATTATATTGAAGAAACCTCTTTGGCAACACAAATGTGGTGCTGTGGTGGGATTATGCCTTTTTACGAGTACGAACATATCCCTGGTATAGATTATTTGGGTAGAAATATAACGAGCGAGCTCGCAGGGAAACAAGTTTCAAGCGTGGCGATGCAGTTGGGTAAAAAGCAGGTATTGACGGAAACGTATGCTTGTTGTGGATGGGACGTCACCCCGCAGGAATTAAAATTGATTGCAGAAAGTCAATACGTTTCGGGGGTTAATTTAATGTGCCAACATTATATACCGTATTCCGATTACGGCGAACGTAAAAGGGATTACCCCGCACATTATTTTAAAGGCAACCCTTGGGTGAATAAAAATTTCAAACAATTTAACGATTATTTCTCCGTGCTTGGAGAACTCTTGGCGGAAAGTAAAGAACTTGTCAACGTTGGCATTTTACACCCTATACGTAGTGCGTATTTCGATTATAAGCGTTTCCCCGAAACCGATTATTTTGGCGTAGAGGATATAGAAATTCCGTTTATGGAATTGATAGAGGACTTCTCGCAAAGACAAATTCCTCATCATTACATTGACGAAACGATTTTAGAAAAATACGGTCGTGTTGAAGATTCGACTCTTGTCGTTGGCAAATGCGCTTATAAATACGTCGTCCTTCCCAAGATGTACACGATGGATAAAACGACGGAAAAATTGTTGCATGAATTTGTAAATGCGGGGGGCAAGGTCTTGTTGTGGGAGGAAAAACCGCAATATTTGGAGGGAGAGCCCTACGAGTACGAATATTTACAAAGCAACACGACGATAGACGAAATAATAGCGAATCAACCGTATTCTATTCAAGGCAAATCTTCCGTGCGTGGAACGGTTAGGGAAAATTCGGAGGGGAAGAAGTTTATTTATGCCGTCAATTTAGGGGAGGCAACCACGCTGTCTTTTGTATTAAAAGACGGACAAGGATTCCAAGACTATAACGTTTTGGAAGATACGTATACTGCACTTCCTACCGTCGTTGCGTTTGGCAAGGGCGAATCCAAGCTTTTGTATATTTCCGAAGAATTATATCAAGAAAAGCCAAAGAAGAAAGCGCTGAAACTTTCTGAGACGTTTGAAGTGTGTGAAAACGTACCCAACTATTTAACGTTGGATTTTGCGCGTTATTCGTTGGACGGCATTACGTACTCGGATAAATTGCACCACTTGGGCATCTTTAACGAGTTGCTTAAAAAGAGACACGCGGGAAAACTGTATTTGAAATATGAATTTGAAATAGACGTTTTGCCTACCGATTGTACGTTTTTAGCGGAAGATTTAAACACGATTGGCGTATCAGTAAACGGAATAAACGTTGAGCCTTGCGGGGAATCTGTCGTAGAGAAAAAACTATTGACGTATCCCGTGTCGCATGCGTTGCAAGTAGGGCATAATTATATTATTATTGAATCCGATTACTACCAAAGCGAACGCGTTTACGAAACTTTGTTTGGTGAAAACGTGACGGAGGGGTTGAAAAACTGTCTTGCTTTTGATTCGAACGTAGAAGCGGTATATTTGAAAGGCGATTTCGGGGTATACGGAGATTTTAAACAGGGCAACAAGGACGACGTTTTGCTTGGGAATAATTTCCGTATCGGGGCACAGAAAAAACGGTTAAGTTGTTTGATAACGGAAGGATTTCCCTTCTTTACGGGCGATATAGTCTTGCGTCAAATCGTAGAACTTGAAGATACCGATTATGCGCTTTTAATCAATAAACGCTTCCATCTTATCAAAGTGGATGTTAATGGAAAC
>SVIK01000093.1 GCA_015069525.1 Clostridiales bacterium | reverse complement strand
TCATCAAAAGAACGTGGGCGACCAAAGGGCGCACGAAAGCACGCCTTTCCTTGTAAAAGTGAAGAGTGGCGCTGCCGTTAAGAAAGCGTTGAGACTTGTAGACGCTTTGGCGAAGAAAATCGGCGCAGAGCAAAAAGCAAAAGCGGAAACGGTGAACTACGCAGACGAATTCGCTTACGAATCCATCAAACAGCTTTTAAGCGAAGGACAAATCAAAATTACGAAAGAAAAGAAGGTTGAATTCAACTTCTAATGCACGTAGGATAAAAAATTACGAATACTGACGAGAGCTGATAATTCCATATTTTCGGCTCTCTATTTTATGAGGCGGACAAACCGCAATAAGGAGAAAAGTGAAAGAACAGAAACAGCAAAACGAGAAAAAGAAAAGAAACGCGACGGAAGAAAAAGCAAAACGTATTCCCTGCAAGAAGACGAACCCGAAAGGCACCGCGTTTAACGTGGGGGACTTTGCTGAATATAGGCAAGAAAGCGTTTCCGTGAAAGAGAAGAATCTTGAAAAGAAAAAAGAGGCGAAAAAGGCGAAGAATAACACGGCGGAAAGGGTGGAGAAGTTAGAAAAGCCGAAAAAGCCCGTTATGCCCAAAGCGAAAACGAGCGGGAAAAAGAAAAAGCCCGTAAAAGTGATTTTCCTTGGTGGCGTAGGCGAAATTGGCAAAAACATGACGGCAATCGAATACGACAACGATATCGTGGTGGTGGACGCAGGCTTAACCTTCCCCAACGCCGAAGATATGCCGGGGATTGATTCGGTTGTGCCCGACGTGACGTATCTTGCGCAAAATAAAGACAAAATTCGCGGTATTTTGCTTACGCACGGGCATGAAGACCACATTGGTGGCGTGCCCTATTTAATGAAAGAATTAAATGCAAATACGCCGATTTACGGGACGAAGCTCACGCTAATGTTGACGGATAATAAGTTGCAGGAGCATAAAATCCAAAACGCCGTGCAAAAGGTTATTACGGCTGGGGACAGGATAAAATTGGGCGCGTTCGACGTGGAATTTATCAACGTCAACCACTCGATTTCAGGCGCGTGTGCCCTTGCTATCCGCACCCCCAACGGGCTTATTTACCACAGCGGGGATTTTAAAATAGATTTAACCCCCGTCGCGGGCGAGCCGATTGATTTTAAGCGAATTGCCGAGCTTGGCAAAGAGGGCGTCCTCTTGTATTTGGGCGAATCCACGAATATCGAACGGGCGGGTTATACCATGAGCGAAGCGGTGGTAGGGAGCACGTTAGACCATTTATTTGCGGAAAACGTAAACCGTCGTATGATTATTGCGACGTTTGCCTCCAACGTACACCGTTTGCAACAAATTATCGATTTGGCGGTGAAATATCGCCGTAAAGTAGCGCTTTCAGGGCGCAGTATGTTCAAGGTAGTCGAGGCGGCGGAGAGCATTGGGGAGTTGAAAATTCCCGACGGTTTAATTATCGATATCGAGCGTGCGAAAAACCTTTTCCAAGGAGAACTGGTTATCCTTTCAACAGGCTCGCAAGGAGAGCCGATGAGCGCGCTCACCCGTATGGCTATGGGAGAATTTAATAAGGTGACGGTTGGGGAAAACGACACGATTATCATTTCCGCAACGCCTATTCCCGGCAACGAGAAAATGGTATATCGGGTTATCAATAATCTGTACAAAAAAGGCGCGCGCGTCGTTTACGAAAGCTTGGAAAAAATCCACGTTTCAGGGCACGCTTGTCAAGAGGAGCATAAAATCTTGCACTCTTTGTTAAAGCCGAAATTCTTTATTCCCGTGCATGGGGAATACCGTCATTTGAAGCGCCACGCCGATTTGGCGAAATCGCTTGGCATGCCTTCGCAAAACATCTTGATAACGGAAGTGGGCAACTGTGTGGAGCTCACGGACGAGTCCCTTATTCTTGGGGAAAACGTACCTGCCGGAGCGAAGCTTATCGACGGGGAAGGCGCAGAAAACTACGGCACGAGCGAAGTCATGAAAGACCGCTTGAAGATGTCTGCCGAAGGGGTAATCACGATAGCCGTCGCCACGACGGGTAAGTACGTGATTAACGAGCCTATCGTAGAAGCGCACGGTTTCGTCTACACGGAAAACACGGCGACGGAGGACGAGATTCGCGCGCTCGTGCAAAGGGCGGTACAAAGCTACGATTATGCCCACGGAGACAAAGAGGATTTTATTGTTTACGTGAAGAAATCACTCAAAAATTATTTTTATAAAAAGACAAGACAATCGCCTTTGATTGTCGTATCGGTATTAGAGGTATAACACGAAGGAAAAATATGGAATACACGGCGTCGCTTGTAAAACTGCATATTGACGAAACGCTGAAAGAAAAGCGTGCGGACGCGCTTTTACGAGGCGTACCAGTGGCGGACGACGAAACGTTGCAATTTTTATTGGTGACGCTTGCTATGTCAAAACCGCTTCGAATTTTAGAAATTGGCACGGCTGTCGGGCTTTCAGGTGTGGCGATGTTGCAGGCATGTCCTAACGCTACGCTTACGACGATAGAACTGGAAGAGGATAGATATATCGAGGCGAAAAACAATTTTGCACAGTTTGGCGTGGATAACCGTGTGCGCGCCTATTTGGGGGACGCGGGAGAAATTCTTGCAATGATGGACGGAGAATACGATTTCGTGTTTTTAGACGGGCCAAAGGCGCAATATGAAAAATATTTATTCGATTTAAAACGGCTCATGAAAAAGGGAGCAACGTTATTTGCCGACGACGTGCTTTTGTTCGGTTGGGTAAGCGGAGAGGAAGAAACTCCGCAAAAACGCCGTTCTATCGTAGAGAAAATTCGTTCCTATCTTTCCGTAATCACGGGAGATACCGATTTCGTCACGTCCGTTGTCAACGTTGGCGACGGAGTCGCTTTGTCCGTGTATAAAGGGAAATAACCGCTTGCAAAAGAGGATAATCATGAAAGCAGAATTATTAGCGCCTGCGGGCAATTATGCAAAACTGAAAACAGCCTTGTATTTTGGGGCGGACGCCGTGTACTTGGGCGGGAAGAATTTTTCCCTGCGCACGTTTGCGGATAACTTTTCTTTGGAAGAGCTCGCTTCTGCATGTTTATTTGCGCACGGTTTAGGTAAAAAGGTATACGTGACGGCAAATATATATGCAAAAAACCACGATTTTTCCATGCTTGCCGATTATTTTAAGGCTTTGGAAAGTATCGGCGTAGACGGGGTGATTATCAGCGACCCTGGCGTGGTATACGTGGCGAAAAAAACCGCGCCGAAATTGGATATTCACATCTCTACGCAAGCAAATACGACGAATAAATACGCCGTTAAATTTTGGGCGGAGCAGGGCGCAACGAGGGTAATCCTCGCCCGCGAACTTTCCCTTGCTGAAATAGCGGAAATCCACGCGTTTAACCCCGAAACGGAGTTAGAGGCGTTCGTGCACGGCGCTATGTGCATATCGTATAGCGGTCGATGCCTGCTTTCCGATTATTTGGACGGGCGTTCCTCCAATCGTGGGGCGTGCGTGCAATCTTGTAGGTGGAGATACGAGGTGCGGGCGCTCAACGCAACGAACGGCAAATCGGAATGGTTGCCAATCGAGCAGGACGAGCGTGGCACGTATATTTTTAACAGCAAGGATTTGAACATGCTTTCCCGCTTAACCGAGCTCCAATCCGCAGGTGTTTCCTCTTTCAAAATCGAGGGACGGATGAAGAGTGGTTATTATCTTGCTACCGTTATCAACGCGTACCGTAGGGCGATGAACGGGGAGGATTTCGCCGTTAGCGAAGAGGAACTTTTCCGTGTGGCGCACCGCGCGTATACGCAAGCGTATGCCGAGGGAGAGAATAAAGAAACGGTCAATTACGACGATAGCCAATCGAAAGGGGATTACGCCTATATTGCAGACGCTATCGAAGGGGGGGACGGGTTTGCATACGTGCAAATGCGCAACCGTTTCAAAAAAGGCGACGTTTTAGAGGTGCTCTCGCCCGACGACAATTTTCGAAAAGCTTTTACGGTGGAGAGCCTGATAGATTCCAAGGGCAACGAAACGGAGGACGGAAAGCTCGTCCAAGAAATTTACAAAATCAATTGTCCGTATCGTTTGCACGCAGGCGATTATCTTCGAAGAAAGAACGAGGAATAATATGAAGAAAAAAATCTTATTGATAGCAACGGGTGGCACGATAGCTTCGTGCTCGGGTGGAGATGGGCTCGTCCCTGGTATCAGCGCGCAAGCACTTTTGCGCTTTGTTCCTGAAATCTTCGATACGTGCGACGTAGACACCGTTCAGCCGTACAATATCGACAGCACGAACGTCACGCCCAAGCATTGGTTGTTGCTTGCGGAAACGATACGCAATAATTACGATAAATACGACGGTTTCGTCGTATGTCACGGCACGGACACGATGTCTTTTACGTCGGCGATGCTGTCTTATCTTATCCAGCACTCACCCAAGCCTATCGTTTTGACAGGCTCGCAACAGCCAATAGACAAAGAGGACACGGACGGTAGAATCAACCTTCGCGACAGTTTCTTATACGCGTCTTCCGACGTGGCAAGCGACGTTGTTATCGTATTCCAAGGCAAAATTATAGCGGGCACAAGGGCGAAAAAAATCCGCACGAAGAGCTTTAACGCGTTTACGAGCGTGGATTTACCGAAC